>NZ_JBWKNI010000021.1:0-89603 GCF_059415485.1 Caulobacter sp. GW821-FHT10C03 | reverse complement strand
GCCGACAGCTCGCGCACCGCCGCATCGCCCCGCGCCGCCACGTCGGCGAGGATCCCCTCCACCGTCTCGCGCACCGCGCGGTCCGCCGCCGCCACAACGCCCGCGTCCGCACCGCTCTTCAACCACTTCGCCATGGCGTGTTCCTCGTCCTAGTTCTCTTGGTCGGCCAAGCCGTTGACGATGCTGGTAGGACCCGCCGGAGCCGGCGGCAAAACGTCTTTATCGTGGACAGGTATCGCCCCCGCCGTCAGCCGCCGAAGACCCCATCGACACCGGCGTTTCCCGCCGCGGCGTCGAGCGGCGCCAGGGCGGTCACCGTGATCGGCCAGGCCAGCAGCGGGACGATGTCGCGCCGGTAATCGGCGAAATAGCCGGCCGCCCGATGGGCCTCCAGCGCGGCCTGATCGTCATAGACCTCGTGCAGCAGGAAGCCGGCCTCGGTGCGGAAGAGGTCGTAGCGGCGGCAACCGGGCTCGGCCCGGGTGAAGCCGACCATGCGCCGCAGCACCGTCTCGACTTGCGCCTCCTGGCCGGGCAGCGGCGCGAAGGCCGCCTGGATCGCAACGAGGCTCATGGCGCGCCGATCCCGCGCAGGGCGGCGGCGACGAAGGCCTCGGTCGAGCCGTCGTGGGCGAAGCCGGCGGCCTGAGCGGCGGCGGCGGTCAGCGGCGGCAGGCGGCCGAACTGGGCTTCCAGGGGCGCGTCGGGAACATAGGTCACCAGCCCCGGATCGGCCCCGGTGCGGGCGACGATGGCGTCGACCATCTCGCCGAAGACCAGGCGCAGGGCCGGCAGGGTCACCGCCCGGGTGGTCGGCATCACCGCGCCGTCCAGGCCGGCGGCGTGGACGAGGTTGGCCGCGCAGCGCTCGACCGACATCGCCCAGATCGTCGCCTCGCGCGACACCGGAACCGTGAACGGCTTGCCGGCGGCCAGGGCGTGGAACACCTCGCTCATGAAAGCCGACTTCATGCCGCTGGGGCCGAGGGGTCGGGCGAGGATCCCCGGCAGGCGCACGCTGACGGCGTCGAGCGCGCCGCGCCGGGTCAGGTCGGCCAGGGCGATCTCGACCATCAGCTTGTGGGCGCCGTAGGTCATGGCCGGCGACAGCGGGGTGTCGTCGTCGACCTGGTCGGGCAAGGGCGCGCCGAACACGGCGATAGTGCTGGTGAAGACCACCCGGGGGACGTTGCCGTGCGCCGCCACGGCCTCGATCAGGTCGAGGGTGGCGTCGAGATTGATCCGCCGCGACAGGGCCGGGTCCTGCTCGGCCGTGCCGCCCATGACCCCGGCCAGGTGGAAGAGGACGTCCGCCCCCTGCCCTGTCGCCCGGGCGCGGATGGACGGATCGGCAAGGTCGCCCTCGACCAGTTCGGCGTTCGGGCCGGCGAGGCCGGGCGGCAGCCGCGCGTCGAGCAGGACGAGGCGGTCGAAGCGGCCGTGGGCCCGCAGCTGCCTGACGAGTTCCTGGCCGACGAAGCCGCCGGCCCCGGTGATGATCGCTTTCATGCCGCCCTCACCAGTAGATCAGCGGCTGGCCCGCGACCGGGCTGCGGAAAAACGGGATGGTCGAGCCGCGCAGGGAGCCCAGATAGACCGTCTTCAGGTCGTGGCCACCGAAGGTCAGGCTGGCCATCCAGGGCGCCAGGGTCCCGGTCGCGCCGGCCATCAGTTCGGGCGTCACCCGCCCCTCCTCCCAGGCCTTGTCGAGCGCCGCCGTGCCAACCGGATCGCCGTCGTCGAGCAAGGTGACGAGATCGCCCTCCGGCGTGATGGCGATCAGGCGATCGGCCATGATCAGGGTGCTCCAGAGATTGCCGTAGGCGTCGAAGGCGACGCCGTCGCAGAAGCCGCCGACATTGCTGGGGCCGAAGGTCTCGCGATGGCTCAGTTCGCCGTCGGCCTCGACCTTGAAGCGGGTGATCTTGCGGGCCGTGGTCTCGGCGACATAAAGCCACTCCTCCTTCGGGTCGAAGCGCAGCTCGTTGGTCCCGCACAGGCCGTCGGCGACGATGCGCACGCCACGCTCGTCGATCAGGGCGATATAGCCGTCGGTGCTCATGGTCTCGACGTGACGGGTCCAGGGCACCATCTGGGTCGTCACGGTCAGCCACAGCCGACCCTTGCTGTCGCGGGTGACGAAGTTGGCCTTGCCCAGCGGCCGGCCCTCGATGTTGTCGAGGATGACGCTGCTCTTGCCGTCTCGGGTCATCCGCTCCAGGCGGTCGGTTCCGAAGTTGGCGATCAGGAAATCGCCGTTCGCATCGAAGGTCAGGCCGTTGGGCAGCGAGCCCTGGGTGTTGACGAACCGCTCCTCGAACGAGCCGCCGCCCAGCTCCTCGGGCTGCGCCTGGGAGACGATGGTCTGGGCGCCGTCGGGATCGATGCGCACCACCCCGCCGCGGGCGTCGGCCGACCACAGGGTCCCGTCGCGTTCGGCCAGGATGCATTCGGGCCGTTGCAGGTCCTTGCCGACGAAGCCGATGGCGGCGCGATCGACGCGCCAGTCGCGAAGGGGGTTGTCGGGACGCAAGGCGAACTCCTGAAGCTTGGGCGCAAGGCCGCGGACGGCGCGAGCATAGGCGCGCCGTTGCGGACGGCTCGGCGTTTGTGTGGATAGGTCCTATCGGCGCGGCGCGCTCAGGCGCCGGCGATCTCGTCCTCGGGTAGCGCCAAGGCCGGACGCTCCAGCGACGGATGGCCGGCGTAGCGCTTGAGCTGCTCGATCAGCCAGCGCAGGGCCAGGTCCTGGCTGCTGGAACGGTGCCACTGGATCGACTGGCGGATCGGCGGGATGTCGACCGGCGACTCGTGGATCACCAGCGGCAGGTGCTTGGCGGCCTGTTCGGCGAGGCGCCGCTGCACCGTGGCGATGCGGTTGGTGCCGACCACCAGGCCCGGCACGGCCGTGAACGACGGCGCGACGATCTCGATCCGGCGACGCACCTGCTGGGTCTGGAGGAAGTATTCCTCGAAGGCCGGCAGGCGGGCCTTGCCGAACTGCACCGACACGTGGCCGAGACCGAAGTAGAGCGTGCGGTCGAGCTTTTCCTTGATCTCGGTGTTTCCGCTCCAGGCGACGACCACGTAGTCGTCCTCGAAGAACCGACTCTTGGGATGGTTCTCGCTCAGCGCGTGATCGAGGGTGATCAGCAGATCGATCTCGCGACGCTCCAGGTGCTCGCCCGGCCGGTCATCGAGCTGGACGAGCTCGACGGTGATGTCCGGCGCCTGCTGCGAGATCGCCTGCAGAGCGCCCGACAGCATCACCGCCAGGGCGTAGTCCGAGGCCGTGACGGTGAACTTGCGGTCGGAGGTGGCCGGATCGAAGCTCGGCTTGGTGGTGATGGTCGACTTGATCTGCAGCAGCACGCCGCGCACCGGTTCGGCCAGGGCCTCGCCGCGCGGGGTCAGCACCATCTTGCGGCCGGTGTTGACCAGCAGTTCGTCGCCGAAGAAGTCGCGAAGACGCCCCAGCGCGCCGCTCATCGCCGACTGGGACAGGCACAGGCGCTCGGCGGCGGCCGAGACGTTGCGCTCGTCCAGCAGGGCGTCCAGGGCCACGAGAAGGTTGAGGTCGAGCCGCTCGAAACGCATCAGGCCGCCTCGTCTTCGCTGGCTTCGGGACTGAAGCGCACCGGCACGAACCAGTGGTCGTAGGCGATCGGATAGATCATCGCGGATACGGACGCTGTGTCCGTCGCGGGAACGGGCGCGGCCAGCATGGCCAGGGCGCGCCAGATGAACTGCGCCATATGATGTTCCTCCCTAGGCCGGTCTGTCGCCAGCTTTGGTATCGACGCTATCGATACCCCCTCCATCGCCCAAATCGAAAGAACGGATTTCAGCTATCGGCGCGACCGATAGCCTTTGCCGCGCCGTAACATCGATCAGCCGCGCGGCGGCGAGCTATCGGCCAAATGGCTTTGCCGGCGCCCACGCCCTTCGCGCAGGTTCGCTCCAGCCTGACAACGACAAGAGGGGAAACAACAGGATGGCTTCCGCTTCGCTGCGCCGCGTTCCGCGCGCTCTGACCCATATCCTGCTGGCCGGGGCGGCCCTGCTGGCGATCTCGACAGCGCCCGTCGCGGCGCTGGCGAGGGTCGACGCGCCGCCCGCCGCGCAGCTGACCGCCGACGACTACCGACTGCTGCATCCGGGGGTCTATACCGACCGCGAGGCTCCGCTGGTCGCCAAGTACTTCGCCGACAACCAGGCCCTGAAGGATCGCGGCCCTATCGACGTCAAGGCGCTGGTCGCCGGAACCCTGCCCAAGGACACCCCGGGCCTGGGTCCCGTGATCAAGGTCACCGAGGACTGGGTCCGCTACAACGCAAAGAAGTACGACCCCGACAGCGCGCTGCGCAACGACGCGGCCTATGCGCGCTCGCTGGGCTACGAGGACATCCTGGCCTATCCGACCTTCGGCGCGCACGACGACAGCTACATGGCGCCGTGGCCGCCCGGCGCGCGCGACAAGCTGCTGGTCAGCGAGCTGAACCACAGCGTCACCAACCTGGCCCCGATCTATCCGGGCGACACGCTGTATCTCGTGATGAACGAGCGGACGGTGCTGGACCTGACGCCGCCGCAAGGCTCGATCACCCGCAACATCGTCATCCAGACCAAGGGCGAGGTCTTCAACCAGAAGGGCGTCAAGGTCAGCGACGTGATCTTCCGCGTCACCGAGAACGTGAAGGTGGCCAAGCCGGGCAAGGAGCCGAAGGACCGCTCGTTCCCGGTGATCTGGCAGGCCCCCGACTGGTTCAGGCGGCCGGCCCACGTCTACACCGACCAGGACTGGGCGTTCATCAAGGACGTCTGGTCCAAGGAGACCCGTCGCGGCGCCGAGCCGCTCTACTGGGACGACGTCAAGGTGGGCGACAAGCCGGCCTGGACGCTGGACGGGCCGATCGAGGTCTCGGTCGCGCCGATCCCGCCGTGGGGCATGGGCGCGGGCGGCAGCCGCACCCTCAAGCGCGAGATCATGGATCCCAAGCTGGCCAAGGGCCTGATCCGGGGCGAGAAGGACGGCATCTGGCGCCTGCAGAGCCGCGCCGACTACGTGCCCGTCCCGCCGCCCAGCCCGGTGATCCCCGGCGCCCCAACGCTGGACGGCGGCATCGACACCACCAACATCCACAAGGAAGGCGCCAAGCGCGCGCCGCTGGTCAACTATCTGGGCCGGGACCTGGCCATCCGCCACCTGACCAACTGGGCCGGCGACCGGGCGTGGCTGGAGAACATCCGCTGGACCATCATGGACCCGCGCGGCATGGCCGATGTCGGCGACCCCGTCCCCTCCGACCCGCTGGCCGAGCACTTCCTAGACCGCGTGCCGTCGATGAAGGGCCGTTACGTCAACACCCACGGCCTGACCCAGGACGTGGCGATCGTGAAGTCGGAAGTGGTCGGCAAGTACGTCAAGGACGGCAAGCCGATGGTCGACCTCGTCTGGTGGGTCGAGACCATCGACGGCTACATCTTCGAGGAAGGCATGGCGACCTACCGGCTGGCCCTGAAGCCCTGATCGCTTTTTCAGGCATGACGACTGGCGGCGGCGGTCCCAGACGGGGCCGCCGCCGTCTTCGTTTGGCCCCGCCGATAGCAGGTATTCTCCCTACGGCTTTCACAGAACGCCGTGCGTCGAGTTAGCGTCGCCGCAAGCTCGCCATGCCGCCCCTCGGGCGAACTGGAACGAAGCCCAAGGAGCGCCGGATCGACGGCGCCATCGGGAGGAACAATCGAAATGCGACCCTGCACCGGCCAGGGGCGAGCGCTGCTGCTCGCCTCGACGACCGCCCTCGCCCTCATGTCGGCCAGTCCGCTGATGGCCCAGACCGCCAAGCCATCCGCCGCCGACGACCAGCCCGTCCAGCTGGACGACATCATCGTCACGGCCGAGCGCTCGGAGGTGGCTATCCAGGACGCACCGCTGGCGGTCTCGGCCATCGGCGCGGCGGACCTGCAAAAGCGCCAGATCAACAGTATCGAGGCCCTGGCCTCGTCGATCCCCAACGTCAGTTTCGGCCGAGCAGTCGGCATCGCCCGCATCGCCATCCGGGGCGTGGGCCTGGACACCACCACGCCGGGCAGCGAGGGGCGCGTCGCCTATCACCTGGACGGGGTCTATCTCAGCCGTCCGACCATCGCGCTGGGCACCTTCTTCGACGTGGCGCGGGTGGAGGTGGTGCGCGGGCCGCAGGGCACGCTCTATGGCCGCAACGCCACCGGCGGGGCGGTGAACGTCATCACCCAGGATCCGGAGAAGGACTTCGGCGGCTACGCCCGCGTGGCGCTGGGCAACTACAATCTGGTGCGGGCCGAGGGCGCGGTCAGCGCGCCGCTGAGCGAAGCCGTCAGCCTGAGGCTGGCCGTGCAGAAGGTCGATCGCGACGGCTACGGCCGCAACATCCACACCGGCAACGATGTCGACGACGAGCACACCGCCGCCGCGCGGGTGAAGCTGCTGATCGAGCCCAACGACGACTTCAGGAACGTCGCCTCGCTCGACTACTACACGGCCGACGACGCCAACTATCACTACCACTACCTGGCCCAGGGCAATCCGACCCTGGCTCCCCTCGCCTTCCGCCTAGGCGGGACCACCGCGCCCAACGCCCGCGACACCAACAACGACACCGACACCCACAACCGCCGCAAGGTCTGGGGCTTCGGCAACCAGCTGGACTGGACGCTGGGCCCGGCGACCCTGTCGTCGGTGACCGGCTATCGCGAGAGCAAGACCCAGTTCCTCAGCGACGCCGACAACACCACCCTGCTGCTGGCCAACCTCTATAACCGCGAGATCTCCAGCCAGCTGAGCCAGGAGCTGCGGCTGTCGGGCAAGGGCGAGCGGTTCGACTGGCTGGTCGGGGCCTACTACTTCTCCGAAGACATCAACGGGGTGAACGGCTTCTCGCCGATGT
The DNA here is from genome assembly GCF_059415485.1 of Caulobacter sp. GW821-FHT10C03. NCBI lineage: Bacteria > Pseudomonadati > Pseudomonadota > Alphaproteobacteria > Caulobacterales > Caulobacteraceae > Caulobacter > Caulobacter sp. GW821-FHT10C03. The sequence continues at coordinate 82,674 of NZ_JBWKNI010000021.1, read as the reverse complement.
CGCGGGCGCTGGTCGGCGGGGCGATGACGCCGGCGATCGGCGCGGCCTTCGGCGGCCTGCAGAAGACGACGTCCTACGCCGCCTTCGGCCAGGCGACCTGGCGGGCGACCGACAAGCTGTCGCTGATCGTCGGCCTGCGCTGGAGCAAGGACAGGAAGGCCCTGGACGAATATTCGGTGGTCAATCTGGCCACCGACTATCCTGGCCTGCCGCCCAACCAGTTCCCGACCCCGACCAAGCTGCAACGCAATTCGTGGTCGTCGCTGACGCCGCGGGTGACGCTGGAATACGCCTTCACCCCGGACGTGAAGGCCTATGCGACCTATGCCGAGGGCTTCAAGGGCGGCGGCTATTCGGTGGGAAGCGTCGCCAGCCCCTACCAGCCGGAGAAGCTCAAGGACTATGAGGCGGGGCTGAAGGCCGAGTGGTTCGACCGCCGCCTGCGCACCAACCTGTCGGCCTTCTTCTACGACTACAGCAACCTGCAGGTTCAGAAGGTGCTGGCCACCGGCACCTTCTTCGAGAACGCCGCCAAGGCCGAGATCCGCGGGATCGAGCTGGAGTCGAGCCTGCTGGCGACGCAGAACCTGCGCATCGACCTGAACGGCGCGCTGCTGCACTCGGAGTACACGCAGTTCCAGACCTCGGACCCGTCGCGCAGCTATCTCGGCGTGCTGAACCTGGCGGGCAACCGCATCGCCCAGGCCCCGCCCTATTCGGCCACCCTGGCGGTGCAGTACGGCCTGCCGACGGGCTTCGGCGACTGGACCTTCCGGGCGGAGTCGATCTGGGTCGGCAAGGTCTATTTCAACCAGTTCAACCGTGACGTCCTCTCACAGGACGCCCAAAACAAGCTGAACGCCTTCGTCACCTGGGCCCGGCCGGCCGGCGACTGGACGGTGACGGCCTACGGCCGCAACCTTACCGACGAGACCCTGATCGCCACGGCCGTGACCAGCAATCCGCTGCTGACCACGCCGGTGCTGGGCACCTTCGAGCCGCCGCGCACCTTCGGCGTCGAGATCGGCTACCGCTTCTGACGGTCTGCCGGGAGGGGCGGATGTCCCTCCCGGCGTTCGTGTCGTTATTCGGCGGCGGCGAGGGTCGCGGCGTAGCGGTTGGCGGGAACGTCGATCCCCAGGCTCTCGCGGAAGGTCGTCCCTTCGTAGTCGGTGCGGAACAGGCCGCGCGCCTGGAGGATCGGCACCACCAGTTCGACGAAGGCCTCCAGCTGGCCCGGCAGGCTCTCGAACAGCACGAAGCCGTCGGAGGCGCGGCCTTCGAACCAGGCCTGCAGGCTGTCGGCGACCTGTTCGGGCGCGCCGACGAAGTGGCCGCGCGGCGTGGCGAAGCGCAGGGCCGTCTCGCGCAGGGTGAGGTTGTCGGCCTTCACGGCGGCGACGATGCGGGTGACCGAGCTCTGGTTGGAATTGGCCCCGAACTCGGCGGCCTCCAGCGGGAACGGGCCGTCGGGATCGTGCTGGCTGAAATCGTACTCGTTGAACGGCCGGGCCAGCATGGAGAGCGCGTTGTCGAGCGAAACCAGTTCGGTCAGCTCCTTGTAGAGCGCCTCGGCCTCCTCCGCCGTCTTGCCGACCACCGGACGGGCGGCGGGCAGGACGTGCAGTTGGTCCGGATCGCGGCCGTAGCCGGCGGCGCGGGCCTTGATGTCCTTGTAGTAGGCCTGGGCGGCGTCGAGGTCCTCGTGCGAGACGAAGATGGCGTCGGCGCGCTTGGCGGCGAAGGCCTTGCCGTCCTCCGAGGCGCCGGCCTGGAAGATCACCGGCTGGCCCTGGGGCGAGCGGCTGATGTTCAGCGGCCCCTTCACCGAGAAGAACTCGCCCTTGTGGTCGAGGGTATGGAGCTTCTTGGGATCGAAGAACTCGCCGCCGGCCTTGTCGAAGGTCAGGGCGTCGTCCTCCCAGCTGTCCCAGAGGCCCTGGACGACGTCGAGATACTCGCCGGCCAGGCGGTAGCGGACGTCGTGGGCGTAGTGCTTCTCGCGGCTGTAGTTGGCGGCGCTGCCTTCGAGCCAGGAGGTGACGACGTTCCAGCCGGCGCGGCCCCCGCTGATGTGGTCGAGCGAGGAGAACTGGCGGGCGACATTGAACGGCTCACTGTAGCTGACCGTCAGGGTGCCCACGAGGCCGATGTTGTCGGTGGCGCCGGCCAGGGCCGACAGGATGGTCAGCGGCTCGAAGCGGTTGAGGTAGTGCGGGCTGGACTTCTCGGTGATGTAGACGCTGTCGGCGACGAACAGGAAGTCGAACTTGCCGGCCTCGGCGACCTGGGCCTGACGCTTGTAGAACGAAAAGTCGGTGCTGGCGCCGGGATGGGCGTCCGGGTGGCGCCAGTCGCCCCAGCCGGGACCGACCCCGTGCAGGATGAAGCCGAGCTTGAGTTGACGGGGCTGGGACATCGGGGCCGTTCCGTTGGCTGAAAGTGACGGAACCTGCTTACGAAGCCCCCTGCCCGCGATCCAACGAGATGGTCTCAAGCCCCTGATCAGGCTTGGAAATATGGAACGTCGCCCTTGATCGTCACCCGCTCGACGACGCGCTCCACCGGCCAGTAGTCGAGCACCGCGTAGTGCTGGGTGGCGCGGTTGTCCCAAAAGACGATGGCGTTCGGGCTCCAGCGGAAGCGGACCTGGTATTCGGGCGACTTCACGCGGTCGAGCAGTTCGGCCAGCAGGGCGGCGGCCTCGTCCTCGGGCAGGCCGAGGATCCGCGTCGTGAAGACCTTGTTGACGAAGAGATGCGCCTGCCCGGTCTCGGGATGGGTGCGCACCACCGGATGGGTTTGGGGCGGATAGGCCGCGCGCAGTTCCTGCCGCTTGGCCTCGTCGATGCGGTAGCCGTAGCTCTGCAGGATGTCGTGCTCGGCCTGCAGGCCCGCCAGCCTGTCCTTCAGCGGCTGGGGCAGGTCGGCGTAGATGGCGGCGGTGTCGGCGAACAGGGTGTCGCCGCCCGACGGCGGCAGGGTGCGGGCGCGCAGGACCCCGCCCATCGACGGCGCGGGACGGAAGGTGACGTCGGTGTGCCACTTGTTGGCCGCCCGCACGATCGGGACGATGGCCTCGCGCAGCTTCATGCCGTCGGCCGCCTCGATGTGCAGGATCTCGGGAAAGCCCGGCACGTGGGCGGTGACCGGATGGCCCTCCAGGTCGCCGAAATAGCGGCCAAAGCGAACGTGGTCCTCGTGGCTGATGTCCTGGTCGCGGAAGAACACCACCTTGTGGCGCAGCAGGGCCGCGCGGATCGCCGCGACGATCTCGGGCTCCAGGGGCTGGGTCAGGTCGAGCCCGGAGATCTCGGCGCCCAGCACCGGCCCGGCGGGGGTGACCGTGAGGCCGGCATAGTCTGGCGCATCGCCCGCTGAGATCGGGGTCAAGGCGTTCATGGCGTCCTCCCACGGACATCGCCGCTTCGAGAACGACGTTATCCTACTGTAGACATGGGAATTGGCGGGGCTCAAGTGCGAGCGAGTCCTTCTCCCCTTGCGGGAGAAGGTGGCGGCCGAAGGCCGACGGATGAGGGGTCTCTCAGACATCTGACGCTGCCGCCCGGTCTAACCGCTGCACGCGGCTTTCAGTTTTGAGAGACCCCTCACCCGACCTGCTTCGCAGGCCACCCTCTCCCGCAAGGGGAGAGGGATCAGTTGTTCCGCTTTCGCGGGGATTTTGCGGGAGGAAGGCCGGCGCTGCGGAAGCTGAAAACGGCCCCCCTCCGGCCCTTTGGGCCACCTCCCCCAGAGGGGGAGGATCTTTAGCCTCACACCACCGCCGGAGCCGGGGTCAGGGCGCGGACGGCGGCGATGATGGGGTCGGCTTCGGTGCGGGCCAGCCAGTCGGGGCTGACGTCGGCGAAGCGGACGACGCCGGCGCGGTCGACGACCACCACGGCCGGCTGCGGCAGCTCCCAGGCGCCCGTGCCGGTGACGTCGCCTATGAAGGTTCCCTTGGCGCGCTGGGCGTCCTGGCTGGCCTGGTCGGCGGTGTAGAGGATCCCAAACCGGCGGCCGAGTTCGTTGCCGAGGTCGGCGGCGACCTTGTAGCCGAGGCCATGGCGCGTGCGGATTTCGACGAGGCGCTCGGGAACCTGCGGGCTGACGGCGACCAGGGTCGCGCCGATCGCCTTCAGGGCCGGGGCCAGGGTCTCTTCATAGTAGGGCAAGGCGATGTTGCAGGCCGGGCAGCCGGCGAAGCGGAAGAAAATCAGCACCGCCGGTCCCTTGGCGGTCAGGCCTTCCAGGGTCAGGTCGCCGCCCTCGACGTCCTTCAGGACGAAGGGGGCGACCTTGTCGCCGACCTTGACCCAGGCGTCGGGGTCGGCCGCCTCGACCAGCCGGGCGCGCTGGTCGATGTTGATCTTCAGCGCGGCCGGCTCCCAGGTGCGGACGCGTTCGGCATGCAGAGCGGCCAGGCGCTCGCGCAGGGTCTGATGGCTCATGAAATCCTCCCTTTGTGGTGTGTGGGGCTCATCCGGCGACCGTTCCATTGAACGAGCGGTCGAAGGCGGCGGCCGGATCGAGGGTCGAGGTGATCGCCCCGGCGCCGCGGAAGTGGTCGAGCACGGCCCGGGCCTCGGCCACCGAGCCGTCGTCGATCGGCACGGGGGCGAAGCGGTAGTAGCGGACGGTGTACTGGGCCACGTCCAGCGACAGGCCCGTCTCCTTGGACAGCACGGCGGCGAAGGCGTCGGGATTGTCGATCGCCCAGCGTCGCGCCCTGGCCAGGCGGCGCAGGAAGTCGTCGATCTGCGGCCGCTTGGTCTCGATCGCCTTGAGGCTGGCGGCCTCGTAGCCCGCGCCGAGCAGGATCCCCTGGCCGTCGACCAGGATCCGGGCGCTGTCGTGCAGGCGGGCCAGGGCGACGTAGGAGCCCCAGGTCACCCAGGCGTCGATCGAGCCGGCGGTGAAGGCGGCCTTGGCGTCGCCCGGGCTGAGGAAGACCAGCGAGATGTCGGACGGCTTCAGGCCGGCCTGCTCGACCACCCGCAGCAGCAGGTAGTGGCCGATGGAGCCGCGCCCCGTGGCGATCTTCTTACCCTTCAGGTCGGAGGGCGCGCGGATCGGCGAGTCCTTGGGGACCAGGATGGCGGTCGCCCCGCCGCCGCTGCGGGCGGCCTGGACGGCCTTGATCTTGGCCCCGCTGGCGTAGGCGAACAGGAACGGCGCGTCGCCGGCCTCGCCCAGGTCCACTGCCCCCGCGCCCAAGGCCTCGAGCAGGGGCTGGGCGGCGGGGAACTCGCTCCATTCGATCTTGTACGGCACGCCTTCGAGCGCGCCCGAGGCGATCAGCACGGCCTTGGTGCCGCCGCGCTGGCTGCCGACCTTGAGCGGCGCGGCCGCATCGCCCTTGCCGCAGGCCGCCAGCCCCGACGAGAGACCGACGATCGCGCCGAGGCCGATGATGAGTTGGCGTCTTTGCATCGCGCCCTCCCCTTAGAAACGCTGGGTCAGGCGGACGTAGTAGTAGCCGCCGGTGATGCCGAAGGGCGAGAAGATGCCGAACTGCAGCGTGCCCTGGTCGGCGTTGACGATGCCGATCTTGTCGGGGTGCTGGTCGAACAGATTGTTGGCCCCGATGGCGATGTTGGTGGTCGGCCGCACATCCCAGGCGATGTCGAGGTCGGCGACCCATTTGGGGCTGTAGGTGCGGTCGAGGCTCGCCGAGGTGCCGGCCTCGGTATACTCGCCGTAGCGGGTGGTCCGCAGGCTGGCGCTCACCGTCTGGCGGCTCCAGACCGCGCCCAGCACGATCTTCTCGCGCGGCGTGCCGCGGGTCAGGTCCGAGATCTTCTGGCGGTCGAACAGCACCAGGCTGGGGTTGACCGCCTTGAGGATGGCCGGGGTCTCGATGACGTCGCGGACCTTGGTCTTGTTGAAGGCGTAGGCGGCGTTGAGGTTCAGCTTGCCGACCGAGCCCAGGTCGAGGCCGTACTCGGCCACGAAGTCGACGCCCGTCGTCCGGGTCGAGACGGCGTTGGTGTAGTAGGTCGCCGTCAGGCCCTGCGGGAAGCGGGCCAGCAGGCCGACCAGCGCCGACTGCGACTGCAGCTGGGTCACCGACAGGTCGAGGTTGCTGGTGTCGACGATGCGGTCGTCGATGTCGATCTGGTAGGCGTCCAGCGTCAGGCGCAGGCGGGCCAGGGGCTCGGCGGTGATCCCGAAGCTGTAGTTGGTCGAGGTCTCGGGCTTCAGCGGCGTCGCGCCCAGGGCCTTGGCCTCGGCGCTGTCGGTGCGCAGCACCTTGGTCGGATAGGTCAGGTATTCGCCGGGCGTGCAGACGCCGCCGCGGAAGGTGTTGTTGGGCGCGGCTGGGCACAGGCTGCCGGAGATGGTCGAGGTGGCGAAGATGCTCTGGCCCAGCGACGGGGCGCGGAAGCCGTTGCTGACCGTGGCGCGCAGGGCGTAGCCGGGCAGGAACTCCCAGCGGGTGGTCAGCTTGCCGCTGGTCGTCTCGCCGACATCGCCGGTGTAGCGCTCGTGGCGGAGCGCGGCGCCGACGTACCAGTTTTCCGTCAGATCGGTCCCGAGGTCGGCGTAGACGGCGTAGGCGTGGCGCGAGGTCGAGCCGGCGTCTTCCGGCGCGGTGCCGGCGTAGGACGACAGGCCCGGGTTAGGGCGCAGGCCGGCGAAGGGCTGGCCGGCGGGGATGACGTAGTCGCCGACGATGTAGGAGGCCTCGTCGCCGGCCTCGATCAGGAAGTGCTCGTAGCGGTGCTCAAGGCCCCACGACACCTGCAGCGGATGCGGCAGGATCCCCGCGAACTCCCGCGTGACGTCGAGGTTGTTGGTCCACTGCTGGAACTGGTGGGTCGACAGGTGGAAATAGGTCGGGCTGTCGGGGCCGAGGGTGGCGTTGAGCGTGTTCTCGCCGTCGAGCTGGGCGTGGTCCTGGGCGAAGGTGGTCGAGGCGTCCCACGACCAGCCGGCCTTTTCGCCGCGCGCGCCGAAGCTGGTCTGCCAGTCGAGCTCGAAGATCCGCCGCAGGGCGTTGAAGCCGTTGGGATAGACCTCGGGCAGCGAGTTGCGGTTCAGCGGACGGCCAGCGGTGACGCCGGTGACCGGGGCCAGGTTGGGCAGGAAGCTGCCGGTGACCTTCTTCGACGCGCGGTGGCTGACCGTGCCGCTGGAATAGAGCGTCAGGTCGCGCCAGGGCAGTTCGGCGTTGTAGGCCGTGGCGATGATGTCTTCCTCGCCCGGGCCGTAGCTGGCGCCCCAGTAGTAGCGGTCGGCGGTGGCGTCGCGGGCGTCGGGGGTGACGGTGGTCACGCCGCCCGTGGTGGTGACGGTGGGCTGGTAGAGGTACTGGGCGCGGGACGGCACGGCGCGCGAGGCGGCCTCGTTGTTCTTCCAGTTGATCGCCAGCTGCAGGAAACCGCCGTCCTCGCCCAGCGGGCGGGCCCAGGTCAGGCTGGCGGCGCGGGTGTCGCCGTCGCCCAGATAGTTCTGGCCGCCGGTGTAGGAGAACTCGCCGCCTTCGGTCCCCTTCTTGAGGATGATGTTGACGACCCCGGCGATGGCGTCCGAGCCGTACTGGGCCGAGGCGCCGTCGCGCAGCACCTCGATGCGCTCGATGGCGCTGGCGGGGATCAGATCGAGGTCGACCGGCACGCCGCCGCGACCAACGCGGGCCAGGTTGTTGATCAGCGAGGTGGTGTGGCGGCGCTTGCCGTTGACCAGGAACAGGGCCTGGTCGCCGTTGAGGCCGCGCAGGGTGATGGCCCGCACCGTCCACGAGGTGCCGCCGCCGTTGACGCCCGGCAGGTTGAACGACGGTATCAGGGTGTTGAGCACCTCCTTCAGGCCGACCTTGCCGGTGGCGGTGAGCTGCTCGGACGAGATGACGTCGATCGGTGCGGGGCTGTCGGCGACGGTGCGGCGCACGCCGCGCACGCCGGTGACGACGACGCCGTCCACGGAATCGACCGCGGCGTCGGGCGCGTCGACCGTAGGAATGGGTTCGGCGGCCAGGGCCGCGCCCGAGGCGCAGGCCAGCAGCAGGCCGGCGAAGGCAGAGCGTGTGACGGTCTTGGAAACCGGGGTCTGGGAAACCAGGATCTGGGAAACACGAGTCAAAAAGCTATCCCCCGCGCGGTGATCCGCGTCGTTGCATGGTCTTGAAGAGAAGAAGGTCGTGGGCGGTCCGGCGGACGTCAGGCGAGGACCGGGCCGACGGACGGGCGGCGCTGGTCGAGGACGACGCTCATGGGGAACCTCCATCTCGCCGACACGAGGCGGTCGGCGGAGGCGAACATGGCGAGCGCGCCCAAACCCGGCGAACGAGTATTTCTCCGAAAGAATTCAGAGATTTATATATCGCGATACGCAATAATCGGCATTTGCGGAACACATAGTCGCCGGGGTTGTCGCGATGTTTCAGCGGCGCCGGACGAAACCATCAGCGGGGCTCGACAGCGCCCTTGCGCGACGCTTGAGGATCGCCGAAACAAAACTCCATCAATCTTGTAGAGTTTTATCCCGATGACATCGCGTCCCGTGATCGCCGTGGTCGGCGCCGGCTTCAGCGGCGTCATGACCGCCCTGCACCTGTTGCGGGACGGCGCGGGCGCGCGGGTCGTCCTGCTGGAGCGGCGCAGCCCCGTGGGCCTGGGCGCGGCCTACGCCACGCATAATCCCAGCCATCGGCTGAACGTGCGGGCCGGCAACATGAGCGCCTGGCCGGACCGGCCGGGCGACTTCACCGCCTGGCTGCGCGGCCAGGGGCTGGAGGTCGGGGCCGGCGACTTCGCCACGCGCGGCGACTACGGCCGCTATCTGCAGGGCCTGCTGGCCGACGCGGTCGCCGGGCCGGAAGCCGCGGGCCGGCTGATCGTCGCGCCCGACGAGGTGGTCGGACTGGAGCCGGGCGGCGACGGCTGGCGACTGACGACGGCCATGGGCCGGCCGATCCTGGCCAACGCCGTGGTCCTGGCCCTGGGCAATCCGCCGCCCTGCCGGCCGTCCGGCGTCGACGAGGCCCTGGCCGCCTCGAGCGCCTATGTCGCCGATCCCTGGCGCTGGGATCCGAAGGCCCTGCCGCAGGGGCCGGTGCTGCTGCTCGGCACGGGCCTGACCATGATCGACGTGGCGCTGAGCCTGGAAGACGCCATGCCCGGCCGTTCGATCATCGCCCTGTCACGACGGGGCCTGACGCCGCGCGAGCACGAGGGCGAGCCGCCCGAACATCCGCCACTGCCGCCCTCCCCCGACCTCAGCCCGCACGCGGCCCTGGAATGGCTGAAGCGGACGGCGGCCGTGCACGGCTGGCGGACGGCGGTCGACGCCCTGCGGCCGGCGACGCAGGACTTGTGGCGCGGCTGGAGCGTGGCGCGCAAGCAGGCCTTCCTGCGCCACGCGCGGCCGTTCTGGGACGTGCACCGCCATCGTCTGTCGCCCGAGGTGGCGTCCCGGGTGGCCAATCTGCGCCAGTCCCGCCGCCTGAAGGTCGCCGCCGGCAAGATCGTGCGCCTGGCCGAGCGAGCCGACGGCCGCGTCGAAGGCGCCTGGCGGCCGCGCGGCGAGATGGACGCCCAGCCGTTCGTCGTCAGCGCGGTGATCAACGCCACCGGCCCGACCGGCGACGTGACCCGTTCGCGCGATCCGCTGGTCCTCGACCTGATCCGTCGGGGCCTGGCGCGTCCCGATCCGATGCGGCTGGGTCTCGACGTCGACGCCGACAACCGCCTGCTCGACGTTTCGGGCGCGGCGGCGGCCAGCCTGTTCGCGGTCGGCCCGGTGACGCGCGGCGCCTGGTGGGAGATCAACGCCGTGCCCGACATCCGCAGCCAGGCGGCGCAGGTCGCGACGGCGGTGCTGGCGGCGACGCGCTGAGCCCAAATACGAAAAACCCCCGCCGGCGGACCGACGGGGGTGTTTTCACGCTTCGAGCGGTAAGACGCTTACGCGCCGCCCGGGAAGCGGAACGGAACCTTCACGGTGCCGGTCTTGGCGCCCATCGGCAGCTTCTCGGCGATGCACATGGCCGCCTTGTCGAAGCCCTTGCCGGCCGCGCTGTTGTCGACGACCTTGCAGCCCGAGAGCTTGCCGGCGTCGGCGGTGCACTCGAGCATCACCTGAGCGGCGTCCTTGGTGTTGGCGAATTGCTGCAGGCAACGGCCCATCTGGTCTTCGAAACCACCGGCGGCCGAAGCAGCCGAAGCGACGAAGAAGCTGCCGGCCATAGCCGCTGCGAAAGCGATCGAGAATTTCATAGCCGCCCATCCCTCCTGGCGAAAACTTGATGGGAGGGTTTTCGCAGGAGGCCGCTAACGAAGAACCAAGGTTCGCGGTTAATCTTTTCTGAAAATGATTAATGTGCGCCCGAGGCTTTCGGAAAGCGTCTCAGAGCTCCAGGGCCGCCGTGTGGATCAGCTCCGAGAGCTTGGCGATCGACGGGTGCGGCGCTGGACCGGTCCGACGAACATAGGCCACTTTCGGCAGGCTCGGTAAAGCCCCCTCGGCGATGGGCTGGGCCTCGGGGCGGAACAGGCTGGTGCGGCAGGTCACCGCCAGACCCGATTGGACCGCGGCGCGCAGGGCCGAGAGGCTCGGCGTCTCCAGGGCCACGCGATACGAGCGCCCTTCCCGCTCCAGCGCCGCCAGGGCCGCGTCACGGAACCGGCACGGGGCCTCCAGGATCGCCAGCGGCAGCACCTCCTGCTGGGCGAGGTCGGGCTCGCCGTGCCAGACCATCGGCACGGTGCGGGCGGCGGCCGGGTCGTCGTAGGCGCCCATGCAGAGGATGACGTCCAGGCGATCGCTGCGCAGCAGTTCCAGCAGTTCCGGCGAGCCGGCCACCCGCACCTGCAGCTGGGTGTCGGGATTGAGCTGGGCGAAACGGGCCAGGACGCCCGACAGCAGGGTCTCGGCGAAGTCCTGCACCAGCCCCACCCGCGCGGGCCCGGCCAGGGCGTCGCCGGTCAGGGCGACCACGGCGCGGTCGTTGAGGGCGAGGATGTCGCGGGCGTGGCCCAGCAGGGTCTGGCCGGCCGGGGTCAGCGACAAGCGCCGTCCCTCGCGGTGGAACAGCGGCGTCAGCACGGTCTCCTCCAGCCGCTTCATCTGCAGGCTGAGGGCCGACTGGGTGACGAAGACACGCTCGGTGGCGCGCAGCATCGACCCGCTGTCGACGATGGCCACGAAGCTGCGGAGAAGTTCGGTCGGAAGGTTGGTCGGCATCTGGCGTCCCGTCTGACCCCGTTGAGGAACTCTAATAAGACCCCTGAGGATAAGTCTATTGATCGAGTAGGAATTAAGCGTCCATCTCTGTGAAGCAACGGCGCCCACGCCGCAACGGTCACAGCGATGGAAGCGACCCGATGTCTTTGGCGATCGCCGATAGAATTTCTCTAGCGAGACCATTCCCCAAGGGGTGGCGATGGCCTCGCCTCTCCCGTGCGCGGTGGCTATCTCCGGTCGTGCTTCTGGCCTTGTGGGAGTTGGGTTCGCGCTTCGGCGTGATCCCCGAACGCGTGCTGGCCGCGCCCTCGACGGTGGCTGAAACCTTCTGGGCGCTGACGGTCTCGGGCGAGCTTCCCGCCAACCTGCTGGTGTCGCTGGCCCGCGCCGCCGCCGGCCTGGCGATCGCCCTGGCCGTCGCCGTGAGTCTGGGCCTGCTGGCCGGCCTGTCGCGCTGGGGCGAGACCGTCGTCGACCCGCTGATGCAGATCAAGCGGACCATCCCGTCCCTGGCCCTGACCCCGCTGTTCATCGTCTGGTTCGGCATCGGCGAGACGCCGAAGATCGCCCTGATCGCCGTGGCCACGACCTTCCCGATCTACCTGAACCTCTTCGCCGGGGTGCGCGGCATCGACGTGCGGCTGGTCGAGGCCGCCCGCAGCTTCGGCCTGTCGGGCTGGAGCCTGGTGCGCGAGGTGATCCTGCCCGGCGCCCTGCCCTCGTTCTTCGTCGGCCTGCGCTACGCCCTGGGCGTCTCGGTGCTGGTGCTGGTGGTGGCCGAGCAGATCAACGCCCAGGCCGGCCTTGGCCACCTGATCAACAACGCCCGCGACTTCATGCGCACCGACATCATCGTCGTCTGCCTGCTCGTCTACGCCCTGCTCGGCCTTGGCGCCGACGCCCTCGTTCGCACGCTGGAGCGCCGCGCTCTGGCCTGGCGCCCCAGCCTCGTGGAGCAATGACCATGGTCCAGCCGCGCATCCGCCGCCGCGCTTTCGACACCGCCGCCGCCCCGGCCTCCGCCCCCTCGGCGGCTCCGTCAATCGCCCCCGCCGTGAAACTGAACGGCTTCGTCCGCCAGTTCGGCGAGAACCGGGTCATCGACGGCCTGGACCTCTCGATCGCTCCGGGCGAATTCGTCGCCCTGCTGGGCGCCAGCGGCTCGGGCAAGACCACCCTGCTGCGCACCCTGGCCGGGCTCGACCCTGTCGGCGACCAGGACGTCACGACGCCGAGCACGCGCGCCGTAGTGTTCCAGGACGCCCGTCTGCTGCCGTGGAAGAAGGTCTGGCGCAACGTGGCGCTGGGCTTGAAAGACAGAGATGTCCGGGCCCGCGCCGAGGCGGCGCTGAAGGAGGTCGGCCTCGGCCATCGCCTCGACGCGTGGCCCTCCACCCTCTCCGGCGGCGAGGCCCAGCGCACGGCCCTGGCCCGCGCCCTCGTACGCGAGCCGGGTCTGCTGCTGCTCGACGAGCCGTTCGCGGCCCTCGACGCCCTGACCCGGCTGAAGATGCACGACCTCGTTCTGAACCTCTGGAACGAGCACAAGCCCGCCGTCCTGCTGGTCACCCACGACGTGGACGAGGCCATCTCGCTGGCCGACCGCGTGCTGGTGCTGAACAAGGGCCGGATCGCCGCCGAGGAAAAGATCACGCTGGAGCGTCCGCGCGCGCCGGACGTGCGCTTCCAGGCCATCCGCCGCCGCCTGCTCGCCCACCTCGGCGTCGAGGCGCCCGCCTCTCACGAAGGCGCCCTGATCGCCTTCCCGACCGGCGAGACGGTCCAGTGAGCACAGCCGCCGCTCGCCGTCTGGAGCCCTCGCCCCACCTGCCCGACCTGGACGCGGTGCTGCCGGGCCTGACGAAGGCCTTCGCCGCCACCGCTGGTCAGCACGATCGCGAAGCCAGCTTTCCGTTCGCCAACTTCAAGGCCCTGCACGAAGCAGGCCTGCTGGCCCTGACCGCCCCGGCGCGTCTGGGCGGCCTCGAAAGCGACCTGCCGACCGCCCTGAAGGTGATCTCCGCCGTCGCCCGAGGCGAGCCGGCCACGGCTCTCGTGCTGGTGATGCAGTATCTGTTCCATGCCTCGGTCGAGGGTCGCTCCGGCTGGCCCGAGCACCTGAAGCAGAAGGTGATCGGCGACGCCGTCGCCAACGGCGCCCTGATCAACGCCCTGCGGGTCGAGCCCGATCTCGGCACGCCGGCCCGCGGCGGCCTGCCGGCCACCATCGCCCGCCGCACGCCGGAAGGCTGGCGGATCAGCGGCCGCAAGATCTACTCCACCGGCTCGACGGCCCTGACCTGGTTCGTGGTCTGGGCCCGCAGCGATGACGCAGAACCCCTGGTCGGCGGCTGGCTGGTGCGCGCCGACAGCCCCGGCGTGATCATCGAGGAGACCTGGGATCACCTGGGCCTGCGCGCCAGCGCCAGCCACGACGTGATCTTCGAGGACGTGCTGGTTCCGCTGGACCACGCCCTGGATCCGCAGCCCCCGGGCGCCCCGCCGCCCTATTCGCCGGTGTTCGGAACCTGGTCATCGGTGCTGACGGCGGCGATCTACGATTCCGTGGCGCGCGCCGCTCGCGACTGGCTGGCCGACTTCCTGATCGCCCGCAAGCCGGCCAATCTGGGCGCCAGCCTCTCCACCCTGCCCCGCTTCCAGGAAGCCCTGGGCGAGATCGACGCCCTGCTCTTCGCCAATCGCGTGCTGCTGGACAGCGCCGCGCGAGGCGACACGGCCGCCAGTGAGAGCGGTCTGGTCAAGCACCTGGTCACCGAGAACGCCATCACCGTGGTCGAGAAGGCCCTGAAGCTGACCGGCAACCCCGGCCTGACCCGCGCCAATCCGCTGGAGCGCCATCACCGCGACGTGCTGTGCGGCCGGGTGCACACGCCCCAGGCCGACGTGGTGCTGACGGGGGCCGGCAAGCTGGCCTTCGCGGGCCGCGAGGCGGCGCAATGAGCCGTCTCGTCGTCGCCAGCCAGCTGCCCGAGGTGTTCAATACCGTCTTCGCCCAGCACGCGGCCGACGCCGAGATCGTGCCGGTCCCGCCGGGCCTGACCACGCCCCTGCCGCAGGATGCCAAGGTCCTGGTGGCCGCGCCGTTCCGCAAGGCCGGCGGCGTGCTGCCGGCCAAGGCGCCGCCCGGCTGGCCGTTCGACGTGCGCTGGGTGCAGCTGGTGTCGGTGGGCATCGACTTCTATCCGGACTGGCTGTTCGACGGCCCCGTGGTGACCTCGGCGCGCGGCTCTTCCGCCGTCGCCCTGGCCGAGTTCGCCCTGACGGCGATCCTGGCCGAGGCCAAGCGCCTGCCGGAGATCTGGATCGACAAGGCCGAGCGCTGGGCGCCGCAGCCGCTGAAGCTGATCTCGGGCACGACCCTGGGCCTGGTGGGCTTCGGCGCTATCGGCGAGGCCCTGGCCCCGCGCGCCCAGGCCCTGGGCCTGAACGTCATCGCCACCCGCCGCTCGGACAAGCCGATCCCCGTCGCTGGCGTCGAGCGCGTGGCGGACCTGAAGACCCTGTTCGCCCGCAGCGATCACGTGGTGCTGGCCGCCCCGGCGACGCCGGAAACCGAGCGCCTGATCGGCCGCGAGGTGCTGGCCGCCGCCAAGCCCGGCCTGCACCTGATCAACATCGCCCGCGGGGCGCTGATCGACGACGACGCCCTGCTGGCGGCGCTGGAGGACGGCCGCGTCTCGCGCGCCAGCCTGGACGTGACCTTCCCCGAGCCCCTGACCGACGGCCACCCGTTCTACGGCCATCCGAAGGTTCGGCTCTCGCCGCACACCTCGGTGCACACGCCCGACACCCGCATCAACCTGGCGACCAGCTTCGCCCAGAACCTCGCCCGCTTCCGCGCCGGCGCGCCCCTGGCCGACGTCGTCGACCTGTCGCGCGGCTACTGACAACAAGGACCCTTCGCGATGACCGCGATCCCCGCCGCCCGCAGCTTCACCGCTTCCGGCCCGCATCCCGCCAAGATCGAGAGCGTGCTGCCGCCGTTCGGCTCCAGGGAGATCCCGCAGCAGCCGACGATCGAGCTGGAACGGCTCTATCGCAAGCAGCGCCTAGCCGCCGGCTATCGGCTGTTCGGCCGCTACGGCTTCGACATGGGCGGCGCCGGGCACATCACCGCCCGCGATCCCGAGCTGACCGACCACTTCTGGGTCAATCCGCTGGGCGTGCACTTCTCGCGCATCAAGGTTTCGGACCTGATGCTGGTCAGCCACGCCGGCGAGATCGTGCAGCCGCCGGCCAAGGCCCCCGCCCGCCTGAACCGCGCGGCCTTCGCCATCCACTCGCAGCTGCACGAGGCCCGGCCCGACGTAATCGCCGCGGCCCACTCGCACTCGCTGTACGGCAAGGTCTGGTCGGCGCTGGGGCGGCTGCTGGATCCGCTGACCCAGGACTCGGCGGCCTTCTATGACGACCACGCCCTGTTCGAGGAATTCTCGGGCGTGGTGCTGGACACCAGCGAGGGCCAGAAGATCGCCAAGGCGCTGGGGCCGAAGAAGGCGGTGATCCTGCAGAACCACGGGATCCTCACCGTCGGCCAGTCGGTGGAGGCCGCCGTCTGGCGCTACCTCGCGCTCGAAAACGCCTGCCAGGCCCAGTTGCTGGCCGAGGCCGCCGGCCCGACCAAGCCGATGTCGCCGGAGGTGGCCAAGCACACCGCCGGCCAGGTCGGCACCGAACTGGGCGGCCTGTGGTCGTTCCAGCCCTACTGGGACATCGTCACCGAAGAAGAGCCGGACCTGTTCGACTGATGACCGGCATCTCCCTGTCCCGCCGCGACCTGATGTCGGGCGGCCTTTCGATCGCGGGCCTGTCGCTGGCCGGCCTCACCACCGTCAACCTGGCGGCCTGCTCGCCCAAGGGCGGCGACAAGACCGGCTCGCTGGCCGACCTGACGCTCAGGGTCGCCACCTATCGCGGCAATCCCGAGAGCTTCTTCGGCGAGGCCGGCATCGCCGCCCCGCCCTACAAGCTGGCCCGCACCCAGTTCGCCGGCGGCAACCTGATCGCCGAGGCGATCAACGCCCGGGCGCTGGACTTCGGCGGCATGAGCGAGATCCCGCCGATCTTCGTCGCCGCCCAGCCGGGCAACCAGGTGCGCATCGTCGGCGTGCTGAAGGGCGACGTGAACAACCAGGTGCTGCTGGTCCCCAAGGGCTCGCCGGCCCGGGACTTCAAGGACCTGAAGGGCAAGCGCATCGGCTATGTGAAGGCCACGACCTCGCACTACATCCTGCTGCGCCTGCTGCAGGAGGCGGGCCTTGGCTGGAGCGACATCCAGCCGGTGGCGCTGAGCCCGCAGGACGGCCTGGCCGCCTTCCAGAGCGGCGCTCTGGACGCCTGGGTGATCTACGGCGTCATCGTCTACCAGGCGCGCGAGGCCGGGGCGCGGGTGCTGCGCACGGCGCTGGGCATCCTGTCGGGCAACTACCTGATCACCGCCGCCAAGGAGGCGCTGGACGATCCGCTGCGGCTGCAGGCCATCGGCGACTATGTCAGCCGCTACAAGAAGGTTTTCGACTGGATCAACGCCGACGGCGAGCGCTGGGCGCGGGTGCGGGAACAGGCGACGGGGGTCAAGGCGGCCTACTACGCCCAGGAGTTCAAGGAGCGCTCCTCGCCCTACATCCTGCAGCCGATCAGCGAGGCGGCCATCGCTTCCGAGCAGGCCGTGGCCGACACCTTCGCCGCCGCCAAGATCATTCCCGGAGCCGTCGACGTGCGGCCGCTGTGGGATGACCGGCTCTCATCGCTCCTCAAGTAATGTCGAGTTCTGCAAATATATCCGATGACCTCGGACGATATGAGCAGAGCTATCCGCTCGATCATTTTATATTCGTTGAGATGAGAGGCGGCGCGACGGCAAATCCCCACCGAACAAGTCGGGGATAAAATCGTGCGAACCTTCAAGCTTCAACTTCTCGCCTTCACTTCCGGCCTCGTCTTCGCTAGCGGAGCCTGGGCCGGCGGAGCCTTGGCCGCCGAGCCGGCGCCGACCACCAATGCTGACGATGCGGCCTCCCCCGCCGTCGAGCAGGTGATCGTCACCGCCGAGCGCCGCGCCACCGACCTGCAGAAGACCGCGATCGCCATCTCGGCCTTCGGCTCCCAGGTGCTGGCCGACCGCAAGGTCGACAGCATCCGCGACCTGTCGGGCCAGATCCCGAACTTCAGCATCAGCCGCGTCACCATCAGCCACACCACCCAGACCTACGCCCTGCGCGGCGTCGGCGAGGCCGATCCGATCCAGGAGCCGGTGCTGGCCGTCTATGTCGACGACGTCTACATCCCGCGCCAGATCGGCTCGATGGTCGAGTTCAACGACCTTGAGCGCATCGAGGTGCTGCGCGGGCCGCAGGGCACGCTGTACGGCCGCAACTCCAGCGCCGGCGCCCTGCGCATCATCACCCGCGATCCGGGCGAGGCGTTCCGCGCCAAGGCCGAGGTGGGCCTGGGCAGCTATGGCGCCGTCGACGTGCGCGCCCTGGTCGAGGGGCCGATCGTCGACGACAAGCTTTCGGGCAGCTTCTCCTACATCCACCACAAGCGCGACGGGGTGACCTTCGACCCGACGCTGAACCACGACGTCAACCGCATCGATCTCGACGCCTACCGCGCCAAGCTGCGCTGGACGCCGACCGAGAAGCTGGACGTGCTGTTCACGCTGAACGCCCTGCGCGACCGCAGCGACAGCCGCAGCTACGTGCCGGTCACCCAGCCGAACGGCGAATTCAACAACCGCCGCTCCTATTCCGAGGTCGAGCCCAAGCAGGACCTCGACCAGATCAGCGGCTCGATCCGCGTCCAGTACGCGCTGAGCGACCATCTGAAGCTGAAGTCGATCACGGCCTACGGCGGCTTCAACCTGAACCCGGTCTATTACGACAACGACGGCCAGGCGGCGCTGATCCAGAAGAACCTGATCCACTACAACGACCAGTACGCCACCCAGGAAATCCAGCTGAACGGCGACTTCGGCAAGCTGACCTTCACCAGCGGCCTGTTCTACCTGCATGAGCGGTTCTTTGTGCAGCGCGACGGCTACAGCCGCCGGACCGCCACGGTCACCGATCCGGTTACGACGCCCAGCAACTACGGCTTCGCCCGCGCCCACAACATCACCAACACCGACGCCTACGCCCTGTTCGGCGAGGCGACCTATGCGGTGACCGACCGCCTCAGCGTCACCGGCGGCCTGCGCTGGACCAACGAGGAGAAGGAATTCACCTTCGACAACAAGGTGCTGAACCTGGCCGGCCAAGTCACCGGCCAGTCGATCGCCGGAACCGCCGACAAGACCTTCTCGGCGATCACGCCGAAGCTGTCGGTGCAGTACCAGTGGACGCCGGCCGTCCTGCAGTACGCGACCTATTCCAAGGGCTTCAAGTCGGGCGGCTTCGATAACCGGGCCACGCGCCTGGACCTGGCCACCCGCCCGTTCGCGCCGGAAGACGTCAACACCTACGAGACCGGCCTGAAGACCGAGTTGTTCGACCGCCGGGCGCGGGTGAACCTGGCGGCCTTCTACAACGACTACGAAAACCTGCAGGTCAGCTACAGCGACCCGGCCTATCCGGGCAATTCGATCCGCGGCAACGCCGGCGAGGCCCACACCTACGGCGTCGAACTGGAGACCGACGTGCGCGCCACCGAACGCCTGAGCCTGCAAGGCTCGGTCGGCTGGCTGTACGCGGTCTACGACACCTACAAGAACGCCGGCGGCGTGGGCGTGAACGCCGACGGCCATCGCCTGCTGAACTCGCCGCGCTGGAGCGTGTCGGGCGGCGTGACCTGGGACGTTCCAGTCGAAGTCCCAGGCTCCATCCGCGCCAACCTGAACGCCCAGTGGCAGACCAAGACCTATTTCAGCGCCCTGCAACGGCCGCAGGACGAGGCGCCGGCCCAGGGCTTCCTCAACGGCACGATCACCTGGACCGCGCCCAACCCGCAGTGGGCCGTGCAGCTGTCGGGCCGCAACCTGCTCGACAGCGACAAGCCGGTGACCTCGACCTACACGCCGGCCACCGGGGTCTATTACAAGAACTATCCCGATCCGCGGACCTGGCTGGTCACGCTGAAGTACGCGCTGTGATCCGATGACCGGCGCGCCCAACCTCACCCGCCTGGCCAGCTTCGTCGGAGACCTCGGCGCCCTGCTCGACCGCACGGGCGAGGAGGCGGAGATCCTGCGCGAGGGGGGCGGCCTGCTGGCCGCCCTGATCGCCACGGACGACTGGCTGCCGGACGCCTACGCCGTGCCGAACCCGGCCCGCTATCAGCAGTACCTGCTGCATTGCGACAGCCGCGAGCGGTTCAGCGTGGTCAGCTTCGTCTGGGGGCCGGGCCAGGCGACGCCGGTCCACGACCACACGGTCTGGGGCCTGGTGGGCGTGCTGCGCGGGGCCGAGCTGTCGCAAGCCTATCACCGCGACGGCGCCGCCCTGGTTCCGCACGGGCCGGTCCACCGGCTGGAGCACGGCGAGGTCGAGGCCGTGTCTCCGACGGTCGGCGACGTGCACCGGGTCACCAACGCCTTCGACGACAGGCCCTCGATCAGCATCCACGTCTACGGGGCCAATATCGGGGCGGTGCGCCGCTCGACCTACGACGCCGACGGACGGAGCAAGCCCTTCGTCTCCGGCTACTCCAACGACACCCTTCCAAACCTGTGGGACCGCTCCAAGCCGGTCCCCGCCGAGGCCGCGCCATGACCCTGCCCGTCGTCACGCCCCGCGAAGTCCGCCAGGACCTGATCGCCCGCCGCGAGATCGCCCTTCTGGACCTGCGCGAGGAAGATCCCTTCGCCAAGGCCCACCCGCTGTTCGCCTCGCAGCTGCCGCTCAGCCGGCTGGAGGTCGAGATCCTCGACCGCGTGCCCCGCAAGGAGACGCGGATCGTGCTCTACGACAACGGCGAGGGCCTGGTCTCGCCGGCCGGCAAGCGGCTGGCGGCGCTGGGCTACACCAACGTCCAGGCGCTGAAGGGCGGGTTGCAGGGCTGGACCGAGGCCGGTTACGAGCTCTTCCAGGACGTCAATTCCTACAGCAAGGCGTTCGGCGAACTGGTCGAGGCGCGGCGCCACACCCCGTCCCTGCCCGCCCAGGAGGTGCAGGCCCGCATCGACGCCAAGGCCGACCAGGTGATCCTCGACGCCCGCCGGTTCGAGGAATACGCGGTGATGAGCATCCCGGGCGGGGTGAGCACGCCGGGGGCCGAGCTGGTGCTGCGCGCCAGGGAGCTGGCGCCGGATCCCGCCACCACGATCATCGTCAACTGCGCGGGCCGCACCCGCAGCCTGATCGGCGCCCAGTCGCTGGTCAACGCCGGCGTGCCCAACCCCGTCTTCGCCCTGCGCAACGGCACGATCGGCTGGACCCTGGCCCAGCAGAGCCTGGAGCACGGCCAGAGCCGCAAGTTCCCCGACGTCTCGACCCAGACCCTGGAAGAGGCCCGCGCCAAGGCGCGCGACGTGGCCTATCGCGCCGGGGTCCGCAGGATCGACGCCGAGGGGCTTGCTGACCTCGCCACCGACCGCAAGCGCACCCTCTATCGCTTCGACGTGCGCACGCCCGACGAATACGCCAAGGGCCACCTGCCCGGCTTCCGCAGCGCGCCCGGCGGCCAGCTGGTGCAGGAGACCGACGTCTTCGCCCCCGTGCGCGGCGGCCGCATCGTGCTGGCCGACGACCTGGGTCCGCGCGCCGACATGACCGCCTCGTGGCTGGCCCAGCTGGGCTGGGAGACCTACGTGCTGGAGGACGGCTTCGAGGGCGAGCTGGCCACCGGCGCCTGGAAGCCTTCGGAACCCCCGCACCTGCCGGTAGTCGAGACCATCCTGCCCCGCGCCCTCTCCGAAGCCCTGGCCAACGAGGCCGTCGTGGTGCTGGACCTCGCGCCCAGTCCCGCCCACCGCAAGGGCCACGTGCCCGGCGCCTGGTTCGCCATCCGCGCCCAGCTGGCCGAGGCCCTGGAGCGCGTGCCGGAAGGCAAGCCGATCGTCCTGACCTCGCCCGACGGCGTGCTGGCCCGCCTGGCCGCGCCGGAGCTGGAGGACATCGCCGACCAGCCGGTGCGGGTGCTCGACGGCGGCACGGCCGCCTGGGTCGCCGCCGGCCGCGCGCTGGAGACGGGCCTGGCCCGCGCCGCCAGCGACCCGACCGACGTCTACAAGCGCCCCTACGAGGGCACCGACAACGCCGCCGAAGCCATGCAGGCCTATCTGGACTGGGAGTTCGGCCTGGTCGACCAGCTGGCCCGCGACGGGTCGCACGGCTTCTTCGTGATCTGAGGTCCAGCCCCATGCCCCTGACCCTCTATATCGCTCCTGGCAGCTCATCCCTGGCCCCGCTCGTGGCCCTGGAGGAGATCGGCGTCGCCTACGAGGTCCAGCGCCTGGACCTCGCCGCCGGCGACCAGCGCAAGCCCGACTACCTGAAGGTCAATCCCAAGGGCCGGGTGCCTACCCTGGCGGTAGACGGCGAGCCGGTCACCGAGGTGCTGGCCATCCTGACCTACCTGGCCCACCGCTACCCGCACAGCGAGCTCTTGCCGCTGCTGGAGCCGCTGAAGCTGGCCCACGCCTACGAGGTGATGAGCTGGTTCGCCAGCACGGTGCACGTGGCCTTCGCCCAGATCGCCCGGCCCGAGCGCTACGCCGACGACGAGGCGGTGAAGGCCGCCCTGGCCACGCCCGGCGAGGCCCGCTTCGCGCGCACCCTGGCCGACATCGAGCGCCTGGCCCAGGCGCCGGGTCCCTGGCTGCTGGGCGATCACTTCAGCGCCGTCGACGCCTACGCCCTGGTGATCTGGCGCTGGGGCGAGCGCCGGCAGATCGACCTTTCCGCCTATCCCGCCTGGAGCGCCAAGGCCGCCCGCGCCTTCGCCCGCCCGTCCGTCGTCCGCGCGCTGCGCAAGGAGACGGCCCAGGCGACCACCCACGCCATCTGACCTCACTTCGCTTTTCTCGAACCCTCAGGAGCATCCCCCATGAGCGTCGAATTCATCGGTATCATCCACACCCAGAACGTCTCGGAAATCCACCCGCCGGCCGGCCCGGTCATCGACGTCGACTATGTCGAGAAGATCGCCCGCGCCCATGACGAGGGCGGTTTCGACCGCGCCCTGGTCGCCTTCCACTCGACCGGCCCGGAAAGCCAGCTGGTGGTGGCGCACGCGGCTTCGGTGACCAAGACCCTGAAGTTCATGATCGCCCACCGGCCGGGCTTCACCGCCCCGACCCTGGCGGCGCGGCAACTGGCGACGCTGGACCACTTCACCGGCGGCCGGGTGGCGGTGCACATCATCACCGGCGGCTCGGACGAGGAACTGGCCAAGGACGGCGACCACCTGACCAAGGACGAGCGCTACGCCCGCACCAGCGAGTATCTCGACATCGTTCGCGCCGAATGGACCAGCGAAAAGCCGTTCGACTACAAGGGCGAGTACTATCAGGTCGACCAAGGCTTCGGCGCGGTGAAGCCGCTGCGCGCACCCCAGATCCCGGTCTATTTCGGCGGCTCGTCGGAAGCGGCGATTCCGGTGGCCGGCAAGCACGCCGACATCTTCGCCCTGTGGGGCGAGACCCAGGCCCAGGTCGCCGAGACCATCGCCCGCGTGCGCCACGCCGCCGCCAAGCACGGCCGCCAGGTGAAGTTCTCGCTGTCGCTGCGTCCGATCATCGCCGACACCGAAGAGGCCGCCTGGGCCCGCGCCGACGAGATCGTGGCCAAGGCCAAGGCCATCCGCGAGGCCGCCGGCCTGCCGACCAGCGGCCACCGCCCGCCCAACGCCGGCTCGCAGCGCCTGCTGGACGCGGCCGCGCAAGGGTCGCGTCTCGACAAGCGGCTGTGGACGGGCGTGGCCGCCGTCACCGGCGCGGCCGGCAACTCCACGGGCCTGGTGGGCACGCCGCAGCAGGTGGCCGAGGCCCTGCTCGACTACTACGACTTGGGCGTCACCACCTTCCTGATCCGCGGCTTCGATCCGGTGGAGGACGCCATCGCCTACGGCCGCGACCTGCTGCCGCTGGTGCGCAGGCTGGTGGCCGAGCGCGAAGCCCAGCTCGAGGCCCAACCGGCGGCGGCGGCCAGCTGATGGCCCGCTACGACGCCGCGGCGGCGGGGGAGGCCCCGCCTGCCACTTTCACGGACGTGCTGGCGCACCTCGCGAGCGGCGTCGCCATCGTCTCCTGCTGGGACGGGCAGGCGCCGCGCGGCCTGCTGGTCAGCTCGATCACTGGGCTGTCCGTCGAGCCGCCGCGCTTCCTGTTCTGCGTGCGCAAGGAGGCGGGGTGTCACGACGCCCTCCTCCGCCGCCCCGCTCTGTCGGTGTCGCTGCTGGCGGCGGACGACAAGGAAGAGGCCCTGCGCTTCGCCAGCGGGTCGCGGGCGGCCGAGCGGTTCGCGCCGGAGCGCTGGCGGCTGCAACCGGGCGCGCCGCCCGCCTTCCGGGGCGGCATCGCGAGGGCCGACTGCTTCGTCGATGCGGTGATCGACACCGGCAGCCACTCGGTCTTCATCGTCGAGGCCGAACGCTTCGCCTTCTCGCCGGCCGCGCCCCTGGTGGCGTGGAACCGGGGACTGGCGTCGCTGGGCGGAGCCGAGGCAGGTTAGAATTCCCGCCCAATCCACTGTTTTGAATACAAAAAAGCCCCGCCGGGCGATCCGCCTGGCGGGGCTTCTTAATGTGCGATGGATCACTCCGCCGCGGCGGGCAGCTCCTGGGCCGAAGCCAGGGCCTGGTCGAGGTCGGCCAGGATGTCGTCGATGTGCTCCAGGCCCACCGACAGCCGCACATAGCCGTCGGAGACGCCGGTGGCGGCCTGGTCCTCGGCGCTGAGCTGGGAGTGGGTGGTCGAGGCGGGATGGATGGCGAGGCTCCGCGCGTCGCCGATATTGGCCACGTGGTAGAACAGCTTCAGACCGTCGATGAACCGCCGCCCGGCCTCGCGCCCGCCGGCCAGCTCGAAGCCGACCAGGCCGCCGTAACCGCCGGAGAGATAGCGGTCGGCGCGCTGGCGGCGCAGGCCGTCCTGGGCCGAGGGGTGGATCACCCGGATGACGTCGGGATGGTTGGCCAGATGGTCGGCGACCGCCTGGGCGTTCTGCGAATGGCGGGCGATGCGCAGCGGCAGGGTCTCCAGCCCCTGCAGGATCTGGAAGGCGTTGAACGGCGACAGGGCAGAACCCAGGTCGCGCAGCAGCACGGTGCGGGCCCGCAGGATGTAGGCGATCGGCCCCAGCGGCTTGGCCGCCTCGCTCCAGACCGCGCCATGATAGCTGGGGTCGGGGGTGTTGAGCGTCGGCTGGCGCTCGGGATGGGCCTGCCAGTCGAAATTGCCGCCGTCGATGATCACGCCGCCGATCGAGGTGCCGTGGCCGCCGATGTACTTGGTGGTCGAATAGACGACGATGGCCGCGCCATGCTCCAGCGGCCGGGCCAACAAGGGCGCGGCGGTATTATCGACGATCAGCGGCACGCCCAGCTTGCGGCCGATGGCGGCGACCTCGGCGATCGGGAAGACGGTCAGCTTCGGATTGGGCAGGGTCTCGGCGTAGTAGGCCCGCGTGCGCTCGTCGGTGGCGCGGGCGAAGGCCTCGGGATCCTCCGGATCGACGAAACGGACCTCGATCCCCTGATCGCGCAGGGTGTTGGCGAACAGGTTCCAGGTGCCGCCGTAGAGGTCGGTCGAGCTGACGATGTTGTCGCCGGCCCGGGCCAGGTTCTGGATGGCGAAGGCCGAGGCCGCCTGGCCGGACGACACCGCCAGAGCGGCGGCCCCGCCTTCGAGCGCGGCCAGGCGCTGCTCGAGGATGTCGATCGTCGGGTTGCCGATGCGGGTATAGATGTTGCCCAACTGGCGCAGGGCGAACAGGTCGGCCGCGTGGTCAGCGCTCTGAAACTGGTAGGACGTGGTCTGGTAGATTGGCGGAGCCACCGCGCCGGTGGTCGGATCGGCCCGCCAGCCCGCGTGCAGGGCCAGGGTTTCGGGGTGCGGCTTGCGGTCGGACATCGGCTTCTCCTGAAGCTTTTTCACGTCGATGGCGAAAACGGCGATGACGAAAACCTAAGCCCGCCTCCGCGCCGTCCGCACGGCCGATAATCTCGCCGCGCGGGCAGAAAAACTCTCACCGAAGGTTGCGGCCGCGCCAAACACGCCTTGATGCTCAAGCGGGGCTCAACACGCCGGATGAGCCCCGCCAAACATCACCGATCGCAATAGAACGAACGCAATTACTCATAAGCCGAAACGCGACGAAAACTTATCATCGAGACAATTCGATAAGTCATAAAAATCAACAGCGAACGATACTTGTGAGGATTGGCCGGGAGAACAACGACAAGCCGCTGTAGTTTTTCTGAATACCGAGAGCGGTAGCCGGCGCCCAGCAATGGCCTTGGGAGCGACGCAAGCCGACGCTTCCTTCTTTGGCGACTTCCCCGCGTTCACTCATGGCCGCCGCTTCGGCGGCGGCCGCTTTTAGGGGAGGTTCATTCAGGGGCGTTTCCGGTCTTGGTCAGTCGTCGTTCGTTCATCACCCGCGCGTTCTCCCTGGGCGGTTTCGCCGCCGGCTATGCGGCGCTCCAGGGCCTGGGCCTGACATCCACGGCCTTCGCCCAGGAGGCGCCGGACCTGCCGCGCGACTTCGGCAAGGGCCGCTCGGTCGTCGTGCTCGGCGCCGGGATCGCGGGCCTGGTCGCGGCCTATGAACTGGAACGCGCCGGCTTTGCGGTGACCGTCGTCGAGGCCCGCGAACGGGTCGGCGGCCGCAACTGGACGATCCGTGGCGGCGACCGCGTCGAGACCATCGATCGTCCCAGCCAGACCGCCGGCTTCTCGCAAGGCCTCTATTTCAACGCCGGCCCCGCCCGCCTGCCCAGCCATCACCAGGGCGTGCTGTCCTACGCCAAGACCCTGGGCGTGCCGCTGGAGGTGGAGGTCAATTCCAGCCGCAGCAGCCTGCTGCAATCGGACGCCTCGTTCGGCGGCAAGCCGGTGCAGCAGCGCCAGGCGATCAACGACCTGCGCGGCGGGCTGTCCGAACTGCTGGCCAAGGCGACGCGCGGCGGCGGCCTGGACCAGGAGCTGACCGCGCCGGACAAGGAACGGCTGCTGGCCTTCCTGAAGACCTATGGCGACCTCGACGCTGGCGGCGCCTACAAGGGCTCGGAGCGCTCGGGCTACGTCACCACGCCCGGCGCGGCCGACCAGCGGGGCGTGGCCCGCCCGCCCCTGCCCCTGCGCGACCTGCTGTCGGACGAGGCCCTGCCCTACGCCCTCTTCGAGGAGAACATCCTCATGCAGGCGACCATGCTGGAGCCAACCGGCGGCATGGACGCCATCCCCAAGGCTTTGCACAAGGCGCTGAAAGGCCCGGTGCTGCTGGGCGCCGAGGTCACGGCCTTCCGCCAGACGCCGAAGATCGCCGAGGTGGCGATCCGCGACCGCAAGAGCGGCGCGGCCCGCAAGCTGACCGCCGACTATCTGGTGGTCACCGTGCCGCTGCCGATCCTGGCCAGGATCGTCACCGATCTTCCGGCCGATGTCACCGCCGCCATCGCCGGCGCCAGGTACGACAACGCCACCAAGGTGGCCTTCGACTCCCCGCGCTTCTGGGAGGCCGAGCAGATCTATGGCGGGCTGTCGTTCGTCGGCGGCGAGACCACCCTGGTCTGGTATCCCAGCGCCGGCTTCCACCAGCCGCGCGGCCTGTTGGTCGGCGCCTATACGGTCGGCGCGCCCGCCCGCGCCTTCCAGGCCCGCAGCTTCGACGAGCAGGTGGCCCTGACCCGCGCGGCGATCGACAAGCTGCACCCCGGCAAGGGCCGCGAGCCGACCGCGCCGCTGGTGATCGACTGGAACCGCCAGGCCTTCAACCTCGGCCCGTGGATCCACTGGGAAGGCGACGGCAACGACCCGGCCGCCTATCGCCTGCTCAACCAGCCCCAGGGCCGGATCTTCCTGTCCGGCGCTCATCTTTCGCAGCTGCCCAGCTGGCAGGAGGGCGGCGTCGCCGCCGCTCGCCGCACGGTCGGCCTGATCGCCCAGCGCGTCCGCGCCGACGGGCTCACCCTTTCCCGAACGGAGACCCATCCATGATCCGCAAGCTCGCCTTCGCCCTTGTTCTGACCGCCGCCTTCGCGGCGGGCGCCGCCGGGGCCGCCGAGATCCGCCGCGCGCCGTCGTCGGGCGCGATCGCCATCACCCCGTCGGTGGCAGTGCCGGCCGGAACCGAACTCGTCTTCCTGAGCGGCGCCCTGCCGACCATCGCCGACAAGGCCAAGCCCGGCGACACCGAGGCCCAGACCCGCTCGGTGCTCTCGAAGCTGGAGGCCGCGCTGAAGGCCGAGGGCCTGGGCCACGGCGACGTGGTCAAGGCCACCGTCTTCCTGGTCGGCGACCCGGCCAAGGGCGGAGAGATCGATTTTCCCGGCCTCAACAAGGCCTGGAGCGAGGCCTTCGGAACCACCGCCCAGCCCAACAAACCCGCGCGCAGCACGGTGAAGGTGGCGGGACTAGTGCTGCCCGGCGCCCTGGTCGAGATCGAATTCGTCGCCGCCAAGGTCCGCTAAGGGACCCGCGACGTAACAGCACCCGCCGCGCGACGGGGGCCGCTTTCCCGGCCGACCGCGCACCTTTCCCAACAATCTGAAACTTTCATCGGGGGATAAGATGAAAACCCAAATTCTGGGCGCGTCGGCGCTCGCCCTATCGCTGGCGGTCTGGGGGACGGCCTTCGCCGATCCCGTGGCGCCGGAACCCGCGCCCGACGCAGCCTCGGTCGAGGGCGTGATCGTCACCGGCACGCGCCAGACCGGCGTCCGCGCGGTCGACAGCCCCGCGCCCGTGCAGGTGATCGCCGAGGACGCCCTGGCCCGCACCGGCCAGCCCGACCTGCGCCTGGCGCTCAGCAACCTGGTGCCGTCGTTCACCGCCCAGGCCTTCGGCGGCGACGCGGCCAACCTGACCCTGTCGGCGCGCCTGCGGGGGCTGAGCGCGAACCACACTCTGGTGCTGATCAACGGCAAGCGCCGCCACGGCACCGCCAACCTCGCCGTGCTGGCGGGCGCCTATCAGGGCTCGGCGGGGGCCGACCTGAACTTCATCCCGACCGCCTCGATCGCCCGCATCGAGGTGCTGACCGACGGCGCGGCGGCCCAGTACGGCACCGACGCCATCGCCGGTGTGATCAACATCATCCTCAAGGACGCCGACCACGGCGGCGGCGCCTCGGCCACCGGCGGCGCCTACTACAAGAACGACGGCGAGACCTACAGCCTGTCGGCCAACGCCGGCTTCGCGCCGGCGCCGGGCGCCTATGTGAACGTGACGCTGGAGAACCGCTTCCACGACTTCAGTTTCAGCGGCAATCCCGACGCGCGGGTGACCTCGACCTCGGCGGTGAGCGCCAATCCCACCTGGCCTTCGGCCCTGTCGGGCTATCCGTACGTGAACCAGATCGCCGGCGACGCCCGCTACCAGCTGAACGTCGGCACGGCCTCGGCCGGGTGGAAAGCCAGCGAGGCGGTCGAGGTCTACGCCTTTGGCACCTACGGCGTGAAGAAGGCCACGGCCTACGAGAACTATCGCCTGCCCAACCGCCTGCCGGCCGTCTACCCCAAGGGCTTCAGCCCGCGCCTGGAAACGCTGGAAAAAGACGGCGCCCTGACCGGCGGGATCAAGGGCGAGGTGTTCGGCGGCTGGCGCTATGACCTGTCCAGCACCTACGGCCGCGACGACCACGAGGTGCGGGTGCGCAACTCGGCCAACATCCAGCTCTATACCGACACCGGCGCGACTCCGACCGACTTCCACGCCGGCGACTTCATCTTCAGCCAGTGGACCAACAACCTGGACCTCAGCCGCGAGTTCGAGGTCGGCTGGGCCTCGCCGCTGACGCTGGCCCTGGGGCTGGAGCAGCGCAACGAGACCTACGAGATCAAGGCCGGCGACTATGCCTCGCGCTACAAGTCCGGCTCGCAGTCCTATCCGGGCTTTGCCCTGACCGACGCCGGCGAGCACGATCGCGACAGCTGGGCGGCCTATGCCGACCTCGCCGTCTCGCCGGTCGAGAACCTGAAGCTCGACTTCGCCGTGCGCCACGAGAAGTTCAGCGACTTCGGCTCGGCCGACATCGCCAAGCTGACCGGCCGCTACGACTTCACCCCGACCTTTGCGGTGCGCGGCACGGTCAGCACCGGTTTCCGGGCGCCGACCCTGGCCGAGCTCTACTACTCGGCCACCAACGTATCGCCGACCACCGCCTTCGTGCAGCTGGCGCCGGGATCGGCCGGGGCCAAGCTGCTGGGCGTCGATGGCCTGGATCCGGAGAAGTCGACCAACCTCAGCGTCGGCATCGTCGCCGAGCCCCTGCCCCGCGTGTCGCTGACCATCGACGCCTACCAGATCGAGATCGAGGACCGCATCGTCGGCAGCGGCGCGCTCTACGGCAAGATCAGCGGGACGGTGGTCAACGCGGCCATCACCAACGCCATCGCCGCCAACGGCAACGTGCTGGATCCGTTGGTCGGCACCACCGGCATCAACCTGTTCTCCAACGGCCTGGACACCCGCACCCGCGGCGTCGAGGCCCTGGCCACCACCTGGACCGACCTGGGCGAGTTCGGGAAGATCGACTGGACCCTGGGCGTCAACGTCAACCAGACCAAGGTCACCCGCATCGCGGCCCCGCCCTCGGGCCTGGGCGGATCGGTGCTCTACGACAAGGCGGCCATCGCGTCCCTCGAGCACGCCTCGCCGCGCTACAAGGCCAACCTTTCGGCGGTCTACACGAACGACCGCTGGACGGTGAACCTGGTCAACACCCTGTACGGCAAGGCCTGGGCCTACACCAACGTCAACGGGACCTACTTCAAGGACGAGATCAAGTCGCACCTGATCACCGACCTGGAACTGTCCTATCGCGTCACCGACGGGCTGAAGGTGGCGCTGGGGGCCAACAACCTGTTCGACGTCCATCCCGAGGAACTGAACGCCGCCGGCACCGCCGCCTCGGTCGCGGCCGGCAACCCGGGGGTGGCGAAATATCCCAGCTTCTCGCCATTCGGGATCAACGGCGGCTACTACTACGCCCGCGTCACCTACGACTTCTGACGCTGACGCCTCCCTGGGCGTGAAAGCGCCCAGGGAGAGCATCCGGATCGCCTGAAGCAAGACGCAGCGACATCGCGCAAGCGCGCGCCCGGCCTTGGGTGCATGGTGGCGGACACGCCCCCTTCGCCGCAAAGGCCGATCCGATGAGCTGCTCGCACCTTTCGACCATCGTCGTCGTCACGCCCAGCGCCGACGGCTGCGAGGAGTGCCTCAAGACCGGCGGCTGGTGGGTGCATCTGCGCCTGTGCCGCGCCTGCGGACACGTCGGCTGCTGCGATCAGTCGCCCGGCAAGCACGCCACCGGCCACTTCAAGGCGACCGGCCACCCGATCATCGAAGGCTACGACCCGCCCGAAGGCTGGGGCTGGTGCTATGTCGACGAGGTGTCGTTCGATCTTTCCGAGTACAAGACGCCGCATCCCCGCCCGATCAAGCGGTGGGTGGAGGGGTGACGACGAACGTCTCCTTTTCCTCCCGTCATTCCCGCCCTTGTGGCGGGAACCCATGGTTCCGCTGACACGTGAGATGCAAGCGGACCGCTTAGCGGTCCGCCTCTTCCGCCCTTGCGGTGGATAGAGGGCTTCCCGCCACACGGGCGGGAATGACGGGAGAAAAAGTAGAGCCCCTACCGCGCCCGCACCTCCTCCAGGTGCCGGTGGATGGCCGAGACCACGACCGAGCCCTCGCCCACTCCGGCTGCGACGCGCTTGATCGAGCCCGAGCGCACGTCTCCGACGGCGTAGACGCCCAGTTTTTCGGTCTCATAGGCCGAGCGGGCGCCGGCGACGCCGCTCTCGCCGGTCAGGACGAAGCCCTGCTGGTCGAGGTCGAAGCAGCCGGCCAGCCAGTCGGTGTTGGGCTCGGCGCCGATCATCACGAACAGGGCGCCGGCGTCGATGACCGTCTCTTCGCCCGTCTTGCGGTCGGTCCAGCCGATGCGGCGCAGCGTGCGATCGCCCTCCAGGCGGGTGACCTCGCTGAACGGGTGCAGGGTGATGCGGGCCGAGCTTTCGATGCGCTGGACCAGATAGTCCGACATCGTCGCCGCCAGACCCTCGCCGCGCACCAGCATGTGCACGTGGCCGACCGTGCGGGACAGGAACATCGCCGCCTGGCCCGCCGAATTGCCGCCGCCGACCACGACGACTGACTGGCCGCGACAGAGGTCGGACTCCATGGCCGTGGCCGCATAGTGGATCGCCTGGCCGTCGAAGCGGTCGTAGTCGGGCACGTCGAGCTTGCGGTAGCGCGCGCCCGAGGCGATCACCACCGACAGGGCCTGCAGGGTCTGGCCGTCCTCGAGCTTCAGCCGGTAGGGATGGCTTTCGCAGTCGACGCCGACCACGGCGCGCGACACCGCCAGCCGGGCGCCGAACTTCTGGGCCTGGACCTGGGCGCGGCCGGCCAGGGCCTGGCCGGAGATCCCCGTTGGGAAGCCCAGATAGTTCTCGATCTTGGAACTGGCCCCGGCCTGGCCGCCGGGCGCCAAGCCTTCGATGATCACGGTGGAGAGGCCCTCCGAGGCCGCGTAGGTCGCCGCCGACAGGCCCGCCGGACCGGCCCCGACCACGGCGACGTCGAACACCTGGTCGGGGTCGAAGCGCTCGGTCATGCCCAGGCGGTCGGCCAGGACGGTGGTCTCGGGATTGAGCATCACCACCCGGTCGGGCGTGACCACCGCCGGTAGGTCGCCCAGGGTCAGGCCGTGCTGGCCAAGGCAGCTGGACGCGTCCGGATCGTTGTCGGCGTCGACAAGCCGCAGGGGATAGCCGTTGCGCACGGCGAAGCGCTCGATGCGCAGGGTGTCGGGATCGTCGGGCCGGCCGATCAGCACGATGCCGACCTGGCCGTGATGCAGGAAGCCCATCCGCCGCAGGATGAAGGCCCGCATGATGATCTCGCCGATGTCGGGCTCGGCGGCCATCATGTGGGCGACGTCCTTGTGAGCGACGCGCACCACCCGGCCGGGCGCCACCACCACCGCCCCGACCAGCAGGGCGCGGGCGCTGACCTGGTCGAGCTCGC
This sequence comes from Caulobacter sp. GW821-FHT10C03, assembly GCF_059415485.1. Taxonomy (NCBI): domain Bacteria; kingdom Pseudomonadati; phylum Pseudomonadota; class Alphaproteobacteria; order Caulobacterales; family Caulobacteraceae; genus Caulobacter; species Caulobacter sp. GW821-FHT10C03. Next base: position 50,330 of record NZ_JBWKNI010000021.1, on the reverse strand, counting down.
CGCTGAACTGGCCCGGACCATGGACGGTGATGATCTCGTCGTCGCCGACCTCGCCGGTGCGGGTGATGCCGACCTTGCCTTCCAGCACCAGGAAGAAGTCGGCCCGGCGGTCGCCGCGGCGGAACAGCACCTGGCCGGGGACGATGACTTCCTCGACGCCGTAGGCCGCCAGCCGCTCGGTCTGCTCCGGCGTCAACACCGGAAAGATCTGGGCGGTGCGGGCGTAGGGATCGTCAGCGGCGAGCGGCTTGGTCATGGGGGCTTCCTGGCGGCGAGGCTCTAGTTCGGGGGACGTCCCTGGACAGCGTCTTGAACGGAAACGGCGGAACCGGCCGGATGGCCATGGGGGATCACCGCGACGAAGGCCGCAAGGGCGAACATGGCCGCGACGGCCGTGCTGACGGCCAGTTTCTGGATGTCGGTCACGACGGAAGCTCTCGAACGAGGGCCAGGACGCTCCCCGAGCGATCGGGAAGCGTCGCGGCAGGATCAGGCGCGGTCGCGGCGGCCGGCCTCGAACAGGAACCAGACGCGCTTTTCGGTCTCGTCGATCCAGTTCTCCAGCAGGCTGGCGGTGGCGATGTCGCCGTGTTCGTCGCAGGCGCTGTGGGCCGCGCGCATCGCGGCGGCCAGGGCGCCGTTGTCGTCACGCAGCTCGGCGAGCATGTCGTTCGGCTCCACATAGTCGGCGTCGTTGTCGAGCACGCGCTGGCTGCGGGCGATGTGGCCGATCGAGCGCAGGGTCGTGCCGCCCAGCTTGCGCACCCGCTCGGCGATCGGGTCGGTCATGGCGTAGAGCTCGTCGCCCTGCTCGTCGAACATCAGGTGGTAGTCGCGGAAGTGCGGACCCGAGACGTGCCAATGGAAGTTCTTGGTCTTGATGTAGAGTGCGAAGACGTCGGCCAGCAGCGCGGTCAGGGCGGCCGAGATGTCCTTGGCGGCGGCCTCGCCCAGGCCCGTGGGCGTGGTCAGCGGGGCCAGGCGGCGCGAGCGGGCGGTTTCGATGTCCATGGTCTTCAGTCTCCTGGAAGGATCGTCGGCGACATCCTGACGCCGGACGGGAAGGATCTCTTGGCGATGCACGGCGCCGGCTTGTACGGCCGCGCTCTTTCGGACGGTTCGAGCTGACGGCGCCGCGATGCTGGGTTTCGACAAGACGTCCCGCGGCGGCCTGTTCACGCAGGGCGCATGCGCCACGAACCATCCTCTCCGAACGCTCCGCCCCTCGGCTCAGGCCCGCTTGAGCGAGCCCGTGACCAGGGCGCGGCTCCACGGGCGGTTCTCGCGTCGCCAGGCATGGGGCGTTTGGCCGGTGTGACGGCGGAAGAGCCGCGTCAGGTGGGCCTGGTCGGCCAGGCCGCAGACGGCGGCGATGTGGGCCAGGCTCTCGGCGGTCTCCAGCATCAGGCCCTGGGCGTGCTCCAGCCGGCAGCGCATGATCCAGGCGTGCGGGGTCTCGCCAGTGCTGACCTTGAAGGCCCGGCAGAAATAGCTGGCGCTGAGCCCGACCAGGGCCGCCAGGGTCTCGACATGCAGGCTGTCGTCGAGATTGGCTTCGACATGGGCGGCGACGGCGCGGATCTGCCAGCCGGCGAGCCCGCCCCTGGCCGGACCGCTGGCCCGGGCCGGGGAATGGGGCAGGAAGCTGCGCGCCTCGCCGGGAGGCGCCAGCACCGCGGCCAGGCGGTCGAGCATCGCCCGCGCCGAGCCGAGGTCGCCCTCCAGGGCGGCCCTCGCCTGCTCCAGCAGCCAGATCGCCTGAAGCGCATCGGAGCCGGGCGGGCCGGCGGTTTGGGTCTCGATGGTGCGCAACATGGGTCCGGCCTCCTGCCGCCTCTGATGACCGCAACCTTAGAGACGCCCCATGACATCGGGACACCGAACGGACGTAGGCCGGGCGTACCGACTTGGTTGGCGCTCCCCAGACCTTGGTATGGGGTCCCGGCGAAGGCGGAAGCCGGGCTATGAAGTTTGCCATGCTCGCCCAGCCCTTCCCTTCGCCCGATAGCTCGCCGTTCGGACGCCGCCTACGGCTGGGCGGGGCGGCCGCGATCGCCGCCGCGGTCTTCGTGGTCGACACCTTCACCCCGCTGTCGAGCGCGGTGGCGGTGCTCTACGTCCTGGTCCTGCTGCTGGTCGGCGAGGACCTGCCGGGCCGGCGGCTGTGGGCCGTAACCCTGGCCTGCGCCGCCCTGGCCACGACCAGCTTCGCCGTCGCCCACGGCCGTGCGCCGCACCTCGCCCCCACCCTGCGGCTGCTGGTCAGCCTGGCGGCCCTGGGCGTGGCGGCCTTCCTCACCGGACGCAACCAGCAGGCCCGCCGGACCCTGAGCCTCAGCGAGGCCCGCTACAGAACGATCTTCAACACCCTGGCGGTGTCGATCTGGGAGCATGACTTCCGGCCGGTGCAGGCCGCCCTCGACGCCATCCGCGCCCAGGGCGTGACGGATCTGGCCGACCACCTGGCGCGCCATCCCGAGCTCGTGCGCCAGATCAAGGCCAGCGTCCGTATCACCGACGTCAACGCCACGGCCCTGACCATGATGGGCGTGACCGACAAGGCCGACTTCTTCGACCGGCTGGACGAGCTGCTGCCCGAGACCGACCAGACCTTCGCCCAGTTCCTGGTCGCCTTCGGCGAGGGCCGGCGCAGCTTCGAGACCGAGACGGTGGTGCGCAGCCGCAGCGGCGAGCTGATCCCGGTGATCGTGGCGCTGAACTTCCCGGCCGACGCCCGGGGGCTGGATCGGGTGCAGGCCTCGATTGTCAACCTGACCGAACGCCGGCGACTGCAGGAACGGCTGGACCGCGCCCGCGCCGAACTGGAGCACGCCCTGCGGGCGGCGACCCTGGGGGTGCTGTCGGCCTCGATCGCCCACGAGGTCAACCAGCCGCTGGCGGCGATATCCAACGCCGCCGGCGCCGCCCAGCGCTGGCTCGACCGCGACACGCCCGATCTCGACGAGGCCAAGGACGCCGTCGCCGACGTGGTGACCGCCGCCGCCCACGCCGCCGAGGTGGTGCGCGGCATCCGCGGCCTGATCGCCCAGGCTCCGGCCGAGCGGGAGGCCCTCCCCGTGGACGGCCTGCTGGTCGCCTCGGCCCGGTTCGTGGCCCGCGAGGTCGCCGAGCACGGCGTCGAACTTGTCCTTGAGGCTCAGGCCGGCGAGACGGTGGTCCACGGCGACCGGGTGGTGCTGCAGCAGGCCCTGGTCAACCTGATGCTCAACGGCGTGCAGGCCATGGCCGGCGGCGCGGTGCGGCGGCTTTCGGTGCGCTCGGCCCGCGAAGGCGACGAGGCGGTGATCGAGATCGCCGACACCGGCCCGGGCTTCTCGCCGGAAGCGGCCGAACGGGCCTTCGACGCCTTCTACACGACCAAGTCCGGCGGCATGGGGCTGGGCCTGGCCATCTGCCACTCGGCGGTCGCCGCCCACGACGGGCGGATCGCGATCCTGCCGAGCGACGCCGGGGCGCGGATCGAGATCCGGCTGCCGGCGACGGGTTAGAGGCATTGTGGTCCGCGCGGATCACGGCATAGCTTGAGGTCATGCCGACCGACGCCCTTTCCCGCCTGCCGCCGCCCGCTCGCCTGCGCGAGGTGATGCAGGCGCTCGCCGCGCTCGACGCGATCCTCTGCCCGGAGTGGGAGTATCGTTACTTCTCCTTCGACTCCCGGTGGGGCGCAGACGAGGCCATGGGCTCGATCCGCAACGGCCAGGGCGACGACCTCTTCGTGCTGTTCAACGCGGCGGGGGCCTTCATCAAAGGCCTCGATCACGAACTCTGGGAGGCGCAGGACGATCCGCACGCCCTCTACCGCCGCGTGCCGCCCGCTTTCGCGAGCGGCGTCGCCGAGCCCGCCTTCTCGCCCGATCACGCGACCTTCTGCTGCTGGCGCGCCTTCGATGACGAAGCCTGGGGCTACGCGAGCCTGCCGTCGCTCGGAGGTGACGACGGATCCTACTGGCTGCTCGGCATGCTGAACGGCGATCCGGCGACCTATCTGGACTTCGCGCGCAGCTATTACGAGGTCGAGGTGGACGCAGATCTGGTCGCCCAGGTTCACCAGCGCACGCCGATCACGCCCGGGCTGGCGACGGCGCTCAATCCGGAGATCGATTTCGGGGCGCTGCGGGTCCATCTGGCGGAAATCGACTATCCCGTCGCGGCGGATCAGGGTTGATCGACATTCGCCATTTGAGATGAGAACCACGCGGCTCGCTGGCCCCTACCCCGCCGCCCGATCCCTCTCCAGGGCCTCGGCCATCCGCACCAGCTCCGCGAAGGAGCCGGCCTGCATCTTCTTCATCAGGCTGCCGCGGTGGAGCTTGACGGTGATCTCTTGGAGGCCGAGTTCGCCGGCGACCTGCTTGTTGAGCAGACCGGCGGTGACCAGGGTCATGACCTGCTGTTCGCGCGGGGTCAGGCCATCAAAGCGGGCCTTCACCTCGGCGACGTCACGGGCCAGTTCGCGGCGCTTTCCGTCCTTGGCCAGGGCGGCGGTGACGGCGTCGATGACGTCCTGGTCGCGGAAGGGCTTGGCGAGGAAGTCGACCGCCCCGGCCTTCATGGCCCGCACGGTCATCGGCACGTCGGCATGGCCGGTCATGACGATGACGGGCGCGCGCACCCGGCGGGCGGCCAGCGCCTCTTGCAGATCCAGGCCGCTCATCTTGGGCATGCGCACGTCGACGAGGATGCAGCAGGCGCTGTCGGGCATCGGCGCGTCCAGTAGGGCCTGGGCCGAGGCGTAGAGCGCCGTCTGCAGGCCGACCGAACGGAACAGCTTGTCCATCGAGCCGCGGAACAGCTCGTTGTCGTCGACGATCACCACGGTCTGCACCGCTTCTTCCGCCCGCCGTTCCGCCTTGGCCATCCGCCTCCACCAAGCTAAGCTGGGGCCCCCGCCCCCTTATCCGACAAGCGCCGCCTCAGGCCTCGTCGAGCATCGTCTTCAAGCTGGCCTCGATCCGGTCGGGCGCACAGGGCTTTTCGAGAAAGTCCCGGGCGCCGGCGGCCAGGGCCTGGTCGCGCATGTCCGGAAAGGCCGTGACCACCACCACCGGCAGGTCAGGATGGCTGCCCCGCAGGCGGCGCAGCAGGTCGAGACCCGAAATCTCGGGCATGTGGATGTCGGTGACGACCACGGCCCAGCTCTCCGGCCCGGAGGCCAGGAAACTCGCCGCCGAGCCGAAGACGCCGACCTCCAGCCCGAAGGAGCGGATCAGCCGCGCCAGGCCGGAACGGACGAGGGCGTCGTCGTCGATGACGGCGATGGCGCGCCGGCGGGACATGGCGTTTCTCTAAGCACGCCCGGAACTTGGACGCTGACAAACGAGCCTTAGCCCCCTCGTCCTGGCGGCGACACCCATACAGTGGTTTAGGCGCGGGGCTCAGATGTTGGGTTGGGGCGCCTCGAAGCTGCGCGGCTCGCCGCGGTCGATCGGGCTCGGCGGACGCGGAACGGCGTCGCTGCGGACAGGCGCCGGCGCGGCCAGGCCGTCGTGGGCGAAGTCGTCGACGGCGATGACCTCGGCCACGGCCTTGTCGGCGGCGTCGAGGGCGGCTGCTTCGTCGGCGGTGATCAGACCCTGCTCCCAGGCGAGGTGACGGTCGCGAACCTTGGCGGCCTTCAGCCGGTCGTGGATCGGCTGGGTGGCGACCACGCGCTCGAAGGCGTCGATCAGCTGACCCACCGCCTCGTCCTTGCCGCCGACATAGACGTTCTCGACCAGGCGGTCGCGGGTTTCGGACGGGTGGATCAGCAGCTCGGCGCAGGCGCGGGTGAGGTTGTCCGACGGCCCGCGACGACGGGCGCCGAACGGCAGGATGGCGGCGCGCAGCAGCCAGCCGGCCAGGCGGTTGGGCAGGTTGGCGAACAGTTCGTCGAAGCGCTGCTCGATGGTGGCGAAGGCCGTGTCGGCGCACCAGTGCAGCAGCGGGAAGTCGGCGTCCTGGCGGCCCTCGTCCTCCCAACGCTTGAGGGCGCCGGACAGGAAATAGAGCTCCGACAGGATATCGCCCAGCCGCGCCGACAACATCTCGCGGCGCTTGAGGTCGCCGCCCAGAGTCAGCAGCGCGATGTCGGAGGCCAGGGCGAAAGCGGCCGAGTAGCGGCCCATCTGGCGGTAGAAACGGGTCGCCCGGCCGGCGTCGGGAACCGGCGAGAGCGCGCCGCCGCTCCAGCTGCGGGCCACCGTGCGCAGGCCGTTGCGAAGGCTGTGGGCGACGTGCTTCCAGAAGGCCTCGTCGAACCGGTCGAGATCCTGCTCGCCGATCGCCAGGATCTCTTCGAGCATGTAGGGGTGCGCACGGATCGCGCCCTGGCCAAACACCATCAGGCTGCGGGTCAGGATGTTGGCGCCCTCGACGGTGATGCCGACCGGCACGGCGCGGTACTGGGCGCCCATGTAGTTGCGCGGCCCCTCGATGATCGCCTTGCCGCCATGCACGTCCATGGCGTCGTTGACGACGATCCGCATCCGCTCGGTGGCGCCGGACTTCAGCAGGGCCGAGATCACCGACGGATGGTGGCCCAGATCCAGGCCCGTGCAGGTCAGGCGGCGCGCGCCGTCGACGAGGTAGGCGTTCCCCGCGATGCGGGCCAGGCGCTCCTGCACGCCCTCGAACTTGCCGATCGGCACGTTGAACTGGCTGCGCACCCGGGCGTAGGCGCCGGTGGTCAGGGCGCTGAAGGCGGCCGCCGCGCCCGACAGGGCCGGCAGTGAGATGCCGCGCCCGGCCGCGAGCGCCGTCATCAGCATCTTCCACCCCTGCCCGGCCCGCTCGGCGCCGCCGATGACCAGGTCCATGGGAATGAAGACGTCCTTGCCCCAGTTGGGACCGTTCTGGAAGGTCTGGAAGGCCGGCAGGTGGCGACGGCCGATCTCGACGCCGGGCGTGGTGGTCGGTACGAGCGCGCAGGTGATGCCGACGTCCTCGTCGCCGCCGAGGTAGCCGTCGGGGTCACGCAGCTTGAAGGCCAGGCCCAGCACCGTGCAGACGGGGCCCAGGGTGATGTAGCGCTTGTGCCAGTTGAGGCGGATGCCCAGCACCTCGCGGCCTTCCCAGGTTCCCCGGCAGACCACACCCTCGTCGATCATCGCCCCGGCGTCGGAGCCGGCCTCGGGACTGGTCAGGCCGAACGCGGGCACCTCGCGGCCATCGGCCAGGCGGGGCAGCCAGTGGTCCTGCTGGGCCTTGGTCCCGAAGCGCAGGATCAGTTCGCCCGGCCCCAGAGAGTTGGGCACCATGGTCGTCACCGCCGCCGAGACCGAGCGGGTGGCGATGCGGCGGACGATCTCGGCGTGGCCGAAGGCCGAAAAGCCGAGGCCGCCGTATTCTTTGGGGATGATCATCCCGAAGAACTTCTGCTCCTTCAGGAAGGTCCAGACCTGCGGCGGCAGATCGCGCGTCTTCCAGGTCATGGTCCAGTCGTCGAGCATGGCGCAAAGCTGCTCGACCGGCCCGTCCATGAAGGCCTGCTCGTCGGGGCGCAGCTGGGGCTTGGGGAACGACAGCAGTTCGTTCCAGTCCGGATCGCCGGTGAACAGGGCCGCGTCCCACCAGGTGTCGCCCGCGTCGATGGCGTCGCGCTCGGTCTGCGACAGGGCCGGCATCACGCCTTGCGCCCACTGGAAGATCGGCCGGGTGAGGAGATCCCGGCGCAGGGAGGAGAAGCTGGTCATGACGCCCGCCTTGGTTACTGGTCGGGGGTCAAACGCGTTTCGAAGCCCGAGCGATCCTTCTCCCCTTGCGGGAGAAGGTGGCGGCCGAAGGCCGACGGATGAGGGGTCGCGCTGACTTCGGGCGTTTCACCCGGCCTGACCGCCGCACGCGGTGTTGAGTTCTGAGAGACCCCTCACCCGACCTCCCTCCGGGAGGCCACCCTCTCCCGCAAGGGGAGAGGGATCAGTGGGGGTAGCCGCCGACTTCCTTCTCGTCGTCGATGACGCGACCGGTTCCGGTCTTCACCTGGCGGAGGATGCGCAGGTCGATGGCGTCGCGGTCCCAGGGCCTGGCGCCGGCCGTGGCCAGAACCGCCGCTTCTACCTTGGCGGCCGGGAGAGGCTTGAAGCCCTTGGGCCATAGCGGCGGTCGCGCCAGCCGGCGGACCGTCGGCAAAGGCGCCGTCGGCAGCACCCGCAGCTCCGGCATCGGGCGGCCGTCGGCGTAGGTCGCATGGTTGTCGCGGGCGTAGAGGTCGAGGTCGCCCTGGCCTTCGACGATCAGGAACGGCAGGTCGGGCCGGGTCGAGGCGCCGCCCTTGACGACATTGCCGACCAGGGCCAGCTGGCCTACCTGCCAGGCTCGCCCCTCCCACTCCGGCGCGTTGAGGGCGTAGTGCATGGCCCGCGTCCCCGGGTCGTAGACCAGGTTGTTGGCCGAGACGGCGTGGACCGCGCCCTTGAAGAGCTGGTTGCGCTCCAGATTGTGGGCGTAGAGGTTTCCGACGATCAGCACCTCCGTGGCGTTGTCGTGGATCAGGGTGCCCTTCGAGTGCTCACCCTTCACATGACTGGCGTGGGACAGGCCCTCGGCGACGATGTTGTTGCTGAAGGTGATCCGGCGGGAGGTCCCGTTCCGCCAGGCCCGCACCGTGTCGCCGCCGTCGAAGCGCGGGCCGGAGGCCGAGAGGTTCTCGTCGGTGGCCCAGGCGATCGAGCAGTGATCGACGACCACGTCGTGGGCCTTCCAGCAGGTGATGCCGTCGACCTCCCAGCCGCTGCGATCGGGGGCGCCGTCGCGGCCGGCCCGGACTCGCAGGTGGCGCAGGACGACGTCGTGGCTTTCGACCTGGATCCCACCACGGATGAAGGTGATCCCCGGCGACGGCGCGGTCTCGCCGGCGACGGTGAGGAAGGGCTCGCGTATGCGGATGCTCTTGCGGGCGAGGTCGATGACCCCGGCGACGTCGAACACCACCTTGCGCGGGCCGGCCGCCTCGACGGCGGCGCGGAACGAGCCGGGGCCGTCGGGCGCCAGGGTGGTGACGCGGATGACGCGGCCGCCCTCCCCGCCCTTGGCGCTGGCCCAGCCGGCGGACGCAAGGTCGGGCGCCTTGGCCCAGGCTGTGGCGGGAAGCAGCAGTCCGGCGCCCGCTGCGGCCAGCAGGGTCCGGCGGTCGATCGATGTCAGGTCGCGCATGGTCATCGCCCCGTTCTCCCCGAACTGAAAAAGAAGCGGCGGAGGACCGCAAAGGTCCTCCGCCCAAGCCGCCTTCGAGCCCTGGGGGGACAGCCGAAGGGGACGGCCGCCGCGCGAAGGGGCGCGGACGGCCAGTGGTTCAGGCGCCGTTAGTACTTGTAGCGAACGCCGATCCGGTAGTTGGGGCCGCTGCCGCCGTAGGAGAGGATCACCGGGTCGGTGAAGGTGAAGCGCTCGGACTTCTCGTCGGTGATGTTCAGCGCCTCGAAGGTGATGGCGACCTGCTTGAGCGGCTGGTAGCGCATCGAGAAATCGACGTTCATCGTCGATTTCGCCCCGTCGAACTCGTTGATCAGCGGACCGTCGCAGGCCGAGCCGTTGGCCTGCAGGCCCGGGTCGCAGTTGCCGGCCCCGACCGGGTACTTGGTGTAGTACTCGTCGCGCTGGGCCATGGAGACGCGGGCGTTGAACTTCTTGGTCTCGTAATAGACCGTGAAGTTGACCCCCTTGGGCGAAGCGCCGAGCCAAGGGCCGGTGCCGTAGACCGGGGCCTTGGTCACCGCGCCCGTCGTGGCGTTCACCGCGCCGGGATCCAGGATGTACTTCAGCTCGGTGTCGAGCTTGGTGACGTTGAACTGGACGCCGAGGTTCTTGAAGTACCAGGGCAGGAAGGTGAAGTCCTGCTGGTAGCTGAACTCGAAGCCCTGCAGCACCCCGCCCGGCGCGTCGCGGACCTGGCGGGCCAGCATGACGTTGTCGGCGTCGATATAGGCCCGGCGGAAGACATCGCCGCCGGTCTCGCCGGGGAACTGGGCCCGCAGTTGGGCGATGGCGTCGGCGTCGAGGAAGGCCGACAGCGGGGCCTCGTAGAAGACGGTCTGCGGGTAGGAGTCGATGTCCTTGCGGAAGTAGCCCAGGCTGATCAGGCCGCCCTTGGCGAAGTACCATTCGGCCGCCACGTCGAAGGCCTTGCCGCGGAACGGCGAGAGCTTGGGATTGCCGACGGTGAGCGTGCCGCCGGTGACCGAGCCGTCGCCCGGAATGCTGACCCCGGTGATGGCCGGCGACAGGTTGCCCAGCAGAGGACGGGCCATGACCTTGGCGGCGGCGAAGCGGATGTAGAGGTTGTCCCAGGCCTCCCAGGTCAGGTTCCCGGACGGCAGAGTGTCGCTGTACTTGTTCTCGCCGGTGATGCGGCGGCCGGCCGTGGTCTCGCCGACCGACTCCACCTCGGTCTCGGCCTGGCGTACGCCGATGTTGCCGAAAAGGCGCCGGCCGCCCCAGACCTCGTAGTTGAAGCCGAACTGGGCGTAGTAGGCGAGGTTCTTCTCGGCCACCTCGAACGAGGCCGAGCGGTTGCGCTTCCGGGTGATGCGGAAGTCGCCGTACTTGTTGATGCAGTTGCAGGTGAAGCCGAAGACCTTGTCGAAGGCTTCCAGGCTGGGGGCGAAGAAGCGGGTCGTCGAGCCGGCCGGCACGTCGAGGCCCTGGCCGAATTCGATGACCTGGCCCAGCGAGGCGACGCTGACGCCGGCCTCCTTTTCGGTGGGGTTCAGGAGGTCGTTGTTGCGCTCGTACTGGTCGGTCGAGAACTCGTACTTGCGGCCGGTGACACCGAACTTCAGGGTCCAGTGCTCGTCGACCTCGTAGGTCACGTCGCCCTTGATGCCGTTGTAGGTGTTCAGGGTGTTGCGCGTGTAGTTGCGCATCCCTGAGAAGCCCTTGACGATGCCCCACTTGGTGGGGTCGGCGGCGTCGAAGCCGGCGTCGAAGCGCGGCATGCCCTTGGCGCCCCGCTCGTCGAAGATAAAGGCCTCCTGGGCGTCCATGTAGTTGAACTCGACCAGGGTGCCCTGGTTCTTGTTCTCCGAGCGCGAGGCGCCGTAGGCGACCACGGCCTTGAGCTTGTCGCTGAACTCGTGGGTCAGCTCGGCCGAGACCTGGCGGAAGTCGGTGGTGTAGGCGCCGCGGTCGGCGCCCGAGCGCCAGTCGACGTTTCCGAGCTTCAGATATTCGGCGTTCTGGCCGACCACCTCGGCGTCGAGCAGCTTGACCGACGGGCGGCCGATCAGGTCGCCGCGGAACGGCAGGGACGTGGCCGAGCCGGCGTAACCGGGCGAGGACGGGTTGGTGTAGTACTCGTAGGGATCGAGATTGTAGGGGTTGTAGCTGTAGGCGTAGCCGCTGACCGGGGTCGAACCGTAGAGCTGCTGGCCGCAGTCCTGGCCGGGGTTGAGGTCGGTCTCGGCCGTGAAGGTGCAGCCGCCGGGATAGAGGGCGCGGCGCTGGGCGTCGGTCATGGCGCTGCCGGCGCGGGCCGTAGCGGTGGGGGTGTTGGCCCCGTACTGGTAGCTGGCGTTGGTGTTGTTGCGGTTCAGCCCTACCGGCGAGAGCTGGTAGTTGGTGCTGACGCTCTCGAACCGCGAATAGAGGCCGTCGACCGACAGCTTGGTGCGCGGGCCGATCTCGAACTGGAACGAGCCGGTCAGGCCCAGGCGCTCGGTCTCGACGTCGCGCTGGGCGATCGAGGGCAAGGCCGGGAAGCGGATCAAGCTGTCGTTGCAGCCCGGCGAGACGGGGGTCAGGGTCGCCACCGACTGGGCTGCCGCGGCGGCGCAGTTGGGATAGAGCTTGGCGTAGGCGGCGGGGTCCGAGCCGGTCAGTTCCGCATAGGCGGCCGGATTGGCGATCGGATTGTAGTAGTTGGCCGGATTGGCCTTGTAGGCGTCGAGCGCGGCCCCGGTCAGGGTGGTCGGGATCAGGGCGGTGAACACCGTGCCGGTGGGGGCGGCGAAGCCGGCGCGGCCGGGCAGTTCGTCGCCGGTCCAGGTCGAGCCGCGATAGGTGTAGTCGGCCGAACCGCCGCCCCGGGCGTAGGTGTCGTCCTCCGAGGTGCGCTTGGCGTAGGCGGCCGACAGCAGCAGGCCCACCCGGCCGTCGAGCCAGCGGTTGGACACCAGGCCCGTGATACGCGGGCTGTGCTTCTTGCCGTTCTCGTAATAGCTGTCCTCGGCCGACAGGGCGAAGGCGCTCTTCTTGTAGTCGAAGGGCCGGCCGGTGATCAGGTCGACCGTGGCCCCCAGCGAACCTTCGTCGGCCTCGGCGGACGAGGACTTGCGCACCCGCACCGAGCTGAACAGCTCCGAGGCGAAGGCGTTGAAGTCGAAGGCGCGCGAGCGGTTGGGGCTGGCGCCGGAGTCGTTGGCCGCGCCGGTCGACAGGGCCTCCATGTTGTTGATCCGTACACGGCTGAAGTCGCCTGACAGGCCGCGCACGCTGATCGTGCGGCCCTCGCCGTTGTCGCGGTCGATCGAGATGCCCGGCAGGCGCTGGAGGGACTCCGCGAGGTTGGAGTCGGGGAAGTCAGCGATGTCCTCGGCGTTGATGGCGTCGAGCATGACGTCGGAGTTCTTCTTGGTGTCGATGGCGCTGCGCAGGGCGGCGCGATAGCCGGTGACGACCACCTCGCTGACGGCGTTGTCGGTGATCGGCTGGTCGGCTGCCGGCTTCGCGGCCGCCTGGGCCATGGCGAACGCGGGGCTCAGCAGCACAGCCAGCGAAGCCCCGGCCAGCAGCCGCGGACGCGACATCACCTTGTTCTGAATAGTCATTTCCCTTTTCCCTCCCATTATGGATCGCGCCCTTGGACGCGTCGGATTTGGCGCGAGCGCTCCCATTCGCCGCGCCAGGGGGCGTGGCGGCGGGAAGGCCGTTGCTGATCTCTTGGTGTGGTCTCGGACGGCCGGCGGACCGGCCGTCAGGTCAGGCTCTACGCACTAGACATCGTCGCTCACCCTCCTGGGCTCGTGATCGGATCGGCGGCCAGCCAGTCCAGGGCGTTGCTGAGCCAACGGGCCTGGAGGGGCGGGGCCATGTCGGGAAGCCGGTGGACCAACGCCCGCATCACTCCCTTGCGGGCGATCAGGCTGGCCGCGCCATTGCGGCGGTCGTGGTCGCGGCTGTAGGCGGCAATCACCTCGACGCCCTCCCCGTCCACGATCAGGCCGTTCGACGGCTGGCCCTCGACCTGGTGCAGCACGCTCATGGCGCGATCGGCGGGGATCCCGGCGAAGGTCTGGTGGGACCGGACATAGTTCCAGTTGCCCATCCACGGGGCCCGCAGGCCGCCGACCTGGCCGGCGTAGGTGAAGAGGCCAAGGCTGGCGAGCTGCCGCGCGACGCCTTCGGCAAGGCCGTCTTCCTGCACCATGGCCAGCAGCGGGGTTCCGGCGGCGACGGCGGCCAGCACGTCGGCGGGCAGCTCGCCGAGCACCAGTTCGACCTTCTCGCCCTTCTTGGGCTGGGCCTCGAGGCCGGTCTGCTCGCCGACCTGACGACGGACGATCTCTTCGGCTTTCAGGCCCGAGGCGACGATCCCGTCGTAGCGGACGCCGGGCTTGAAATCCTCGACCACGACGCCGGGCTGCTTCTCCAGTTGGACGCGCAGGCTCCTGGCGACGCCGGAGACGGCGAGCTTCAGCTTGCGGCGCGGCGCGCCGTGCGGTGCGGCGACCCAGATCTCGCGGTCGGAAACCACCTCGCCCGAACCCGCCAGCACCAGTCGGATCACATGCCGCCCTTCCCGCTCGAAGGCCGGGGTGCGGACGCTTTCGGCGACCAGCCACGACAGGCGGTCGGGCTCGTGGGCGGGAACCGGCCAGCGGCCCGCCGCCCGTTCGGCGCCGTCAGGACCGATCACGCTGAGCACGAGGTCGCCGCTCACCGACTTGCCGGTGTCATTGAACAGCCAGAGGTCCAGCTCTGCCGCCTCGCCCGGCACATAGGCCAGCTTGCGGGGCTTGGCGACGGCCAGAACCGGCCGCAGGCTCTGGCTCATCAGGGCCGGATCGGCCTTGAAGCCGCGCAGCACATCGACGATGCCCGAGTGGTTCTCGATGGCCGTGCTTTCCCAGCCGGAGATAGCGGCGACATCGACCGTTTCGCCAAGGCGGATGTTCTCCAGGTAGTTGCGCCAGGCCTCGTAGGCCTTGGCGCCGACCGACAGGAACAGGGCCTCGGTGGTCGGGAAGGCCTTGCGGAAGCCCCAGCGGTCGAGAAAGGCGCTGGTCGCCCCGACGATCGCCTTGTGGTCCTCCAGGTCGTAGCTCTTGCCGCCCCTGGCCAGGATCTCGGCCACCATGGCCACGTGGTTGTCGGCGACGGCGCAGCCCTGCATCTCGCCGAACTCGACGATGAACGGCTTGCCGGTCTGGCGGTGGATGTAGTCGTCCTTGCCCGCGTAGAATCGGTCGTACCACTGGTCGCCGGCGCCCTGATGCTCGACCCACCAGCCGCCCCATTGCTCGACGTCCGAGCGGTAGTAGTGGTCGTCATAGGGCAGGTGCATCGCCTGGGCCGCGCCGCGCTTGACGAAGCCGTCGTTGAGGATGACCGCGCGGCTGGGGTCGAGGTCGTGCATGGCCTTGAGCACGAACTGCACGTCGGGATTGGCCAGGTTCGCGCCGATCTCGTTCTGCAGGGTGTAGTGGGCCAGCGACGGGTGCGAGCGGAAGGCGCGCACCATGGCCTGGCACTTCTCGACCATGAACTGGCGGCTGAAGGCGTCGGCGGGCGACAGGGCCTCGCCGGGCTTGAGGTCGCGGCCGATGGCGTGGCGGCCGCCGCCGGGCTCCATCACCCGCAACAGGCCCATCTCGTCCATGGCCTGGAAGACCTCGGGCTTGCCGACGTTGCGGTGGAAATGCAGCGCGTTGAGGCCCAGCGTCCGGGCCGAGGTGACCTCGCGACGGGCCAGGTCCTTGGTCGGCCACAGGCCGTTGAAGCCCCAATAGCCCCAGGAGATCGCCGAATAGAGCCGGATGCGGCGGCCGTTCAGCCGCAGCAGGGCGTTGGTCCCCACGCCCTCGACGCCGAACCAGCGGAAGCCGAAGCGGACCTCGCGAGTGTCGATGTCACGCCTGGTCTCGGCCCAGGACAGGCGCAGGCGATGCAGGCGCGGCGTGTCGAGGTCCCAGAGATCGGCCTTGGGCGCGGTCACTGAGAAGCGGACGCGCAGGCGGCGGCCGTCCTCCAGGGCTTCGAGACTCTCCAGCTTGATGTCGGCGGCGACCGGCGCGCCCTGATCGTCGACGAGGGTCGCCGAGGCCTTGGCGCGCAAGGCCTGCGGGCTCGCGACGGGCTTTTCCAGCACGACGTCCATGAAGGCCGTGACGGTGCGAGGATCTGGCGTGTTCAGCACCCAGGCGTCGTCGATGCGCGCCGTCAGCGGATGGACGCTCAGCGTCAGGCCGCGATCGAGGCCGCCGAAGCCGTGGGAGGCGAAGAGCTTGACCTTGCCCCAGGCCATGGTGGTGCTGTCGCGCCAGTCGAACCGGCCGCCGGGATTGGTGATGCGGATGGAGAGGCGGTTGGCCTGCCCCGGCTGCATCGCCGCCGTCAGGTCGCAGGCGAACGGCAGCTCCGACATGATCGAATAGCCGACCAGCCGCTCGTTCAGGAACACCTCGGCCCGCAGCCGCGCGCCGCGTAGGTTTAGCAAGACGCGCTTGCCCTTGGCCGAGGCTGGAATGTCGATCGACCGCGACCACCACGAGACGCCCTTGTAGGCGCCGTAGCGGGGCACGTCGTCGTCCTCGGCGTAGCGGTATTCGTCGGCGCCGTAGGGGCGCGAGGCGAACCTGCCCCAGAAGTGCTCCTCGACCGTGGTGGGCAGGCTGACGGTGATGGCGTCGGGCGCCTTCAGCGCGGTCCAGCCGCCGGTCGGCGGGTTGACCGGCAGGGCGGCGAGATCGACGGCGCTGGGCAGGTGCAGCACGTCGTCCTTCCACGGCGCGGCCTGGTCGATCCACAGGCTCCAGCCCTCGTCGGGCACGGCCAGGAGGTCGGCGGCCGAGGCGGGCGCGGCCATCCCCGTCGCGGCGAGACCCGCGCCGCCGACGGCCAGGAAGGAACGGCGGTCGAGCCTCACGGCAGCACCTTGCGGCCGGAGACGTCGAGGCGGGCGGCGACACCGGCGGGCTTGGCGAGACCTGGCCGTGAAACGGGCTGACCGCCACCGATCCAGAGGTCGACGGGGCCGGCCTCGACCGAACGCACGCCCGCCGCATCGACGACGCTGAGGGCCGAGGGATCGAGATCGAAGGTCAGGGTCTTCGTCTCGCCGGCCTTGAGGGCCACGCGCTGGAAGCCCTTCAGCGACCGCACCGGTGCGCCTGCGCCGCCGCGCGAGACGTAGAGCTGCGCCACCTCGTCGCCGTCTCGCTGGCCCGCGTTGGTGACGTCCACCGAGACCTTCAGCCCCTCGCCGGCCTTGACGGTCCTGACCAGTTTCGGCTGGCCGTACTTGAAGGTCGTGAAGCTCAGGCCATGGCCGAACGGATAGAGCGCCTCGCCGCCGAAGTAGCGGTAGGTGCGCCCGGCCATGCCGTAGTCCTTGAACGGCGGCAGCTGGTCGGCCGAACGGTAGAAGGTCAGTGGCAGACGGCCAGAGGGATTGAAGTCGCCCGCTATGAGGCCCGCCACGGCGTGACCACCCTCGCCGCCCGGATACCAGGCCTCGACGATGGCCGGCAGTTTCCCGTCCGCCCAGTTTACGGCCATGGCCGAGCCGTTCATCAGCACCAGCACGACCGGCTTGCCGGTGGCTTGCAGGCCTTCCAGCAGCGCCTCCTGCGGGGCCGGCAGGTCGATGCGCGTGCGGTCGCCGCCGGCGAAGCCCGGGGCGCGGACCGACATCTCCTCGCCTTCCAGCTTGGCGGTCAGGCCACCGACGAACAGCACGAGGTCAGCGTCCTTGGCCGCGGCGATCGCGGCTTCGGCGCCCTGGCTGGGTCGGCTCCAGGTCAGGCGCTGGTCGCCGCGGTCGCCGTCCTGCCAGGCCTCGACGGTGATGGCGCGAGCCTGGCCGGCGGTCAGGGCGACGGCGCCCTCCGGCGTGGCGTCGGCCGGGCGCTTCCAGGCGTCGACCACGACCTTGCCGTCGACGATCACCCGATAGCCTCCCTCGCCGCGCAGGGTGAAGCGATGGACGCCGGTCTCGGTGGGCTTGAGATAGCCGCTCCAACGCGTTGAGGTCTGGCGCTTTTCCCGTTGCGGACGCCCCCAGGCGACCTGGACGTTGGCGGCGGCGTCGGCCTTGGCCTCGCCGGCCAGCGCGAGGCCCTGGAAGGTCTCGACCTTGACGCCCTTGGCCGCGCAGGCGGCGTCGGCGCAGAGGACGTCATTGGGCAGGGTCGCCATCGGCGCGCCGACCAGGCCCGTCCCCTCGACATAGGCGACCTGGGCGTCCGGATAGCGGGCGCGGACGCCGGCCAGCACGGTCACCGGCTTGGACGGCGTGCCGTTGTAGTTGCCGACCAGGGCGTCGAGGCTGTCGGCGTTGGGGCCGATGACGGCGATCCGCTTCGGCGCCGCCTTCAGCGGCAGCAGACCGTCGTTCTTCAGCAGCACCATCGAGGCCTGGGCCGTCTTCAACGACAGGGCGCGGTTGGCCGGGGTGTCGTTGTCCGTCGAGGTGATCCTGGCGTAGGGCCCCGTCGCCGGCGGATCGAAGAGCCCCAGCTTGATGCGGGCGATGAACAGCCGGCGGACGGCCTGGTCGAGCTCGGCCTCGCTCATCAGCCCGGTCTTCACCGCCTCGACGATCGGGCCGATATCGGCGCTCTTGTCGGCCCCGAACTCGGCGCAGATCAGGTCGGTGCCGGCCTTGACGCTGACGGCCACGGCCTGCGCCGGGGTCTTAACGTACGAATGCGAGGTCGGCAGGAAGACGTCGGCGATGGCGGCGCAGTCGGAAACGACGTGACCCTTGAAGCCCCACTTGCCGCGCAGGGTGTCCTTCAGCAGGACATCGCTGGCGCAGGCGGGCACGCCGTCGACGGCGTTGTAGGCGCACATCACGGCCTCGACCTTGCCCTGCTTCACCAGGGCCTCGAAGGCCGGCAGGTAGGTGTCGGCCAGATCGTGCTTGCTGGGATGGATGTCGTCGTGGTGGCGGTCGGCCTCGGGACCGCTGTGCACGGCGAAGTGCTTGGCGGTGGCGGCGGTCTTGTAGTGGGCGGGATCGTCGCCTTGCAGACCCTGGACGAAGGCGACGCCAAAGGCGGCGGTCAGGTGCGGGTCCTCGCCCCAGGTCTCCTGGCCCCGGCCCCAGCGCGGATCGCGGAAGATGTTGATGTTGGGCGACCAGACGGTCAGGCCGCGATACTGGGCGACCGCGCCGTCGGGACCGCGCTTGTCGAGGTATTTGGCGCGGAACTCGGTGGCGATGGTGTCGGCCACGTCGTGGATCAGGGGGACGTCCCAGGTCGCGGCCATGCCGATGGCCTGCGGGAAGACCGTGGCCTCGCCGGCCCGGGCGACGCCGTGCAGGCCCTCGCTCCACCAGTTGTAGGCCGGGACGCCCAGGCGCGGGATGGCCGGGGCGGCGTGCTTCAGCTGGCCGGCCTTCTCCTCCAGCGTCATGCGCGAGACGAGGTCGGCGGCGCGGGTCTCGGGCGAGAGGCTTACGTCATGGAAGGCGTCGGCGGCGAACGCGGCGGGCGCCGTGGCCAGCGCCAAGGCGAGCATGGAGACGAGGCCGAAGCGATGGCCGGGAATGGAAACACGCATCAAACATCGCCTCGGGAGGAATTCAGGTCGCGCAGCAGCTTGCGGTCGGGACGCCAGACGACGGCGCGCTCGCCGCCCAGGTCGGCGCGGGCGCCGCTGGAAGGATTGACCAGGCCGTAGCGGCGCTTGTCGCGGATTTCAAAGCGGCCAAGGCCCGGCAGTTCGACGGCCTTGCCCTCGAGCAGGGCCTGGCGGATCTGGCGGCACAGCGAGCGGGTCAGCATGTCGCCGACATCTGTCTGGAACGCGCGGCCGATGTCGAAGACGGGCTCCTCGGCGGGCCGGGCTTCGGCCTCGGCGCGGCCGTCCGGCGACGCTTGCGAGTCGCGTGCAGAGCTGTTCATGGCGCCGCCTCCCCTTCCCAATCGCGGCCTTTGTCGGCCGTCTCGCCCGGATAGCCACCGGTGTCACGATTGAAATAAGCATGTCGCAATCACGACGAAAAGCGAAAAAGGTACCGGTAACTTAAATAATTGCGGGAAATTTCAGCAAGTTTTCACCTGACCACGAACGACGTTTCCGCCTTGCCGATCCGCACAAGAAAATCGCGGCGGGTGCATATTTTTTGCCGCGCATTGATCCTGCGGACATTCGCCAGCATCGTCCGCCCACCGGCCAGAACCGGGTGATTGGGGAGGCCCCGTGTCGAGGGCGGAGCGGCCAGAGGCTCGCGACAAATCCGAGCTGTGGGGCGCCGAGCTGTGGAAAGACCGGTCGGCCTACCGCCACGCCTACGCCCAGGACTGGAGCGACCTGTGCGCCTTCCTGCGCGCGCGCTTCGGCGGCGGTCCGCCCGATCCCGAAGATGTTGCCCAGCAGGCCTTCCTGAAGCTGGGCGAGCGGCCGTCGGACCGGGCGCTGGAAAGCCCCCGCGCCTTCGTGTTCCGCGTCGCCATCAACCTGGCCCTCGACGGCCGGCGCAGCCGTCAGCGGACGGCGCGCCTGCTCGACGTCTCCGCCGCGGCCCTGGAGCCGGACGAGCCGCCGGACGTCGAACGGACCCTGATCGCCCGCGACGACCTGAAGCTGCTGGAAAAGGTGGTGGCCGGCCTGCCCGAACGCCATCGCCGCTATCTGGCCGCCAACCGCATCGAGGGGCTGAGCTTCGCCGAGATCGGTCGCCGCGAGGGGGTCTCCGAAGCGCTGGTGCGCAAGACCATCGACGAAGCCGCCGCCGTCTGCCAGCGCGCCCTGACGCGCGGCGTCATCGACTATAGAGGCCTGTCCCGTGAACGCAGCCGTCGATCCTGACTCGCCGATCGGGCGGGAGGCCCGGGCCTGGGTCCTGGCGGTGCTGGGCGAGCCGTTCCCGCCGGAGCGCTCGGCGCAGTTGCGCGCCTGGCTGGACGCAGATCCGCAGCATGTCCGCGCCTATGAGGAAGCCGAGGCGCTGCTGCTGGCCTTGGGCCAGGTGCAGGCGCTGAAGAGGCCCTCCCCTCGCCGCGTTCCGGTCGGCTGGATCGCCGCCGGCGCGACCCTGGCGGCCTGCCTGGTCACGGCCCTGGTGCTGGCGCCGCCGCCCGCGCCGTTCGAGGCCGGGACCACCGCTCGGCAGGTGGCGCTGAAGGACGGGAGCACCGCGGTGCTGGCGCCGGGCGCGCGACTGGCCCAGGCCTCGCGCTGGAACGATCGCGGCTATGTGCTGGAGCGCGGCGAGGCGTTCTTCGCGGTGCGCAAGGCCGACGGTCGGCGGTTCCAGGTGGCGGTCGGCGGCGCCGAGGTCGAGGTGCTGGGCACCCGCTTCGACACCCGGGCCGGGGCCGGCGGTCAGGTGCGGGTGGCGGTCGAGGAAGGCCGGGTCGCGGTCTACCAGGGCCGCGAACGCCGACAGGTCGCGCGGCTGGGGGCCGGCGACTACGTTCAGATCGACGGCGGTCGCGCGCAGACCGGCAAGCTGGCCGCGCCCACCGAGGCGGCGGCCTGGCGGAGCGGCCGCCTGGCCTATGCCGACGCGCCGCTGGGCGACGTGGTCGCCGACCTGGCGGCGCGTGGCCATGCGGTGCGGGCGACGCCGCGCGCAGCGGCCTTGCGGATCACCGCCAGCTTCCAGCTCGACCAGGCCGACCGCTTCATCGCCAGTCTGCCGGAGATCCTGCCGGTCGGCGTGCGGGTCGCGGCCGACGGAAGCCGCACGATCGACGCGACAAAATGAGGATCGCGCCCGCGATCGGCGCGCTGGCGGTCGCGGGACTGGCGATTGCGCCGGCCTATTCAGCGCCAGCCGAGCGGCGCTTTTCCTTCGACCAGCCGGCCCAGCCGCTGGCGACGGCGCTGCTGGCGGTGTCGGCCAGGACCGGCGCGCCGATCGCCGCCCCCGCCGCCCTCACGGCCGGACGGCGCGCGCCAGGCCTTTCCGGATCGATGTCGCTGGATCAGGCGATGCGGACCCTGCTGGCGGGCTCGGACCTCGACTTCACCATCTCAACGGGCGGGGTCGTGGCGCTGAGGCGGCGCAGCGAGGTCGTGGTCACCGCGCCCGCCGTCCCTCGCCCTTCCCCATCGTCGATCGAGATGGAAGAGTTGATCACCGTCTCGGCGATCAGCGTGGTCGCCCGGCCGCTGGCCGAACCGGCGCAGGACGAAGCCCGCGACGCGCCGGGCCAGGTCGACGTGCTGCTGGAGGAGCAGCTGCGCGGCGCCGGCGCCCTGGGCCTGGCCGACGCCCTGCGGCAGATTCCGGGCGTGGCGGCGGGACCGGAGGCCGGCGAGGCCCGCCAGATCGCCGTGCGCGGGGTCGGCGGCCGCTTCACCCGGGTGCGCGTCAACGGCATGGAGACCCTGGCGACCTTCGGGGCCAGCAACGCCATCGGCGGCACCAACCGCGGCCGGGCCTTCGACTACAACGTCTTCGCCGCCGATCTCTTCAAGCAGGTCCGCTTGCAGAAGACCGCCTTGGCCGACCTCGACGAGGGCTCGCTGGGGGCGACGGTCGACATGCGCACCCGCTCGCCGCTGGAGCTGCCCAGGCGGCACGCCATGCTGGCGGCCGAGGCCGGCTACCAGACCCTGTCGGACCGGGCGCGGCCACGGGTGTCGGCGGTGCTTTCGGCGCGCGACACCGCGGGCCGGTTGGGCGTGCTGGTCTCGGCCGCCTATTCGGGACGCTCGACGCTGGAGGCCGGGGCGAGCGCCGGCCAGTGGGAGACGGGAGACGCCGTCGCACCGGGTTTCGGCGCCGCCCTGCCCCCGCTGGACCTGGGCGCCGTCAACGCCGCCCTGCACGCCAGGATCCCTCGCCTGGAGCTGGTCGAGATCGACCAGCAGCGCCTGGGCCTGACCGGCTCGCTGGAGTGGCGGCCCAGCGACGCGACGCGCATCGCCCTGGACGTGATCTACGCCGAGCTGCGCTCGAACCGGCGCGAGAACCTGCTGGAGAGCTTCACCTTCCGCACACCGGGGGTCTGCGGCGCGCCGGCCGATCCGCGCTGCGGGCTCAACGCCGTGACGGTGACTAGCGGCGACATTGTCATGTATGGCGGCCGCAGGCCGGTGCTGATCGCAGGCCGCTTCGACGGGGTGGACGTGCGCTCCGAGGCCCGCCGTGACGCGCTCAGCACCGTTTTTCGTCAGACCACCCTGGCGGCCAGCCATCGTTTCCGGGAGGGCGTCGAGGGTCGGGTGCTGCTGGGCTTCAGCCGCTCGGACTTCAGCAATCCGGTGCAGCAGACGCTCTATCTGGAGCAGTTCGACGTCGACGGCTTCGCCTACGACTTCTCCGACGGCGACCGGCCGGCCTTGAGCTTCGGCGACGCGGCCCTGACCAACCCCGGCGCCTGGACCGCCAGCGAGTTCCGGTCGGATCCCAACTGGGTGGACAACAGCTACCGGTCGCTGGCGATGGACCTGGAGGACCGCACCGGCCCCATCGACTGGCGCGTGGGCGTGCTGGCCAAGACCTATCGCACCGTCGGGGCGGCGCGGATGCGCTCGGACGGCGGCATCGGCAACGTCAACAGCGTGCTGCCCGGCGGCCTTTCGGGCCTGTCGGTGGCCGACTACGCCCTGCTGGTCGGCCAAGGCGTGGACTTCGGCGTCGCTGGCGCGCCCAGCCAATGGCTGGCCTTCGACGTGGCGCGGGCGCTGGCGGCGGCCTGCTACCAGACCGGCCCCGGCCCGGTGGCGGCGCTGAACTACGCGGTGACCGAGCGGGCAGACGCGCTCTATCTGCAACTGGCCGTGCCGCGCGACGCCGGCCGAAGGGTCTGGGGCGAGGCCGGGGTGCGGGCGGTGCGCACCGGGATAGAGGCCGGCGGGCTGGACGTCGCGCCCGACGCCGGCCTGCGCTGGACGACGGCGTCGAACGCCTACTGGTCGGCCTTGCCGTCGATGAACCTGGCCTGGAGCGCCGCGCCCGACGTCGTGGTCCGGTTCGGCGCGGCGCGGGTCATGGTGCGGCCCGACCTGATCAGCCTGCGGCCGGGCGTGGGGCTGTCGACCACCGGGGCCAAGACGGCCTCGTCAGGTAATCCGAACCTGCGCCCGACCCGAGCCGACGCCTTCGACCTGTCGGTGGACTGGCGGCCCAGGCCCGGCCTGCAGGTCACGGCGGCGGTCTATCGGAAGAACATCGCCACCACCGTGCAGTCGACGACGACCCGGCCGGCGCCGTTCGCCGCCAATCCGTTCGGTCTGCCAGACAGCGTGGCGGCGGCGGCCTGCGGGGCGGCGCTGGACTGCTCGCCGACCTTGCCGATCTGGCAGTTCTCGCGGCCGATCAACACCGGACCGGGGCGCCTGACCGGGGCCGAGGCCTCGTTCCGCGCCGCTCTCGGCGAGCATTGGACGCTGCAGGGCGCGGGCGCCTACACCCGCACGGTGGTGCGACTGCTCGACCAGACCGGCGCCTGGGCGGACATGCAGGACGCCCTGGGCGCGCCGCGCCTGGCGGCCAACCTGGCGCTGGCCTACCAGCGACCCGGCCTGGAGGCGCGGGTCGCCGTCAGCCATCGCGGCCGCTACATCGCCACCATCCCCGCCCCGAACGGCGGCGACGTGGACGGGGTGGATCCGCTGACCACGCTGGATGCCGCAGCGCGGCTGGAGCTGTCGCCGAGCCTGGCCCTGACGGCCGAGGCCTCGAACCTGACCGGCGCGCCGCAGCGGCAGTTCAGCGACCGCACGCTGATCCCGACCTATCGGCACGATACGGGGCGGGAGCTGCGGGTGGGGTTGCGGTGGCGGATGTGAGGCCCCCTACCGATACCGGTAAAACCGCACCCGCTGGATCTGGAACTGGTCGGGCGACAGGCGGATGTGGCGGCCCTGGTGGGTCTGGTCGCCGTTGAGCAGGCGGCCGGGGATCCAGCGGCCCTGGTCGTCGAACACGCCCTCCTCGGCGCGGTCGATGCCGGCCAGCGGCGGCCCCTTCCCCGCCCCGGCGAAGGTGACGACGATCCCCCGGCCGGCGATCAGATAGTCCTCGGGGCCGACCTGGATGATCAGCCCGCCGTGGGTCGCGGGCTTCTGTGCGGCCTTGGACGTCCAGGGATCGATGAAGCCGACCTCGAAGCGGTAGTCGCCCATCACCTTGCTGACGGGCGCATCCTGCACCGTCCCGTCCTCCAGCACGCGCGGCTTGAAGCCGGCCATCGTCCCTTTGCCCTGGGCGGCCAGCAGGGCCGGCGTCAGCTGGCGCAGGACGGCGTAGGCGTCGGTTATGGCCTTCTGCTCGTCGGCGTTGACGCTCTCGATGGCGAAGGGCGAGAAGCCCAGGGCGTCGAGGTTTCCGAAGGCGTAGAAGGCGTTGGCCGGAGTCTCCGGGGCGCTGGCGTTGTTGGCCTCGGGGATGAAGAGCGCGTTGTCGGCCCGCACGAAGCGGGCGGCCAGGTCGCTGAAGTTCGGGAAGTAGATGTCGGGCGACAGCAGATCCAGGCTCGGCGCGCCGGTCTTCCAGACGTCGAGCAGGTGCGGCAGCGGCCCGCCGCTGGGATATTCGCCGGGCTTCTTGCCAGTGCGGTTCAGGGCGGCGTTGACGTACATCGGCAGCGGCCAGGCCGCCTTGCCGGCGGCCGCGACGGCCTCGGTGTAGCGGGCGTAGGACCAGGCGGTGAACACCTCCTGCCCGGCCTCGTCGGCGCCGAAGACGGCGGCCCAGGCGCCCTTCTCCTTTGACCCATTGCGTTTCCATAGGTCGCGCAGCTCAGGCTCGACCGCCTCGCCGCCGGTCTTCAGGCGCTGGATCAGGGCGGCGGGGACCTCGCCGGCATAGGCCTTGTCGGCGGCCGGGCCGTGTTCGCGGGCCGAGGGCAGCATGCCGATCTCGTTCTCGACCTGGACCATCAGCACGGTGTTTCGATCGGCGTCGACGGCCTTGATGTGGGCCAGCAGGGCGGCGTAAGCCCGGGCGTCGGCCTTGCGGGTGTCGTCGGAGAAGGCCGACAGGATCTCGACGCTCGAACCGTCCTGCGCCCGCACGCGCGGGAAGCGGGTCTGGTCGCGCTTCACCCAGGCCGGGACGTAGGTCGACATGCTGTTCTTCCAGGCTCCGAACCACAGCAGGACGAGCTTGATGTCCTGGGCGCGGGCGTCGGCGATCAGGTCATTGACGCTGGAGAAGTCGTAGGCGCCCTCCTTCGGCTCGACCAGTTCCCAGGAGACGGGGGCGAGCACGGTGTTGAGGTTCATCGCCTTCAGGCGCGGCCAGTGGCGGGCCATGTAGGCGCGGCTGGAAGCGCTGGAGTTGCCGAGCTCGCCGCCGAGCACCAGCATCGGCTTGCCGTCGACGACCAGACGGGCGCTGGTTCCGTGCTTTTCGAGGCGGGGGATCTCGGCGGAGGCGATTTGGGCCGCCAGCAACGAAACGACGGCCGCGCCCGCCCCGAACCAGGTCTTCAAGCCCCTCACCCAAGCCTCCCGCCAACGCCCTTTGTTACCGCTAGCATTCGGACGACGGAGGCCGGCTTGTCAACGAGAAGTCATACCAATCGCGAGAATGGTCCGACCAATCGATCCAGCTAGGCCGGAACGGCGGCCCGCGCCGCCGCGCCCAGCAGGCCGGCCTTGTCGAGATAGAGGTCGTGCGGCGGCATGCCGGCCACCCGCTCGTTGATCGCCGAGCGGATCATGCCAACGCGCCGGCGCAGTTCGTCCGACGAGATGGTGTCGGCGACGGCGTGGTAGTCTTCCGGGATCAGCCCCTGCCCCGCCAGTATGGCGAACCAGTTGGTCTCCTTGAACAACTCCTGCTGGCCGACCAGCACCTCGCCGCGGGTGCGGAACACCTCCAGCCGCTGGATCAGGCTGTCGGGCGGGACCATGGCCTGGCACCAGCGCCAGAACTCGGTGTCGTCGCGCTCGGTGACCTTGTAGTGGGCGATGATGAAGTCGCGGACCTGCTCGTATTCCAGCGACATCTCGCGATTGAACTTGTCGACCACCCACGGGTCGAAACCGGTCTTGGGGAACAGGGCCAGCAGCTTGGCGATCGCGGCCTGGACCAGGTGGATGCTGGTCGACTCCAGCGGCTCCAGGAAGCCGCTCGACAGGCCGATGGCCAGGACGTTGCCGATCCAGCTCTTACGGCGGCGGCCGGCGGTGAACTTCAGCACCTTGGCGTCGGCGAGGGCCGCGCCGTCCAGGCGCTCGCCCAGCAGGCGCACGGCCTCGTCTTCGGCGATGAAGGCGTCGCTGAACACGTAGCCGTTGCCCGTGCGGTGCTGCAGCGGAATCCGCCACTGCCAGCCGGCCTCGCGGGCTGTGGCGCGGGTATAGGGGGTCAGTTCGCCGGCCCGCGCGCAGGGCATGGCGGCGGCGCGGTTGCAGGGCAGCCAGCGGCTCCAGTCGTCGTAGCCGGCGCCGAGGGTCTCCTCGATCAGCAGGCCCCGGAAGCCCGAGCAGTCGACGAAGAAGTCGCCCTCGACCGTACGGCCGTCGTCGAGCACCAGACGCGAGACATGGCCGCTTTCCCCATCACGCTCGACGCCCGAGATCTTGCCCTCGACGCGGACCACGCCCCGGGCCTCGGCGTAGCGGCGCAGGAAGGCCGCGTAGAGCGCCGCGTCGAACTGGAAGGCGTAGTTGATCTTGGGCAGGGTCGCGAGACTCTGCGGCGGGGCGCGCAGGAACCGCCCGGCCTTGGCGGCCAGGGACTCGGCGTTGAACAGGCTGTGATCGGTCTGGCCGCTCTCGCGGGCCCAGCGCAGCCAGAAGTGCTGGAAGCCGACGCCGTCCATGTCGGCGCCGTAGAGGCCGAACGGGTGGAAGTAGCTGTGGCCGCGCTTGCGCCAGTCGACGAACTCGATGCCCAGCTTGAAGGTGGCGTTGGTCTCGCGGATGAAGACGTCCTCGTCGAGACCCAGCACCTTGTTGAAGAGCAGGATCATCGGGATGGTCGCCTCGCCCACTCCGACTGTGCCGATCTGCTCGGACTCCACCAGGGTGATCGAATAGCGCTGCGTGCCGACGACCTGGGAAAACGCGGCGGCCGTCATCCAGCCGGCGGTGCCGCCGCCGACGACCACGATGTTGCGGACAGCTTGGGTCACGTGAACCTCAGGGGCGTTGGCGCGGCCGGGGCCGAACGCGGCGCGAGGGCCGCGAGCCTGGCCTCCAGCGGGCGCATCTGGCCCACCTCAACAGCGATGCGGCGCAGGATGGTCTGGAAGACCTGGATCTGTTCGGCCTCGGCGACGCCCTCGGCCAGGGGATCGTGGGCCTGAGGGATCAGGCCGTGGCCGATCATGCAGGCGGCCCAGTTGGCGGCCTGGAAGGCCTCGTCTTCACGGGCCGGCACGACGCCGCGGGCGGAAAACAGGCGCAGCTTGGCGGCCAGGTCGGCCGGCGGTTCGACCGCGCGGACGGCCTCCCACGGCGCGCCGACGCGCTTGGCAAGTCGGTAGTGCATGGCCTGGAAGTCGCGCAGGCTGGCGGCGTGAGCGCGCACGGCGGCGTTATAGGCGCCCGCCTCGGGCCCGCCGGCGGCGTCGACCGGGAACAGCGTCACCAGATGCGAGATCGCCGCCTGCAGGCTGTAGAGCGGCCCGGCGTCGGACGGATCGAGCACGACCGCCGCCTCGCCCACGGCCACGCAGTTGCCGATCCACGGACGGGTCTGGACGCCGGGCGACAGGGCCAGCGGCTCGCCGGCACGCCAGCCCAGAGCAGAGACGGCCTCGGCCCGGCGCAGCATGGCCTCGCCATCGGTCGTGCGGGAGTCGTAGACGGCGAGACCCGCCGTGCGGTCCAGCAGCGGATAAAGCCCGATCCAGCCGCCATCGACGGCCTCGATATGGGCGAAGGCCGGCGCCGGGCTGAGGCGACGCCCGGCCAGCGGCAGGACGCGGTCGAAGGGCAGCCAGTCCCTCCAGGACTCGAACCCAGCCCCCGGCATCTGGCCGATCAGCGCGCCGTCGCCGGCATCGACGAACAGGTCGCCGGCGACCCGCGTCCCGGTCTCCAGCACGACGGCGGCGATCAGGTCGCCCGTGTGGTCGATCTCGGCGACCGCGCCCTGCTCGACGGCGACACCGGCCGCCAGGGCGTGGTGGCGCAGCAAGGCCGCATAAGCCGTGGCGTCGACGTGCAGGCCGACGCCGGGAACCGACAGCCGGCCGGGATCGTCGCCCTCGACGATCCGACCCTGCTTGGCGGCGGCCGCCCCGAGCGAGAAGTCCTCCAGCGCCGCCTGAAGGCCGCGCCGGCGGGCCAGCACCCAGTGGTGGGTGAAGTCGACATAGTCGATCGACTGGCCGTGGGTGTCGTAGGGGTGCAGGAAGGCCGTCCCGTCGCCGGCGAAGCCCGCGAACCTCTGGCCCAGCGACGGAACCGCGCCGCAGCGCCGCGCCACCTCGGCCTCCGACAGGCCCAGCAGCTGGTGCAAATTGCCCAGGGCCGGCACGCCGGCGTGCGACAGGCCGGGCGTCGGCGGTCCGGTCTCGACGACGCGGACGGAAAGCCCGCCGGCCCCGAAGGCGCGGCGCAGGGCCAGAGCCGTGAGCCACGGAGTGGTTCCCCGGCCGACGACGACGGCGGTCTTCACCGGCCCGCTCACGCCATGGCCTCCGCGGCGGCGCGGGCGGGGATGGCGCAGTGGCGGTCGATGAACTCGGCGTGGCTGGGCATGGCGGGAACCCGGCGGGCGATGGCCGCGCGCTGGCGCTCCAGCTCGGCCAGGGTCTGGGCCAGGGGCGCGTTGTCGGCCATCGGATCGTAGCCCTGCGGCGTCACCCCCTGCCCCAGCAGCACCGAGATCCAGCTGGGCATGGCGAACAGGCCGTCACGATAGTTGGGCGCATGGCCGCGATGGCGGAACAGTTCCAGCTTCTCGCGCAGGCTGTCGGGGATCGGCATCTCGCGGCACTGCTTCCACAGCGTCCCGTCGGTGCGGGTGTTGGCGTGGTAGTGCAGGATGAGGAAGTCGCGCACCCGGTCGTATTCCATGTCGACCCGGCGGTTGAAGTCCTCGACCAGGGCCGGCTCGACCCGCTTGCCCGGGAAGAGCTTCAGCAGGTTCATGACCGCGATCTGGATCAGGTAGATGCTGGTCGACTCCAGGGGCTCGAGGAAGCCGCTCGACAGGCCCGCGGCCATGACGTTGCGGGTCCAGGAGGCGGTGCGGCGGCCGGCCTTGAACTTGATGGGGCGCGGATCATCCAGCGCCTCGCCGTCGAGATTGGCCAGCAGGACGGCGGCGGCCTCGTCGTCGCTTATGTGGGCGCTGGAATAGACGTAGCCGTTGCCGGTGCGGTGCTGCAGCGGAATGCGCCACTGCCAGCCGGCCTCGCGGGCGGTCGAGCGGGTGAAGGGCGTGAAGCGGCCGGCGCGGGCGCAGGGCACGGCCCAGGCCCGGTCGCAGGGCAGCCAGTGGGTCCAGTCCTCGAACGGACTGTTGAGGGTCTGGCCGATCAGCAGGCCGCGAAAGCCCGTGCAGTCGACGAAGAAGTCGCCCTTGATCACCTCGCCCGAGGCCAGGGTGATCGAGGCGACGTCACCGCTGGCGCCGTCCAGGGTGACATCGACGACCTTGCCCTCGGTGCGCTTGAGGCCCCGGCTCTCGGCCACCTTGCGCAGGAACTTCGCATAGAGGCTGGCGTCGAAATGGTAGGCGTAGCTGTAGGTGGAATCGATGGCCTCGGGGTTCGGGTTGGGAAACTCGAAGCGGTCGGCGCGCGAAGCGGCGATGGCGTAGGAGAAGTCCTCGATGTCGAACTCGTGGCCAGCCAGCCGCGCCCTGTTCCACTGGTGGTGGAAGCCCGCGCCGCCGATCGACTGGCCGTGCACGCCGAAGGGGTGATGGTAGTTCGAGCCCTTGAAGCCCCAGTCGAGGAACTCGATGCCCAGCTTGAAGGTGCCGTTGGTCGCCCGCAGCATCTCGACCTCGTCGATGCCGACGAAGCGATTGTAGTCGCGCATGGCGGGGATGGTGGCCTCGCCCACCCCCACGGTGGCGATATCGTCGGACTCGACCAGGCGAACTCGGGCCTGATGCGGCCGCAGGCCGCTGACCAGGGCGGTCGCCACCATCCAGCCGGCCGTGCCGCCGCCGACGATGACGATCTCAAGAGGCGTATTGGCTTCCATGATCGACGGACTTCCTCCCCAGGAACCGGCCCTGAAGTTCGCCGCCCCCAGGCCGTTTGTCTCGCAAAATCGAAGGGGCGGACCTTAGGCCCGCCCCTCCTTGATCGCCGCTAGTACTTGAAGCGGAAGGTCAGCAGGTAACGCTGGTCCGTACGGTTCCAAGCGTTGTCCTTCAGCAGGCCGCCGGCGTCGGCGTCGGTGACCTGCTGCTTGAGCACCGACTCGGTGTTCAGCAGGTTGCTGCCCTGCAGGCTGATCTCCAGGTTGTCGGTGGCCCGGTAACGGATCGAGGCGTCAAGATAACCGGCGTCGTCCTGCCAGATCGGATAGAGCAGGCAGCAGTCCATGGCGGTCAGCAGGTACTTGGAGCGCCAGTTATAGGCGGCGCGCAGGGCCCAGCGGCCTTTCTCGTACATGCCCACGACGTTGTAGGAGTACTTCGAGAGGCCCTCGAGGCTGTCCACCCGGATGGCGCCGGCGGACTGCGAGATGCCGCCGCCGCTGGTGTTGGAACTGCCGTTGCCCGAGGCGTTGGTCAGGTTCTGGTTCTTGACGCCCTTGTTCTCTAGGTAGGTGAAGTTGGCCTGGATGCCCAGCCCGTCGAAGGGCGCGGGCAGGAAGTCGAAGTAGCGCTGGTAGGCCACTTCCGCGCCGCGGATCTTGGCCCCGTCGCCGTTCATCGGGCCACGGGTGAAGACCGAGCGGGTCACGCCGTTGTTGGTGACGTCCTGGTAGAAGCCGCCGTACTGGATGTAGTCGTTGAACTTCTTGTAGAAGAGCGCGACCGTCAGCGAGCCGACTTCCGAGAAGTAGTGCTCGAGGCTGATGTCGATCTGGTCGGCCGTCATCGGCTTCAGGTACGGATTGTAGGCGTCGGCCGTGTACTGGACGTTGGCGGCGGTGATCGTGCCGGCCGAGTCCTTGACCCACAGCGGATCGCTGAGGTTGGTCGTGCTCGGCAGGGTCGCGCTGATCTTCAGGTACTTCTTCATGTAGCCGATGTCGGGACGCGACATGGCCCGCGAGATGGCCAGGCGAACCTGCCATTCGTCATTCAGATCGACCTTCAGGTTGAAGCTCGGCAGCACATTGCGGTGCTTGGCGTTCGCCGAACCGGTCGTGCCGCCGCCGCTGGCGAACTTGAAGTCGTCGGCCGAGACGTAGCAGCCCATGGTCTTGGGCAGATAGGGAATGTTCAGCGGCAGGCCGGTGATCGGATCGGTCGGCGGCGAGTTGGTGCCGCAGGTCTGCGAGGTCAGCGTCGACATGTCGGCGTAGATCGTCGCGCCGTTGCTGGTGTTCTTGGTCTCGACATAGCGGACGCCGAGATTGCCGCTGACCGGGAAGCCGAACACCGTGTGGTCGCCGCCGCCGAACTTCAGCATGGCGTAGACGGCCTGGGTCTTTTCCTCGACGTCGGCGATTTCCTCGGGGAGGTAGCAGTTGGTCTCGCCGGCGCGGTAGCAGACCGCGTTCCACTTCGACGAGCCGACGCCGGTGTTGGCGTAGCCGAACGCCTTCTGCAGCGCGGCCAGGTCCTTGACCACGTCCATGCTGGTGAAGGTCAGCAGGCCCGAGTTCAGGACGTTGCCGTCGAAGATGTTGTTGAAGCTGCGCACGTCGGTGAGGTTCGGCGACCAGCCGCTGAACGTGGTGTTGGCGGTCGCCGCGTCGCAGTCGCCGTTGACGTTGGTGGCCGAGGCCGTGCGGTCGGCGTTGTACCAGAGGTAGTCGGTGCTGTTGACGCCGCGGTTGTCGCAGCCCCAGGCGTTGGCGATGCCACCCCAGTTGTAGGCGCTCCAGCGCACGGTCTGCTCGCGATCGGCATAGCGGGCGCCGACCTTCAGCGTGTTCAGCCAGCCGTCGCCGAGGTCGTAGTTGGCGTCGAAGCGCAGGGCCAGCTGCTCGCCTTCGCTGTCTTCCAGGTGGTTGTTGACGTTGTTGAAGCGCCAGGCGTTGGGATTGGCCAGGCCGCCGGCGGCGTAGTTGATGTTGGTGCCCGGCAGGATGGTCATCGTCGGATGATCGCCGGTGGCGTCCAGCTGCAGGTTGCCATAGGCCACCATGCCGACGTCGGCGTCGTAGTTGTGGACGGTGGCGTCGACCTTCTGGACGTCGAAGTTGAAGCGCAGGCGGTCGGTGGCCTCCCACTTCAGATTGAACGACAGGTCCTGGGTGGACTGCCTGTTGTAGTTGTAGCGGGTGTCGGTCGAGACTTCCGCGCCGCGCTGGTCGGCGGGCGTACAGCCGGACCAGCCGTAGCAGGGGTTGATGATCGGCTGGCCGCCCGAGGTCTGGCCGATCAGGTAACCGGCCCAGTCGGGGCTGGCCGAGGTGAGGTTGCCGACCCAGCCCAGCGGCGAGGTCATGATGCCGCTTTCGAAGTTGCCTTCGTCGTCGAAGGTGAACTTGGAGCCGGACGCCGGCATCAGCCAGCTGCTGGCGTTGCTGATCACCATCCGCGGGTCTTGAGCATAGAGGCTGAAGGCGCTGCCCTGGACGGAGCGCTCGTTCCAGATGTTCTCGTAGCTGGACTTGTTGTACTGGACGGTGGCCAGGAACTTGTGGTCGTTGTCCTGCCACTGGCCGGCCGCCGAGATCCCGTTGCGGGTGCGGTCGAACTCGGTGTGGGCCAGGCGGTACCACGACGGGATGTACTTCTTGCCCGCGCCATAGGCGGCGGTGTCCTCGAAGACCCCCATGCGGCCGTACTGGGCGCTTTCGGAAATCGTGTTCAGCTCCGAATGCGAGCCGTTCACCATCAGGCCGAACTCACCGATCTCGGTGTCCCAGCGGTTGCTGTAGATGCCCGAGATTTCCGGCGTCAGCTGTTCGGACAGGGTGCCGTAGTTCAGCGAGGTGGTCAGGCCGATCGTGCGGCCAGCGCTGTCAAAAGGCAGACGCGTACGCAGATTGATGCTGCCGGCGATGCCGCCTTCGATCAGTTCGGCCGTCTGGTTCTTGTAGGTGTCGACGCCGCCCATCAGTTCGGGCGAGACGTCGCCCCAGGACAGGCCGCGCGAGGAGTTGGCGCTGAAGGTGTCGCGGCCGTTGAACTCCGAACGCACCTGCGACAGGCCGCGGACGATGACGCCCGAGGGCTCGGCCGAGAAGTGGGTGGTGTCGCTGGTCGAGGCGTAGCGGTTGACGGTGATGCCGGGCACGCGCTGCAGCGCCTCGGCGACCGACTTGTCGGGGAACGCGCCGATGTCGTTGGCGGTGATGGAGTCGACGATGGTGTCGGCGTCGCGCTTGATCTGCTGGGCCGACTTCAGCGCCGCGCGCTGGCCGGTGACGATGACGGTCTCGACAGCGTTGTCTTCGACGGTGTCGGAAGGCGAGGCCTGGGATGCGGTCGGAGCGGTCGACACCGTCTCCTGCGCCAGGGCCGGCGCCGCGCTCAGCAGCACCGCGACCGAAGCGCCGCCCATCCATCCGGCCATGCGGATTCGCGTAGTTCTCATAGCTCGTCCCCTCCCAGGTCGCGCCGTGGGCGCGTCCCCTCAAGTTTCCAGGGCTTTCGCCTTGGCAATGACGGCGTTCGCCGCCGATGTATGGGAAGCCTTGGCCAAGCATGCTCGGCGTCGCGCTTCCTCCCGTCGCGCCCGTCTCAACGCGGGCGCTTATCGTTTCATAACCGCAGCAAATGTCCGCGCGCCAGCATTTTATAAAATTATTTTGTTTAATCGGCGAGCCTTGCCAACCGCTGTTGCCTGACAGACACATTCCGCCTTCCGTACGCCCCGCCGAAGGGTGACGACCTTCGAGGGGGAGGCTTCGCCAGTGAAACAGATCCGCGAATCGAACGCGGCCTCTCCGGAGGCGCTCGCGGCCCTGACGGCCGCCGCCGAGCCGGTGGTCATCCGGGGCCTGGCCGCGCACTGGCCGGTGGTCGAGGCCGGCCGCCAGGGCCATGTCGCCCTGTTCGACTACCTGTCGCGCTTCGATTCCGGCCAGACGGTCGGCACGGTCTTCGCCCCAGCCGAAGCGAGCGGCCGGCTGTTCTACGGCGACAACCTGTTCGACATGAACTTCCGCAGCGGCCGGGCGCGGCTGGGCAAGACCTTCTCGTTCCTGGCCCAGTACGCCGCCAGCGGCGAGCAGGACGCCCTGGCCGCCCAGTCAGTGCCGACCTGGAACGCCCTGCCCGGTTTCGCCGAGGCCAATCCCCTGCCCTTGCTGGGCCCCGAGATCGAACCCCGGGTTTGGATCGGCAACCGGGTCATCGTCGCGGCTCACAACGACCCGTACGAGAACATCGCCTGCGTCGTCGCCGGCCGCCGCCGCTTCACCCTGTTCCCGCCCGACCAGGTCGAGAACCTCTATATCGGGCCGTTCGAGCGCACGCCGGCCGGAGCGACCATCAGCCTGGTGGAGTTCGAGAATCCGGACCTGGAGCGTTTCCCCCGCTTCGCCCAGGCGCTGGAGGCGGCCCAGACCGTCGAACTCGAGGCCGGCGACGCCATCTACGTGCCGTACCTGTGGTGGCACCACGTGCGCTCGCTCGATCCGGTCAACATGCTGGTGAACTACTGGTGGCCCGCCCACAACCAGGGCCGGGGCGCGCCGCGCGACGCCTTCATGCACGCCATGCTGACCCTGCGCGGCCTGCCCCCGGCCCACCGCCAGGCCTGGAAGGCGATGTTCGACCACTACGTCTTCCGCACCGAAGGCGACGCGGCCGACCATCTGCCGGTGGAGGCGCGCGGCATACTGGGCGACCTCGACGAGATCGCCGGCCGCGAACTGCTGACCATCCTGTCGCGCGTGCTGGCCGAGTCTGCGGCGGCCAAGAAGGGTTAGCGGCAGCCCGCGAACACCCGCGACCGGCGCGCCGTCTCGCCGACCCCGCTCGCACCGTGGAAGAACCGCTCGCCCCAGGGCGTCAGCCGGCGGCCGTCGAAGCGTTCGACGAGGTCGAGGTCGGCGACCTCGGGGGCGTTGCCTGACCACGACCAGGCCAGGTAGCCGACGCCCATGGCGTTCAACAGGCGGAAGATCGCCTCCTCGTCGACCGGCTCGCCCCGGTGGTCGGGGCCGAACTCACCGACGATCAGCGGCAGGCGCGCGTCGGCGAAGGCCTGGAGATAGGCCCGCACGGTCTCGCCCGTCCCGTAGGCCTCGTACATGTGGACGTCGAAGACGAGGGCCTTCAGCGGATCGGCGGCGAAGAGCTCGGCGGCCTTGTCGCGCATGGTCCCCGAGCGGTCCTGGCCGTAGTCGTGGGCGTCGATCACCAGAACGTGGCGCAGGCCAGCCGCGCGCAGGGCGATCACCGCCGTGCGGTGGGCCTCCAGCCACTGGACCCCGGTAGTGGTTCCGGCCGTCGGCTCGTTGCCGATATTGACCAGGACGTATTCCTCCTGGCCGCGCAGCACGGGGGCCAGGCTCACCCAATAGGCCACGGCCGAGCCGATATGGGCGGCCTTGGGCTCCAGGCCGTAGCCGGTGGTGTCGTGGACCTCGAGGATGACGACCTGACCGGCGCGACGGGCCTTGGCGATGATCCGGCGGACGGTCGAAGGCGAGGTGCGCCGCCAACGCGTGCCGTCGCTCAGCACCACCCGCACCGTGTTGGAGCCCAGGGCCGCAGACTCGCGGATCGCTTTGCTCGTAGCTTTGGGCCGCCAGGCGTGGGGAAGATTGACGCCGCGCGCTGTGAAGACGTCGCCGCAGGCGTCGACCAGCTTGCCGTCGCGCACGGAGAAACCGGCCAGGGCCGGACTCGCCGCCGAGATCACCGCCAGCGCCGCTCCGGCCGCCGCCCATCGCGCGATCCTCGCCCTCACCCGATCATCTCCCCCAATTGATTGGGCCGGACCGTGACGATGGCGCTTCGCCGGCGCAAGGGATAAAAGAAAGGGACTTTGCTTATTGCCGCCACCCGCCGGAGGGTCGCCCAGGCGCCGCCTTGTCGGCCAAGTCGGTTTCGTTATTCGTCCCGCAGGTGCTAAGCCAGACCTCAGATGAGCCAGTCGCCCAAAAGCCCCGTCCGCAAGACCTCGCAAGCCGGCCCCAGCCTGTCGGGCACGAACCTGGAGCGGGCGGGCGACTACAATCAGCGCGTCACCCTGCAGTCGATCCGCATCGGCGGGGCCAAGACCAAGCCCGAGATCGCCGCCCTAACCGGGCTGACGGTGCCGGCCATCACCAACATCACCAAGCGCCTGCTCGACGACGGGCTGATCCTGGAGGCCGGCAAGCTGCACGGCGGCCGGGGCCAGCCGGCCATGACCCTGGCGGTCAATCCGGACGGCTGCTTCTCGATCGGCCTCAACATCGACCGCGACCACGTCACCATCCTGCTGCTGGACTTCGCCGGCCAGGTGCGGGCGCGCTCGACCTGGGAAGTGGCCTTCGCCGGGCCGGACGCCGTGGTCGAGTTCTTCGAGACCAACTGGAACGCCTTCCTCAAGACCGAGGGCGTGCAGGCCGAGCGGATCATCGGCGTGGGCGTGGCCATGCCCGACGACATGGCCCGCGTGGACCTGCCCCACCGCCCCGCCGAGTACGGGGCCTGGAACAGCACCGACGTGCGCGAGCTGCTGTCGCGCCGCCACGACCTGCCGGTCACCGTCGAGAACGACGCCGCCGCCGCGGCCCTGGGCGAGCTGCACTTCGGTCACGGCCTGAACGCGCCGAGCTTCTTCTACGTGCTGGTGACCTCGGGCCTGGGCGGCGGCCTGGTGGTCGAGGGCGAGTATTTCCGGGGCGCGCAAGGGCGCAGCGGCGAGCTGGGCTTCCTGCCGGTGACCTCGCCGCGCATCGACGTGGCGACGTTGCAGGAAGCGGTGTCGCTGTCGGCCCTGGCCCAGTTCCTCGAAAACAACGGCGTCGTCATCACCGCCCCGGGCGAGCTGGAGGCCCTGCCGGCCGACGGCCAGGCGATGATCGAGGCCTGGATCGACCTGGCCGCCGACCTACTGACCGGACCGATGGTCGCCGTCAGCTGCCTGATCAACCCGCAGGCCGTCTATGTGGGCGGCCGCCTGCCCGAGACCCTGGTCGATCGCCTGGCCGAGGCCCTGAACGCCAAGCTTGCCGCCGTGCCCGGCGTGCCGTCGTTGGCCCCTGTGCAGCGCGCGGCCCTGGCGGCCGACGCCCCGGCCATGGGCGCGGCCATCCTGCCGATCATCGAGCGCCTGCTGCCCTCGCGCGCGGCCCTGCAGAAGACCTGAGAGCACCGATGTCCGTAGAGATCGACGACCGCCTCGCCGCCGCCGCCTTCCGCCGGCTGGTCGAGCATCTGCGCCTGCGCACCGACGCCCAGAACGTCGACCTGATGGGCCTGGCCGGCTTCTGCCGCAACTGCCTGGCCGACTGGGTGCACGAGGCCTCGGAAGGGTCGCTCGACAAGGATCAGGCCCGCGAGGCGATCTACGGCATGCCGCAGTCGGAGTGGAAGGCCAGGCACCAGGCGCCGGCCACGCCCGAGCAACTGGCGCGTATGGAAGCCAGCGTTGCGCTGAACAAGCGGCT
This sequence comes from Caulobacter sp. GW821-FHT10C03, assembly GCF_059415485.1. NCBI lineage: Bacteria > Pseudomonadati > Pseudomonadota > Alphaproteobacteria > Caulobacterales > Caulobacteraceae > Caulobacter > Caulobacter sp. GW821-FHT10C03. The sequence goes on along the minus strand of NZ_JBWKNI010000021.1, from coordinate 12,614 downwards.
GCGGGGCGAGGGCTAACCCAGCGCCGCCTTCACCGCCGCCAGGGCGACGGGCTCCATCACCCCGTAGCCGTCCTGCGTCGGATGGACCTGATCGTAGGCCAGGCCCGGCTTCATGCCCGCGCGGCCGTCGTCCATCACCGCCGTGTAGTCGGCGAACACGCAGCCCTGCTCGGCGGCGAAGGCGCGGATCCAGGCGTTGAGGCGCGGGATCTCGACGTCGGGATGCAGGGCCGGCTTCCAGGGATAGGTCGCCGCCGGGGTGATCGAGCCGACGATCACCCGGATCCCCGCCGCCTTGGCCAGGGCGACCATGGCCGAGAGGTTGTTCCTCGTCGCGACGGGGTCGAAAGGACCGGTGTTGCCGGCGATGTCGTTGGTCCCGGCCAGGATATGCACCGCCGTCGGCTTGAGGGCCACGACGTCGGGCGTGAAGCGCAGCAGCATCTGCGGCGTCGTCTGGCCGCCGATGCCGCGTCCGATGAAGCCGTTGGCCTCGAAGAAGCTGGGCCGCGCATCCTTCCAGCCCTGGGTGATCGAGTCGCCGATGAACACACAGCGCCGCCGCTCGGCCGGCAGGGCCGCGTCGGCCGTATTGGCGTCACGGTAGCGGCCCAGCCACGGCCAGTCGGTGTGGAGCCGGACCTCCTCCTCGCTCGGCGGGGTCTGGGCCAGTGCGGCGCCAGCCAGGGCCAAACCGGGCAAGGCAAGGCCGGCGGCGAGCAGCAGGCGGCGGTTCATCGGACGGTCTCCACGCGGGGCTTCACGTTCCAGCCGCGCAGGGCGACCTTGGCTCCCTTGGCCTTGCTCGCCGGGAAGCGGACCTCGACCGTGCGGGTCTCGCCCGGCAGCAGCGAGACGTAGTTGTCGGAATAGTAGGCCGGCAGGATCCGGTCGCCCCTGACGTCCACCAGGGTCAGCTTGGCGTTCAGGGCCGGAGCCTCGCCGGTGTTGGACAGGGTGACGGCGACCAGCCCCTCCCCGTTCGCGGCCTTGCCTGCCTTGGCCGCCAGGCTCACCGGCTGGGCCGGCATGTCGGCGAGGCGCCGCTCACCCGCGTCGTCCTGGCCGATCCAGTAGAGGTTGCGCGACAGCAAGACGCCGTCGGCGGCGGTCAGGTCGAGGCGCACCACGGCCGCCTCGCCGGCTTTCAGGCCAAGGTCGAGCGCGCGGCCGGGCGTCACCGCGTTGGCGGCGGCGTCGACGGGGTCGGTCCGGTCGCTCAGCACCTTGCCCGACAGGTCGAGCACCCGGGTCCGCAAGCTCGCGCCCGCCACTGGCGCGGTCGTGTTGTTGACCACCGCCAGGGCGTGGTCGGCCAGGCTCATCTGGGTGTGGACGCGCTCCGAAGCCGCCTTGGTTCCGTAGAAGGCGCCGTGGGTGTCGTAGTCGTGGCTGAGGATCTGCCACATCGTCGAAGGCCAGGCGGGCTGGGTCATCCACAGCAGGCGGCCCGACGACTTGGTCCAGAGCTCCTGGTTCATGCCCTCGAACATCGCCCGATGGGTCTCGTAGTTCATCAACTGGGCCTTGCGCTCGAAGTCCTCGAGGCTGGTCGGCGCGCCGAGCTTGCGGGCCATGGCGTCGATGAAGGTCCTGGTCGCGCCGTTCCCGGTGGGGTGCCAGTCGTGATAGGCCCACGTGTCGCTGATCGGCCAGCGGTCGGGCGCGGGCACGGCGGCCTGGAAGGCTTCCAGGGTCGGGAACGACGGCGTGCCGACCTCGACCGAGAAGCCCTTGGCGTGGTCGCTGAAATAGGTCTCGGGCTCACGGTAGTTGTAGGGGCCGCTGTTCTGCAGGTTCACGCGGTTGGAGCTGCCGGTGTACCAGCGCGTGCCGTCCAGATCGTGGACCAGCGCCTCCAGCCCCTCGTTGAGGATCGGCTGCGGCACGCCCTCGTTGCGGCCGAACCACAGGGCGATCGAGGGGTGGTTGCGATAGCGCGCGATGACGTCGGCGGCGTTGTTGAGGAACAGCGGCACGTCTTGCGGCTCGAGCTGGTAATCCTGGGTCGAGGCCCAGAAATCGTTGAGCACCAGCAGGCCGTACTCGTCGGCCAGGTCGTAGAACGGCTCCTCGGTGTTCTGGCCCACCCAGTTGCGGATGGTGTTGAGGCCGGCCTCCTTGTGCAGGCGGAAATAGGGTTCGAGGCGCTCGCGCTCGATGCGCTTGCGCCAGTCGTCCGTGCCCCAGTTGCCGCCCCGCGCGGCGATCTTCACGCCGTTGACCTTGAGCACGAGGTACGGGGCCAGCCCCGTCTCGGGCACGTCCTTGACGGCTTCGGAGGCGTCGCCCTGGGCGGTCAGCGAGGTCGCCCAGCCGTCGACCACCTTGCGGATGCCCTCGTGGGAGCCGTCGGTGACGTCCTGGCCGAGCTGCCGGGCCTTGCTGAAGTCCACCTCGACGCGACGCAGGTGGCCCGACGGGTTCATCAGCGACAGTTCGTAGGTGATCTGGCGGATGCCGAACCGCAGGCGCTTCTCGTCCGAGGCCTGGCCGTCGACCGTGGCGGTCAGGGTCAGGTCGTGCAGCGCCTGGTCGCCATAACCGTTGGGCCACCAGAGTTTCGGATTGGCGACGGCCAGTTGCGGGAACTCGGCGGGGGTCAGGCGGACGGTGGATACGCCGGGTGCGACCGTCTCGGTCTTGCTGACCCGGACGCCATCGAAGGCGGCCGTGACCGTGGCCTGGACGGGATGGTCGGACAGGTTCTCGACCGGCGCGACGATCTCTATCTCGGCCAGGCTGTTGTCCGCTTTCGGCAGCGTCGTGACCACCTGCGGATCGCCCAGGCGCGCGTCGCCGGAGGCTTCCAGCACCACGTCCTGCCACAGGCCGGTGTTGCGGTCGCGGACGCTGGGGATCCAGTCCCAGCCCTCGCTGGCGACGAAGGTCGGACCGTCCAGGGCCATCATGCCGCCGTTCTCGCCGACCCCGGCGGTCAACGACTCCTCGTGCGCCAGACCCGGATGGGTCGGCGGTGATACCTTGACGGCCAGCACATTGCCGGTCGGCTTCAGCTTGCCGGTTACGTCGAAGCGGCCACGCACGAAGGCGCCCTTCATGTCGCCCAGCTTTTCGCCGTTAAGCCACACCTCGGCGGCGTAGTTGACGCCCTTGAAGGTCAGGCGCGGACGCTTGCCGGCCGTGGCGGCGGGTGCGTCGAAGGTGGTGCGGTACCAGTAGGCCTGCTTGTTCAGGCTCTCCGGGATGGCGGTGTTGTTGAGGCCGTAGTCGGGATCGGGATAGACGCCGCGATCGACCAGGGTGGTCAGGACCGTGCCGGGCACGGTGGCGGCGTACCAGGCCTTGGCGTCGAAACCAGGAGAGGTGATCGCCTCGCCGCCCTCGGCGACCTTGGGCGCCTCGACCAGGCTCCAGCGCTTGAGGGTCCAGGCGCCGGGGCCGGCCTCGACCAGCGCCGGACCGGCATAGGGCGGCTTGGCGACGGGGGCCGAGATCGCGCCCTTGCCCTGGGGTCGGGTCCAAGCCTCCTGCGGACTGACCTGGCCGTACATCTGGCGCACCTGGACGGGCCAGGTCGGGCTGCCGGTCTCAAACACGGTCAACGGATCGGGCCTGGCGGCGGCCAGCGCCTTGATCTCGTCGGTCGACAGCGCCCTGGCCTCGGCGCGGAAGCCCGCCACCTGGCCGGCGAAGGGCGCGAAGCCCGGCGCCTTGCGCGGACCGAGGGCGACGACAGCAGGCGTAGCGGCGGCGGGCGCGGTCCCCTGCCCGGCCGGCTTGCCATCGACATAGAGCGTGACCTTGGCGCCGTCCGAGACGGCGGCGACGAAGCGCCAGTCGCCGGGCCTGGGCGCCTCGCCGCCCCGCGTCTGAGCGCCGGCCGCAACGGCGGCGAAACCGTCCGGGCCGACCGCCAGGAAGCGGCCGCTGGCCGGATCGCCGATCCCGGCGGCCAGGGCCGGGGCGACCGGCGGCTCGGAGACCTTGACCCAGGCCGACAGCGACCACGGCGCGCCGGCCGGCAGGGTCTGGCCTTCGCTGGCGCCGGCCAGCGGACGCGACAACCCGTCGCCACCGGTCGGGAAGTCGGCGTTGTAGGGGCCCCAGGATTGGGCGAGCGCGGTCGAGGCCATCAGGGCCAGGGCGCAGCCGGCGAGCAGGCCAGGCTTCAAGACGGACTTCGAGCGGGTCGTCATTTCCGTTTCCTCCTCCGCGCGCGGCTTGATCGCCGCTTGTTGCTGGGTGTTCTAGGGCCGGGTCAGGAACCGGCAGGCAGGCTCGCCGCCCTGCTCCGCCCTCGGCCCGTCGGGGGCGAAGACGAGGCGGCGGGCCGCGCCGTCCTCGGCCGGCCAGGGCCGCAGGCCGGCGGCGTTGGGATCTCCCGTCCGAGCGAAAGCGGCCCAATAGGCCTGCATCGGCGGGCGGCCCGGCGCGGGCCGGTCGAAGACATTGGTCAGCTCCGAGCCATGGCCGACGGCCGCCTGCCCCGGCGGCGGAACGGCCAGCTCGTAGCGCCAGACCTTGCCGCCGGCCTTGGCGCGCAGGGCGGCGACCGAGACGGCCGGGCAGCGGAACATGCGGTCGGTGGCCAATTGCAACACGGCGTCGCCGCGCAAAGGATCGGCGGCCGGCGGCAGGTCTCGGTCGAGGCCGTAGACCGCCAGCACCCGCGGCGCCCGCGCGCCGAAGGTCTCGACCACCCAGGCCTTGGCGCGGACAGGATCACCGCCGAACAGGGCGATCTCGCGGGCGCTGGAGCCGACGATCATCGGCTTGACGGCCGGATCGGCCAGCAGCGCCTCGGGCGCCTTGGACAGCACAGCGCCGTCGATCACCGCCTGGGTCCAGATGAAGCCCTGGTCGTCGATCGGCGCCTTCAGGTCTTCGGCGGCCTTGAGGAGTTCTGAACCCGAGGTCTTGCGCAGATCCACCAGCGACCGCGCGCCGACGCCCCTGGCCAACTGCAGGCCGATCGCCTCGTTCTGTTTCAGACTGCGCGGCGCGAAGCCGAAGCCCGGCGGGCCACTTTGCAGGATCCCTCGCGCGAACAGGCCCCGGGCCTGGGGCACCAGCATGACGAGGCCGACGTCCTGGCCGCCGGCCGAGTGGCCGAACAGGGTGACGTTGCCGGGGTCGCCGCCGAACGCGGCGGCGTTGTCGTGAACCCAGCGCAGGGCCGCGATCAGGTCCATCAGGGCGTAGTTGCCCGAGGCCCCGCCCTGCTCGCGGGTCAGGCCCGGATGCGACAGGAAGCCGAAGACGCCCAGGCGGTACTGCACGCTGACCAGGATGACGCCCTGGTCGACGAGGCTCGACTCCACCGTGCCCGCGCCTGAGCCGGCGTGGTTGGCCCCGCCGTGCACCCAGACCATGACCGGCAGCTTCGCCCCGGCCGCGTGTTTCGGAATCCGGATGTCGAGATAGAGGCAGTCCTCGCTGGACCGCGCGGCGTCGACGGCGTTCCAGCCGCGCGAGGTCTGGAGGCAGGCGGGACCGGACTTCAAGGCGGCGCGTTCGCCGGTCCAGGCTGGCAGCGGGCTCGGCGCTTTCCAGCGCAGATCGCCGACCGGCGGGCTGGCGAAGGGAACGCCGAGGAAGGCCGTGCTTCCGTCCACGCGCTGCTCGCCGACCAGGACACCGGATTTGGTCGAGACCCGCGCCGGCTCGGCGGCCGCCTGCGTTGCCAGCGCTGTCAGGAGCGCCGCGAAAAGGAGGCGGGGCGTCCGCATCGGGCGATCCCTCCTCCTGGCGCCGTCAGGCGGCGACATCGCTGGACCAGTCGGCCTGGTTCCACAGCCGGGCCGCGCCGCGCACGCCCGAGGAGTCGCCCCAGCGCGCCTTGACGATGCGGCTCTCCCAGCGGTCGGTGAAGACGTGCGGTCCCACCAGGCCCGGAAGACGCTCGTACAGCACGTCGACATTGGACATGCCGCCGCCCAGCACGAAGACGTCGGGATCGACGATGTCGGCGATCACCGCCAGGCCGCGGGCCAGGCGATCGAGATAGCGGTCGAGGGCGGCCTGGGCGACCTGGTCGCCGCCGGCGGCGGCCTCGACGATGGCCGCGCCGCTGAGATCGGCGCCGCCGTGCTCGCGGAAGTCGCGGCGGAAGCCGGTGCCCGAGATCCAGGTCTCCAGGCAGCCATGACGGCCGCACCAGCACTGCGGGCCGGGGTTTTCCTCGGCCTTGGGCCAGGGCAGAGGGACATGGCCCCACTCGCCGCCGACGCCGTTGCCGCCCTCGACCAGCTTGCCGTCGACGACGAGGCCGCCGCCGCAGCCGGTGCCGATGATCACCGCGAAGGTCACCCGCGCCCCGGCGGCCGCGCCGTCGGTGGCTTCGGACAGGGCCAGGCAGTTGGCGTCGTTGGCCAGGCGCACCTGACGATCGAGCGCGGCCTCCAGGTCCTCACGGAATCGGCGGCCGTTCAGATAGGTGGTGTTGGCGTTGCGCACGAGGCCGGTGCGCGGCGACACCGAGCCCGGGGCGCCGACCCCGATCGTGCCGCGGCCGCCGGCCGCCTGCTCGGTGCGGGCCACCAGGTCGCGCACGGCGGCCAGGGCGCTGTCGTAGTCGCCGGGCGTGGGAGTGCGGAGGGTCGAAAGCACGCGACCGTCAGACGACAGGGCGGTCGCCTCGATCTTGGTTCCACCGAAATCGATCCCGAGCTGGATCACCCAATACTCCCTGTCGCACGCTCGGCGACTGCGCGCCGACACATATCCGCCGATGGCTTACCCTGGGTCCGCTGGGTGCGCCAGAATTAAAAAACGCTTTTTATTTATTCATAAGGTCACGGCGAGACCGTGACCATGACCACGCCGTGCGGCGCGACCTGCGCCGCGTAGCCGCCCTTGCGCGGGCCCAGGTCCTTCCCCGCCCACAGGTCACGAACTCTGCCCGACAGAGTAGCAGGATAGTCGAGCATCGACCAGTCCACCCGCACCTCCGCCGGCGCCGCGCCGCGATTGAGCAGCACCACCGCCCGGCCGCCGCCTTTCAGCGGCCGCGCCCAGACCTCCAGGTCGCCCTGCCTGGACACCCGCCGCGCCTGGACGCCGAGCGGATCCTGGTCGACGGCGATGACTTCCTTGTTGGTCAGGATCGCCTTGGTGTCGGCGTCCATGTGGCCGATGTCGTTGCCGGCGATCAGCGGCGCGGCCAGCATGGCCCACAGGCTGAAATGCGCGCGGTATTCCTGCGTGGTCATGCCGCCGTTGCCGACCTCGAGCATGTCGGGGTCGTTCCAGTGGCCGGGCTTGGCGTAGGGATGAAGCTCGGCCTGCTTGTCGAGGATGTTGAGCATCCCCAGGCTGTAGCCCTTCACGCCCTCCCAGGCGTCGTAGATGTCGCCGGTGGTGCGCCAGAGGTTGCCGATCTGGGGACCCCAGGTCCAAGGCTTGGAATTTCCCCACTCGCAGATCGAGAAGACGATGTCGCGGCCCGTGGCCTGCAGCGCGGCCGACATGATGTAGTAGGACGACGGCGCATCCTGCGTACCGGCCATGCACCAGTCGTATTTCAGGTAGTCGACGCCCCAGGCGGCGTACTGGCGGGCGTCCTGGTATTCGTAGCCACGGCTGCCGGGCCGGCCGGCGCAGGTCTTCAGGCCGGCGTCGGAATAGATGCCGAACTTCAGGCCCTTGGCGTGGATGTAGTCGCCCAGGGCCTTCATGCCGCTCGGGAAACGCTTGGGATCGGGCTGGATGTCGCCGCGCGCGTCGCGCTCGCCGTGCCAGCAGTCGTCGATGACCACGTAGTCATAGCCGGCGTCCTTCATGCCCGACGAGACCATGGCGTCGGCCATGCGCTTGATCAGGGTCTCGTCGACATTGCAGCCGAACCTGTTCCAGCTGTTCCAGCCCATCGGCGGGGTGCGGGCCAGGCCGTTGTCGGGCAGCGGCGGCGGCGGATCGTCGGCCAAGGCCGGCGCGGCGGCGAACAGCAGGGAGGCGGCCGCCAGGGTCGAGACGAGGCGCTTCATGGGCTCACGCGGAAAGGAAAAGAAGAAGGAAGACGGTCCGCCGATCCCTTGGCTCCCGCGTGCAGGAAATATGGGAAAGGCGCGGGTGGATCGGCGGACCGCGAGGCGACGAAGGCCTCAGTCGTTACTGCGGGAAGATCGGTTGCGCGTGGACGCGCCAGGGCTGCGCCTGAAAGTCATGGTTCCCTCCCGGATCCTGGAGCGGCGTCGAGGCCGCGTCCGGATCGCTTGGGAACGAAGTCATCACGTTCCGCCGGGGCGCGTCAATAGAATAAATAAATTTGCTTTTGTTTTTAGCGGTACCATTCTCAGCGAACGTAGACGACGCCCACCCGCAGGCTGCGCGGCGCGTCGTAGCTGGTGATCCCATCGCCGGTGCGGCCGGTGGCGACCTCGGCGTCCAGGGCGTTGCGCAGCTCGACCTCCAGGCGGGTCGAGGCGCTGACGGCGTAGCGGGCCGAGAGGTTCAGGGTCGTAGCGGCTTGCAGGCGACGGGTGTTGAGGTCGTCGTCGAACCGCGCGCCCTCGTGGCGGGCGGCGAGGAAGAGGTCGAGGCGCTCGGCCGCCTTCCACTCCAGACCGGCCGACGCCGCCAGGCGCGGGGCTTGGGCGGGGCGCTTGCCGTTCAGTTGCGGGGCGTCCGAACCGCCATCGACCTCGGCCCGGGTCGCCATCAGCGCGGCGGTCAGGGCGAGGCGTTCGGAGAGATTGGCGCGGCCTTCCAGCTCCAGCCCGACCGCGTCGATGCGGCCGACGTTCTGGCGCTGGCGCAGCACGCCGCCGGCCGGGATGAAGCCGGCCGTCGGGAAGGTGGCCGGCCCCGTCCCGATCGTGACATTGGCCACAGGATCGTCGAGGCGGTTGAGGAACAGGGTGGCGGTCAGGCTCCCCGCCCGCCCCTCGACGCCGCCGCCGGCCTCGACGCCGTAGAGCCGTTCGGGCTTGAGGGCGGCGTTGGCCTCGGTGACGTCGTTGCCGACCCGGAACGGGCGGTGCAGCTCGTTGAGGCTGGGCGGACGGAAGCCGGCATAGGCGGCGGCGCGCAGGAAGCCGGGGCCGAGATCGCGGCGCAGGCCGATGCGGCCGGTGGGCGTGGTCGCGCTGCGGCCGGCCGGCGCCTCGTCGAGGGTGGCCGCGCCGGTCTGGGCGTCGAACTCGCGGCGGCGGGCGTCGGAGGCGCGCCAGTGGTCCAGACGCAGGTCGCCGGTGGCCAGCCAGGGTCCGGAGGTCCAGCTGGCGTCGGCGTAGATGCCGGCCGTGGTGGTGCGGCCGCCGGCCTCGCGCAGACGGGTGAACTGGCCGGACATGTAGCGGAAGCGCTCGTGGGTCTCGCCCTCGGCGGCGCGGACGTCGGCGCCCAGTTCCCACTCCAGCGGACCGCGCACGCCGCGCAGGGCGGCGTTGAAGCCGAAGCCGTAGGCGGGCGTCTCGTACTGGTCGTTGGCGGGGGTCGTCGAGGCGCGGCCGGTCGCGACCGCGACCGAGCGGTTCTGCAGGTCGCTGACCAGGGTCCAGGCCTGCAGCCGCCAGCCCTTGCGGTCCGGCGACGGCGCCTGGGCGAGAGTCAGGCTGGCCTGGGCGCCGCGCGAGCGGGCGTCGGCGCCGAACAGGCCCGAGCGGCGGTTCTCGTCATGGACGGCGACGCGGGCGGCCAGGGCCGGACCAGCGGCCAGGCGCGTGTCGTAGCGCAGGGCCGCCGACCAGGCCTGCATGGCCAGGGGCTCATCGGCCGCGCCGCGTCCCTCGCGGACGGGGGTCCAGCCGTCGGAGCGCTCGGCCGAGACGCTGGCCAGGATCCCGCCGGCCCCGGCGGTGAGCGCCGCGCGGCGATAGCCGAGCCCGCCAGCCTCGGCGCTGGCCTCCAGCACCTCGGCGCCGCCGTCCCGACCAGTCAGGGCGACGACGCCGGTCAGAGCGCCCGCGCCATAGGCCTGGGCGCCGGCGCCGCGGACGATGCGGACGTCCTGGATCGTCTCGGACGGCAGGCCGCCCCAGATCACCCAGCCGCCGAACGGGTCGTTCTGCGGCACGCCGTCGAGGGTGACCAGCGCCCGCCCGGCCCCGGATGGGGCGATGGCCCGCAGCGACAGCCCCTGGGTCGTCGGATTGGCCGCCAGGCTGGATGTGCGCCGAAACAGCGAGACGCCCGGCGCCCGCGCCAGTTGCTCGTCGAGCCGGGTCGAGCGGGCCCAGACCGGGTCGGCCAGGGTCGAGATGGCGAAGGCCCCCTCCCCCGCCGACGGCGGCAGGCGCGCGCCGGTCACGATGACTTCGGAAACGGGTGTCGCCTCGATGGGGGCGTCGAACATGGCGGCTCCAGGGCGGCGAAAGACTCGGGTCGGACTATAGCCGCTCGGCGCGGAGAAACGCCCGTGTCGGCGAAAGGACTTCGGCGTCATCAATCCGTTTTGAAATCGTCGCATAAGCCACGCGCCGGTCAGGGCTGGCCGCGCAATCCGTCTGAACGACCCTGGGGGATCCACGGAATGACCCATCTTCGCGCCAGCGCCGCCGTCGGCGTGCTCGCCTTCCTGCTCGGCGCCGGATCCGCCCTCGCCGAGGCCCCGGCCTTTGCGCCGGCCGTCTCGACCGCCCCGACCACCGAAGGCGGCGCCAACGGCGTGGCCCTGCTGCGCAATCCGGCCGCGCCCGAGAAGAGCCTGATCGCCGCCACCGGCGAAGGCGGCGGGCTGGAGCTCTATGGCCTGGACGGCCAGCGGGTCGGCGCGATCGCCGGCGGCGAGGTCTACGGCGTCGACGTGCGTGAGCACGAGGGCAAGCCGCTGGTCGCCCTGCTCGACCGCAAGGGCGGCCGCCTGCGCCTAGCGGCCTACGACTTCGCCACCGGCCAGGCCGCCAGTCTCGACGCCAAGCCGCTGACCCTGGACTACGCCGGCGAAGGCGTCTGCCTGTGGCGCGGATCGCGTGATCGCTCGCTCTACGCCTTCACCCTGGGCGTGGCCGGCCAGATGGACCAGTGGCTGCTGTTCCCCACCGCCGACGGCAAGCTGGACGGCCGCATCGTGCGCCGCCTGCACCTGTCGTCCGAGGCCAAGTACTGCGTCGCCGACGACGTGACCGGCGCCCTCTACGTCGCCCAGGAGGCGGTCGGCATCTGGCGCTACGCCGCCGATCCGGAATCCGATCCGGTCCCCACCCTGATCGACGCCAACCGCCTGGGCCAGATCGCCGGCGAGGTGGCGGGCCTGGCCTTGGTCGACGGCGGGCAGAACGCCCGTTTCCTGGTCGCAGCCAACGCCACGGCCGGCGACTACGCCGTCTACGATCGCTCCCAGGACGACGCCTTCACGGGCCTGTTCCGCATCCAGGCCGACCAGCAGAACGCCGTCGAGAACCCCTCGGGCCTGTTCGCCCTGCGCGCCCCCCTGGGCGATCGCCTGCCGGCCGGCGCCCTGCTGGTCGCCGACGACCGCAAGTCGGGCGCGAACATGAAGGTCGTGTCCTGGGCCGACGTCGCCGCGGGGCTCAAGCTGGCCACGGGCGACGCGGCCGGCTCCAGGCCCAAGGCCGACTTCGCCGTGGTCCGCCCGACCATGGAGACCACGCCGGTCGCCCATGACGGCGACGCCGCCGACGATCCGGCCATCTGGGCCAACCCGACCGATCCGGCCAAGAGCGCCATCATCGCCACCGACAAAAAGGGCGGCCTGCTGGTCTACGATCTGACCGGCAAGCCGTTGCAGTACCTGGCCGACGGCAAGATGAACAATGTCGACCTGCGGTCCGGCTTCAAGCTGGCCGGCAAGGATGTGATCCTGGTCACGGCCAGCGACCGCACCCACAAGTCGATCGCCATCTACACGCTGGATCCGGCCACCCGGCAGCTGACCTCGGTCGCCGACGGCATGCAGGCCACGGGGCTTTCGGACCCCTACGGGCTTTGCATGTACCGCGGCAAAAAGGGTGCGACCTACGTCTTCATCAGCGATCCCGACGGTCTGGTGCGGCAGTGGAAGCTGGTCGCGCAAGCCAACGGCAAGGTCCGCGCCGTTCAGGTGCGCGACGTGAAGTTCGACACCCAGACCGAAGGCTGCGTCGCCGACGACGAGACCGGCGCGCTCTACGTGGCCGAAGAGGACGTCGCCCTGTGGCGGCTGGGCGCCGAGCCCTCGGACAACCGCGCGCCCAAGGCCGTCGACCGCGTGGCCGCCAACCCGGCCCTGAAGGACGACCTGGAAGGCGTCGGCATCTACGCCCAGCCGGGCGGCAAGGGCTTCATCGTCGTCTCCAGCCAGGGCAACGACAGCTACGCCGTCTATCGCCGCGAGGGCGACAACGCCTATGTCGGCAGCTTCTCGGTCGTGGCCGACGGGGCCAAGGGCATCGACGGGATCTCCGAGACCGACGGCCTGGAGGTGACCAGCGCCTCGCTGGGCGCGGGCCTGGAAGGCGGCGCCTTCGTCGCCCAGGACGGCCGCAACGTCTTCCCGCCCGAGCACCAGAACTTCAAGCTCGTGCCGTGGTCGGCGATCGCCGGGGCGCTGGGGCTGAAGTAGCAACGGCCTTCGGCCGCCCCCCTCCGGCCCTCCGGGCCACCTCCCCCAGAGGGGGAGGATCCTGGCGCTTCAGATGCTCCCCCTCTGGGGGAGCTGTCGCGGAGCGACTGAGGGGGTAAGCACGGCGCTTCGTCCCCGCGCTTTCGCT
>NZ_JBWKNI010000020.1:0-102335 GCF_059415485.1 Caulobacter sp. GW821-FHT10C03 | reverse complement strand
CGGGGTGGAGCAGCCCGGTAGCTCGTCAGGCTCATAACCTGAAGGTCACAGGTTCAAATCCTGTCCCCGCACCCACTTTCCTGATAGACCGACAAGGTCGATGTCGTCCGGCGTCGGCCTTTTTTGACGCCGTCGCTTACCACCCATAGTGGTATTTTGGCGACAGCTGAGCCTCCGCGCGCGAATTTTTCTGGCCAGCGGCCGCTTCCCACCCATAATCTCCGTGCAAAGGGCGTAGCGCGTGCCGCAGTTTTGCGTCATGAGTTGCTGTGGAAGGACGCGGGCCGGCAATTGGCCCGTCGATTGAGGTTTTGAGGATAAGATGGCGAACGGTGTCGTTAAGTGGTTCAACCCGGCCAAGGGCTTTGGCTTCATTCAGCCCGAGGACGGCGGCCAGGACGTGTTCGTCCACATCGCCGCGGTTGAACGTTCGGGCCTGTCGGGCCTGAATGAAGGCGATCAGGTGGCTTACGAGCTGGAAGAGGACCGCCGTTCGGGCAAGACCTCGGCCGGCAATCTGCGCGTGACCGGCCATGGCGCCGTTCCGGCCGGCGGCGCGCCGCGTCGTCCGCAGCGCAGCTTCGACGCTCCCCGCGGCGGCGGCTACGGTGGCGGCGGCGGTGGCGGCGGCGGCACCGGCGAAGCCGGTACGGGCGTCGTGAAGTGGTTCAACAGCACCAAGGGCTTCGGCTTCATCCAGCCGGACAACGGCGGTGGCGACATCTTCGTGCACATCTCGGCCGTCGAGCGCGCCGGCCTGCGCGGCCTGAACGAAGGCCAGCAAGTCGGTTACGAACTCGAACAGGACCGCCGCTCGGGCAAGACCTCGGCCGGCAACCTGCGCATCCTCTAAGGGATCGGTCTATCGGCCGGGCGCGGAGCGTCTGGCCGACTGCCGACCTGGCGAATTAGGCCCCGTCGGGACCTGACTTCTGTCGCTGCGACAGGGGTGGGTTCCGGCGGGGCTTTTTCGTGCGCGTTACACGCCCCTAGGATGGCCTTCCGCCGGCCTGGCGACGCCCAAAAAGAATGGCGGCCTCCCTTGCGAGAGGCCGCCATCCAGATCGCAAGGTCGCCGCCCCGAAAGCCGGTGGAGGCCTGATCAGCCGGCCTTGGCGGCCCGCTCGGCGGCGGCCTGGTTCACGGCCAGGGCGGTCATGTTGACGATGCCGCGGGCGGTGACGCTGGGCGTCAGCACGTGCACAGGCCGGCTCATGCCCAGCAGGATCGGACCGACCAGCAGGGCCTCGGTGGCGGCCGTCAGCAGGGTGAGCGCGATATTGGCCGCGTCCAGGGTCGGCATGACCAGCAGGTTGGCCGAGCCCTTCAGGGTGCTGTCGCCGACCAGGCGGTCGCGCAGGGCCTGGGAGAGGGCGGCGTCGGCGTGCATCTCGCCGTCGACCTCGAGCTCGGGCGCGCCGGCGCGGACCAGCGCCAGGGCCTCGCGCATCTTGCGGGCGGTCGGCGAGTTGGAGGCCCCGAACGAGGAGTGCGAGAGCAGGGCGGCCTTGGGCGTCAGGCCGAAGCGGCGCACCGATTCGGCGGCCAGCAGCGTCATCTCGGCCACCTGCTCGGCGGTCGGGTCGACATTGACGTGGGTGTCGCAGAAGAACAGCGTGCCGTTGTCGAGGATCAGCGACGACATGGCGTAGACCCGGCCGACGTTCTCGCGCTTGGGGATGATCGGCAGGACGTAGGTCATGTGCTGCCACCAGTCGCCGCTGCCGCCCACGAGGGCGGCGTCGACCTGGCCGGTCTGCAGCAGCATCGAGGCGGCCACCGTGCGGCGGCCTTCGACACGGCGCTTGGCGGCCATCGGCGGCACGCCGCGACGGCCGACCAGGTCCTGGTACTGGCCGATGATCGGCTCGAACAGTTCGCGGTCGGCCTGCGGGTCGAGGATCTCGACCGCGCCGCCCAGGTCGAGGCGCAGGCCCATCTCGGCGGCCTTGGCCTTGATGACCTCGCGGCGGCCGATCAGCACCGGCGCGGCGAGGCCCTCGTCGACCACGGTCTGCACGGCGCGCAGGACGCGCTCGTCCTCGGCCTCGGCATAGGCGACGCGGACCTTGGCGGCCTTGGTCGCCTTGCGGGCGCGCTCGAACACCGGACGCATCAGCTGGCCAGAGCGGTAGACGAACAGCTCCAGCTCGGCGCGGTAGGCGTCGAAGTCGGCGATCGGCCGGGTGGCGACGCCCGACTCCATGGCCGCGCGGGCCACGGCCGGGGCGATCTGCAGGATCAGGCGCGGGTCGAACGGCTTGGGGATGATGTACTGCGGGCCGAACATCGGGGCCGCGCCGCCATAGGCCGAAGCGACGACTTCCGAAGCCTCGGCGCGGGCCAGTTCGGCGATGGCCTCGACGGCCGCCACCTTCATGGCCTCGTTGATCTCGGACGCGCCGACGTCGAGCGCGCCGCGGAAGATGAACGGGAAGCAGAGGACGTTGTTGACCTGGTTGGCGTAGTCGCTGCGGCCGGTGGCCATGATGGCGTCGGGGCGCTGGGCGTAGACCAGTTCCGGCAGGATCTCCGGATCCGGATTGGCCATGGCCAGGATCAGCGGCTTTTCGGCCAGCAGCGGCAGCCACTCGGGCTTGAAGACGCGCGGGGCCGAGAGACCCAGGAAGATGTCGGCGCCGGGCAGCACGTCGGGCAGGGTGCGCGCGTCGGTCGGACGGGCGTAGCGGGCCATGTTGTCCGGCATGTCCGGATCGCGGCCGGCGTGGACCACGCCCTTGATGTCGGTGAGGGTGACGTTCTCGACCGGCAGGCCCATGGAGACCAGCAGGTCGACGCAGGCCAGCGCGGCCGCGCCGGCGCCCGAGGTGACCAGCTTGACGTCCTTCAACTGCTTGCCCTGGACGAGCAGGGCGTTGCGGACGGCGGCGGCGCAGACGATGGCGGTGCCGTGCTGGTCGTCGTGGAAGACCGGGATGTTCATCCGCTCGCGCAGCTTGCGCTCGATGATGAAGCACTCGGGGGCCTTGATGTCCTCGAGATTGATGCCGCCGAAGGTGGGCTCCAGGGCCGCGACGACTTCGATGAAGCGGTCGGGATCCTTGGCGTCGACCTCGATGTCGAAGACGTCGATGCCGGCGAACTTCTTGAAGAGGACGGCCTTGCCCTCCATCACCGGCTTGGAGGCCAGCGGGCCGATGTCGCCCAGGCCCAGCACGGCGGTGCCGTTGGAGATCACGGCCACCAGGTTGCCGCGGGCGGTGTAGTCGCGGGCCAGATCCGGGTCCTCGGCGATGGCCAGGCACGGGGCGGCGACGCCGGGGGAGTAGGCCAGGGCCAGGTCGCGCTGGGTGGCCATGCGCTTGGTGGCCTCGATGGCCAGCTTTCCGGGCCGCGGCAGCCGGTGGTAATCCAGGGCGGCTTTACGGAAATCCTCGTCCATCGATCGGTCCTGTTCTGCGCAGCGCGTGGCGCGGGCCGTCTCTTTGTCGCGCTCCCGGGGTTGGGATTACGCACGCGGCCCGTCTGCCGGTGTTGCTACCGGGGTTGGCCGCGCTTTTCCAACCTTACGCAGCGTCCGCCGACCATTTTTTGCGATTCTGCGTCCGTTTGGCTTCGGGCGGGGTCGGCGGGGCGACGCAACGGGCGCGTCTGGTAAGTAATAAAAGACTTATATACGCTCAATCGGCGGGCGCCGGTCGCCGCCTGGCTGGGCGAACCGGCCGCGAACCCGCCACGGGCGGACGGTCCGGCGGCGGCGAGGCTGGACAGCGGACGCGCGCGGTCCCAGCCTCCGAGCATCAACCTCTCTGGAGAGGTCGAAAGAGCGTATGATGACCCCGATCCCGCAGGACCAAGCATGAGCGGCCTGACGACCCACATCCTCGACACCGCCGCCGGCCGCCCGGCCGCCGGGGTGGCGGTGCGCGTCTATCGCCGGGTGGAAGGCCCGCCGACGCTGCTGCTGGCGACGACCACCGACGCCGACGGCCGCGCGCGGCTGGTCGAGGGCGAGGCCCTGGCGGTCGGCGGCTATCGCCTGGAGTTCGAGATCGCCGCCTATTTCGCCGCCAGCGGGGCCAAGGTCTCCGACCCGCCATTCCTCGACGTGGTGACCATCGATTTCGCGGTGGCCGATCCGGCCCAGCACCATCACGTGCCGTTGCTGGTGTCGCCGTTCGGCTATTCGACCTACCGGGGCAGCTGAGATGGGCGGGACGATCCGGTTCCTGCTGAACGGCGAGGCCCAGGAGGCGGCGGGCGTCGACCCGACCACGACCCTGCTGGAGCACCTGCGCGGGCCGCTGCGCAAGACCGGAACCAAGGAAGGCTGCGCCGAGGGCGACTGCGGCTCGTGCACAGTGCTGGTCGGCGAACTGACGGCCGGCGACGCGCTGAAGCCGGTTGCCTGGCGGGCCGTCAACGCCTGCATCCAGTTCCTGCCGATGCTGGACGGCAAGGCGGTGATGACGGTCGAAAGCCTGGCGACCGAGGGTGTGGGCGCCTGCGCGGGCAAGCCGCATCCCGTTCAGCAGGCGATGATCGACAAGCACGGCTCGCAGTGCGGCTTCTGCACGCCGGGGATCGTGATGTCGCTGTACGGCCGCGCGGTCGGGGCCTGCGGGGCGGGGGCGCCGGTCGAGGACGTGCTGGCGGGGAACCTCTGCCGCTGCACCGGCTATGGCCCGATCCTGGAGGCGGCGCGCGAGGTGGTGCGCGAAGAGGCGCCGGACGTGGCCGGTTCGCTGAAGGCGATCCAGCGCGAGACCATGCTGAGTCTGGCGCATGAGGATCCGGTGCGGGGCGTCACCCGCCGCTGGCTGGCGCCGCGAAACCTGTCCGAGCTGGCGGCCGCCGCCGAGGCCAATCCGGACGCGGCCTTCGTGGCCGGGGCGACCGACGTGGGGCTGTGGGTCACCAAGCTGCGCAAGCCGCCCCAGACCCTGATCGACATCGGCCGGGTGGCCGAGTTGAAGACCATCACCCGGGTGGGCGACGCCCTGCGGATCGGAGCCGGCGTTCGCTATGTCGAGGCGATCGAGACCCTGGCCGGCCGCTATCCCAGCCTGGGCGAGATGATGCGGCGGCTGGGCTCGACCCAGGTGCGCAACAGCGGCACGATCGGCGGCAACATCGCCAACGGCTCGCCGATCGGCGACATGCCGCCGGCCCTGATCGCGCTGGGCGCCACGCTGGTGCTGCGCCGGGGCGAGCAGACGCGCGAGATCCCGCTGGAGGACTTCTTCGTCTCCTACGGCCAGCAGGACCGCCAGCCCGGCGAGTTCGTCGAAGCGGTGATCGTGCCGCGCGGCCCGGCGGGGCAGATCTTCAAGGTCTACAAGCTCTCCAAGCGCTTCGACCAGGACATCTCGGCCGTCTGCGCGGCCTTCGCGATCACGGTCGTGGATGGCGTGGTGGTCGAGGCGCGGGTGGCGTTCGGCGGCATGGCCGGCACGCCCAAGCGGGCCGACGCCTGCGAGGCGGCCCTCATCGGTCGGCCGTGGAACCCCGAGACGATCGACGCCGCCGCCGCCAAGCTGGACGAGGACTACACGCCGCTGTCGGACATGCGGGCCTCGGCGGGCTATCGTGCGCGCACCGCGAGGAACCTGCTGGTCCGGGCCTATCTGGAAAGCGCCGAGCCGGGCGTGGCGGCCAGCGTGCTGGCGGAGGCCGCCCATGGCTGATTCCGGCGCTTCGCTGAAAGTCACGCCCTTCGTGGGCGTGCATGCCTCGGTCCCGCACGACAGCGCTTTGCGCCACGTGACCGGGACGGCGATCTATGTCGACGACCTGCCCGAGCCGGCGGGCCTGCTGCACGTGCATCTGGGCATGAGCACCAGGGCCCATGCGCGGATCGTGTCGATGAACCTCGACGCCGTGCGGGCCTCGCCCGGCGTGGTCTGCGTGCTGACCGCCGCCGACATTCCCGGCGAGAACGACGTCAGCCCGGTGATCCACGACGACAGGCTGTTCGCGGCCGGCGAGGTCTATTGCGTCGGCCAGAGCCTGTTCGCGGTGGCCGCGACCTCGATCGCCGCCGCCCGCGCCGCCGCCGCCAAGGCCGTGGTGGAGTACGAAGACCTGCCGGCGGCGATCACGATCGGCGAGGCCGAGGGGCTGGACCTGAAGATCGAGGCCAGCCAGCGCATGGCGCGGGGCGACGCGGAGGCGGCCCTGGCCGCCGCGCCCAACCGCCTCCAGGGCCGCCACGCCATCGGCGGCCAGGATCACTTCTATCTGGAAGGCCAGGCCTCGCTGGCGACGCCGCGCGAGGAGGGAGACGTCCACGTCTGGTGCTCGACTCAGCATCCGACCGAGGTGCAGCACCTGATCGCCCGCGTGCTGGGGCGGCCGGATCATGCGGTGACCGTCGAGGTGCGGCGCATGGGCGGCGGCTTCGGCGGCAAGGAGACGCAAGCCTCGCTGTTCGCGGCGGCGGCCGCGCTGGTGGCGGTCAAGACCGGCCGCCCGGCCAAGTGCCGGCCCGACCGCGACGAGGACATGGTCATGACCGGCAAGCGGCATGACTTCGAGGTGGAATACGACGTCGGCTTCGACGACGAGGGGCGGCTGCTGGGGATCCGGCTGGAGCTGGCCTCGCGCTGCGGGGCGACGACGGACCTTTCGCCGGCCATCAACGACCGGGCGATGTTCCACGCCGACAACGCCTACTACCTGCCGGCGGTCGAGATCGTCTCGCACCGCTATCGCACCCACACCGTCTCCAACACCGCCTTCCGGGGTTTCGGCGGACCGCAGGGCATGGCGGCGATCGAGCGGGTGATGGACGCGGTGGCGCAAGCCACGGGCCTCGACCCGCTGGAGGTGCGCCGGCGCAATCTCTATGGCGCCTATGGAGAAGGAGGCGGCCGAAATCTGACGCCCTACTATCAGGTGGTCGAAGACAACGTCGCGCCGGAACTGATCGAGGAACTGGCCAAGTCGTGCGACTACGCCGCCCGGCAGCAGGCGGTGGCCGCGTTCAACGCCGCAAATCCGATCCTCAAGAAGGGCCTGGCCCTGACGCCGGTGAAGTTCGGCGTCTCGTTCACCACCACCCACCTGAACCAGGCGGGCGCCTTGATCCACATCTACGCCGACGGCTCGATCATGCTGAACCACGGCGGCACCGAGATGGGGCAGGGGCTCTATCTGAAGATGGCGCAGGTGGCGGCGCAGGCGTTTCAGGTTCCGCTGGAGCGGGTGAAGATCACCTCGACCACGACCGACAAGGTGCCCAACACCTCGGCCACGGCGGCTTCGTCGGGGGCGGACCTTAACGGCATGGCGGTGCTGGACGCGGCGGGCAAGCTGAAGGGGCGGCTCACGGCTTTCGCGGCCGAGAAGTGGGGCGTGGATCCCTCGCAGGTGGCTTTCACGCCCGAGGGGGTGAAGGTCGGCGGCGAGACGGTGAGCTTCCCGGATCTCTGCCGCCAGGCCTATCTGGCGCGGATCTCGCTGTCGGCGACGGGTTTCTACGCCACGCCCAAGATCACCTATGACCGCAAGACCCATCGCGGGCGGCCGTTCTACTATTTCGCCTATGGGGCGGCCTGCAGCGAGGTGGTGATCGACACCCTGACCGGCGAGAGCAAGGTGCTGCGCGCCGACATCCTGCACGACGTGGGCCGCTCGCTGAACCCGGCCATCGATCTTGGCCAGGTGGAGGGCGGCTTCATCCAGGGCATGGGCTGGCTGACGACCGAGGAACTGGTCTACGACGCCAAGGGCGTGCTGAAGACCCATGCTCCTTCGACATACAAGATCCCGACGGCGGGCGACCGGCCGCGCGTGCTGAACGTCAAGCTCTGGGAGCCCGGCCGCAACGCCGAGCCGACCGTCCACCGCTCCAAGGCCGTGGGCGAGCCGCCGCTGATGCTGGCGATCTCGGTGTTCAGCGCGATCACCCGGGCGGTGGCGGCGGTGGGGGATCACAAGGTGATGCCGAACCTGGACGCGCCGGCGACGCCGGAGGCGGTGCTGGCGGCGGTCGAGGATGTGAGGCGGCGGGCCAATGGGTGAGGTCGCCGCTTTTTCACACCTCTCCCAAGGGGAGAGGGAGGGGCCCGCCGCGAAGGGGGGGGGGGGGGCGGGGGTAAACCGCTCGCCGTCGAAACCCCTCACCCTCCCACGCCTGACGGCGTGGGCCCCTCCCTCTCCCTATGGGAGAGGTTAAATTGCTCGCGACCCACAAGAACTGGGCCCGCGCGGCCCTGTCGCGCCTCGACGCCGACGACCACGCCGCCCTCGTCACCGTGCTGGCCACCGAAGGCTCGGCCCCGCGCGAGGCCGGGACCAAGATGGTGGTCTGGGAGGGCGGGCAGTCGGGGACGATCGGCGGCGGCAATCTGGAGCACCAGGCGACCAGCCAGGCGCGGCGGATGCTGGTGGGATCCCAGGCCGCCTTCGCGATCCAGGACTATCCGCTGGGGCCGCTGCTGGCCCAGTGCTGCGGCGGCCGGGTGCGGCTGATGATCGAGCGGGTCGAGGCCGCCAGCCGCGACTGGCTGACCGAGGCGGCCCGCCGGATGGACGCCGACCAGCCGTTCGAGCTGCGCACGCGGTTCGACCCAGGCCTGTTGACCAAGACGATCGCGCCCATCGCCGCGCTGGAGGCCGATCCGCCGGCCGTGGTGCTGGGCGGGGCGCCGGCGGCCGCGCGCGGCAAGCGGCCCGACCTGGGCGACGAGCTGGTCGAGCGCAGCGAGAGCCCGCGCCGGCCGGTGCTGCTGTTCGGGGCCGGTCATGTGGGCCAGGCGATCGCGCGGGCCTTCGCGCCCCTGCCGTTCAAGCTCTTCTGGTACGACAGCCGGCCCGAGGCGGCCGAGGTTCCGGGCGTTGTGGTGCGCGCGCCGGCCGAACTGGCGGCCCTGGCCATGGGGGCGTCGCGTGACGCCTACGGCCTGATCCTGACCCACGACCACGCCCTGGACTACGCCCTGGCCTCGGCCGGGCTGGCCGGCGGCGGCTTTGACTATCTGGGCCTGATCGGCTCCAAGACCAAGCGGGCGCGGTTCATGCACCGGCTGCGCGACGACGGCTTTTCGGCGGTGACGCTGAACCGCCTGACCTGCCCGATCGGCCTGCCGGGGCTGAAGAGCAAGGCGCCTGAGGTGATCGCCGTGTCGGTGGCCGCCGACCTGCTGATGCGGCTGGAAGCCGCTCAGGCCAGTAACGACGAGGGTTCAGTTGCGAGCGTTTAGGGCGTCGATCCTCCATCTCCTGGAAGATCCGACCAAGAGCGGGGAAGCGATCGGCTTTCACGAGGACGGGCTGCTGGTCATCGACCAGGGCAAGGTGGTGGCGTGCGGCGACTATGCCGAGTTGGCCCCGGTCCATGCCGATGTCCCGGTCGAGGACCTGACCGGCTGCTGGATCACGCCGGGCTTCATCGACACCCACATCCACTTCCCGCAGGTCGACATCGTCGCCGCTCATGGCGCGCAGCTGCTCGACTGGCTGGAGCAGCACACCTTCCCGGCCGAGGCGGCCTTCGCCGATCCGGGCCATGCGAAGGAGGCGGCGGGCTTCTTCGTCGACGAGTTGCTGCGCAACGGCACGACCACGGCCCTGGTGTTCGGCTCGGTGCACAAGGGCTCGGTCGAGGCGCTGTTCGCGGAAGCCTATGCGCGCGACATGCGGCTGATCGCCGGCAAGACCCTGATGGACCGCAACGCGCCCCTGGGCCTGACCGACACGGTCGAGACCGCCCGCGCCGACATGAAAAGCCTGATCGCCGACTGGCACGGCAAGGGGCGTCTCGGCTACGCCGTCACCCCGCGCTTCGCCATCAGCTGCACCGACGCCCAGCTGGAGATGGCCGGAGAAGTGCTCGCCGAGCATCCGGGCGTCTGGATGCAGACTCACCTGTCGGAAAACCCGCGCGAGATCGACGAGACCGCGCAGCTGTTCCCGGGTTCGGCCGACTATCTCGACGTCTACGAGCGGTTCGGCCTGGTGCAGAAGCGTTCGGTCTTCGCCCACTGCGTCCATCTGCGGGGCGAGGCGTTCCAGCGGCTGGCGGCCAAGGATGCGGCGGTGGCCTTCTGCCCGACCTCGAACCTGTTCCTCGGCTCGGGCCTGTTCCCGCTGGACGAGGCCTGTTCGCACGGTGTGAAGGTGGGCATGGGCACCGACGTCGGGGCCGGCACGACCTTCTCGATCCTCCACACCCTGGGCGAGGCCTACAAGGTGGGGCAGCTGCGGGGCTCGGCGCTGGATCCGTTCCAGGCGCTGTATCTGGCCACCCTGGGCGGGGCGCGGGCGCTGGATCTCGACGACCGCATCGGCAACCTGGCGCCGGGCAAGGAGGCCGACTTCCTGGTGCTGGACCTGGCCGCGACGCCGCTGCTCAAGCGCCGGCTGGCGGCGGCCAAGGGGCTGGAGGACCGGCTGTTCGCCCTGACCGTGCTGGGGGATGACCGCGTCGTGGCGCGGACGTATCTGGCCGGGGTGGAGCGGCATCGCAGATAGGGAAAAGGCCGCGCGATGCGCGGCCCCCTCCGGCCCTCCGGGCCACCTCCCCCAGAGGGGGAGGATTTCGCGGTGTAGATGCTCCCCCTCTGGGGGAGCTGTCGCGGAGCGACTGAGGGGGTTAAGCCACCACCCCGTTCATCGTCCGCGCATAGAGCGCCAGCAGGCGATCCGCGTCCACGGCGATCGCCGCGCTGTGGATCGGCTGGTCGTCCCAGGCCGAGGGGCCGTAGAGCTCGCCTTCCACCTTCTGCAGGGTCTGGCCCAGGGCGATGCCTTCGGTGACCACGCGCACGGAACCGCGGCGGACCTCGAACAGGCTCTCGTCGATGACATAGGCCACGGCGGCGGCGTCGTGGACGCAGCAGCCGACGATGCCGTCGCGGCCGCCGTAGAAGGCGGCGTAGGGCTTGGAGATGGCGTTGAGGAACTGGCCGGCCGGACCGGCCGAGGCTTCCAGGGCCTCCATGTAGTCGGGGCTCATGATCACCTGGGTGGTGACGTCCAGGCCGATGACGGCGACATGCCAGGGGGCGGTGAAGACGCGGTCGGCGGCTTCCGGATCGTTCCAGATGTTGGCCTCGGCCACCGGGGTGACGTTGCCCGGCTTGCCGGCGACGGCGAAGGCGCCGCCCATGATCACCACGCCCTTGAGCAGGGGCGCCACTTCAGGATCGGCGTCGAGCGCCAGGGCCAGGTTGGTCAGCGGGCCGACGGCGACCAGGGTGATCTCGCCGGGATTGGCGCGGGCCAGGTCGATGATCGCCTGGTGGGCCGGCTTGGCTTCCGGCTGGGCGGGAACCAGGCCCGTCAGCTCGACGTCGCCCAGGCCGTTCTCGCCGTGCACGAAGGTGGGCGAGGGATTGCGCGGGCGGACAAGCGGCTTGTCCGTGCCCTTGAAGATCGGCGCGGTCAGGCCGAAGCGGTCCTTCAGATAGAGGGCGTTGCGGGTGGTGGTGTCGATGTCGGCGTTGCCGAACACGGTCGTCACGGCCACCAGGTCGAGGGCCGGGCTGGCCTCGATGAACAGCAGGGCCATGGCGTCGTCGATGCCGGGATCGGTGTCGAAGATGATCTTGGTCGTCATCGGTGGGCGGAACTCTTCTCGTTGTTCTGCAAGCGCTTTTGGACGCCGTGAAAGCCGACCACCTTAGCCGCCGCCAGCGCCGCTAGCATGTCAAAACGACAACGGCCCGGGCGTTTTTCAACGCCCGGGCCGCCATCAGGTCAGTCTGTCGAGATCGCTTAGCGGCGGGCGCTCAGCGAGATGCCGACGATGCGCGGCTCGTTGACGAAGCTGGTCAGGTTGTTGAAGTCGATCGCGCCGCGCAGGTTCACCTCGTTGGTGATGTTGCGGGCGAACACGGCCACTTCATACGCGCCGTCGGTGCGGGCGTAGCCCAGCTTCAGGCCGCCTTCGAAGGTGTTCTTGCTGTTGTATTCCTTGCTCTCGTAGATGAGGAAGTTGGTGTAGCCCTGACGGAACCAGTCGGTCTGAGCGAACAGTTCGCCGCCGTCACCCACCGGCACGTTGTAGCGGGCCGAGAAGTTCAGGATGTATTCCGGCGCGTTCGGGAACGGGTTGCCGTCGACCAGGGCCTGGCTGGAGCCGTTCAGGGGGTCGGTCACCGTGCACTGGGCGAAGGCGCAGGTGGCCACGGCCAGCGTCTTGTCCTTGATTTCGGTGTGGTTGTAGCTGTAGCCGGCGGTGACCAGCAGGTTCTGGGTCACCTTCCACTCGCCGTCGATCTCGAAGCCGTAGGCCTCGCCCTTCTTGGCGTTGATCAGACGGTTGGAGTTGCTGGTCCCGCCGATGGCGGTGAACTGCGGATCGTCGATCGTGTAGGTGAACACCGCGCCGTTCAGGCGGACGCGACGGTCGAACAGCTCGCTCTTAACGCCGGCTTCCCACGACAGGATGGTTTCCGACTGGGCGACCGAGGGCGGATTGCCGAAGGCGATGTCGCGACCCTGGATCGACGGACCGCGGAAGCCGCGGGCCACCTTGCCGTAGACGCTGACGTCGTCGGTGACGGCGTAGAAGGCCGACAGGTCCCAGCTGGCCTGGCTGTCGGAGACCGACACTGGGGCGATCGCGCCGTACGGGTTCGACAGGACGGTCATGTCCTTGTCGTCGTCGGTCCAGCGGACGCCGGCGGTCACCTTCAGGGCGTCGGTGAACTGGTAGGAGCCCTGGCCGAACACGGCCCACGAGGTGTTCTTGTGCTCGAGCGTGGTGGCCGAGACGTAGAACGGGTTGGTCGTGACGGTGAAGGCCGACTTGAAGTAGTAGGCGCCGACCTGCCACGAGACCTTGCCGTCGGTGTCGCTGGCCAGGCGGACTTCCTGGGTGACCTGGTCCAGGTCGCCGATCGAGTCCTGGGTGTCGGAATCGAACGGGATCACGCCCGGGCCGACGCCGGCCACGCCGCCGTCGATGTCGCCGCGGCTCAGGCCCTTGGCGGTCTCGTAGGCGCTGATCGAGGTCAGCTTCACGCCGCCGAAGTCGTGGTCGACCTTCAGCGAGACGCCGGTCGCGTCGTACTTCTGCGGGTTGTTGGCGCCGCCGTTGTAGCTGACCTTGTCGCGGTCGAAGTTGCCGTTAACGTCGTTGCTGCCCTTGGTGATGATGTTGGCGCGGAAGATGGCGGCCGTGCCGTCCAGCGACCGGGTGTGGACGTTGAACAGGACGTCGGTGTCTTCGCTCGGCGACATCAGGATCTGCAGGCGGGCGGCCTTTTCGTCGTAGCCGCCGATCGCGTCCTTCACCTTGGTGTAGGTGTTGTCGATGTAGTTGTCGCGGTGCTGGTACAGGCCCGACAGGCGGATGGCGACCTTTTCCGGAATGATGGCGCCGCCGACGCCGCCTTCGAAGGTGGTCGAGCCGTAGGTGCCGTAGGTGGCCGTGCCGTTGGCCTTGAACGTTTCGCTCGGCTTGACGCTGTCGAACTTGACGATGCCGGCGGTGGTGTTGCGGCCGAACAGGGTGCCTTGCGGGCCGCGCAGGACTTCGACCTGCTCGATGTCGTAGATCGGCGAGCTCTTGAGCACGACGTTCTCGAGGACGACGTCGTCCATGATCACCGAGACCGGCTGCGAGGCGGCCAGGTCGAAGTCGGCGTTGCCCAGGCCGCGGATGTAGAAGCGCGGGGCGGCGCGGCCGTTGGAGCTTTCGATGTAGAGGCCCGGCACGCGGCTCGACAGGGCCAGCACGTCCTCGCCGGCGGCGAAGATCGCGGCCAGCTTCTCGCCCGAGACGGCGGCGACGGAGACCGGCACGTCCTGGATGTTTTCGGAGCGCTTCTGGGCGGTGACGATCACGTCGTCGAGGGCGGTCGGCGCGTCCTGGGCGAGGGCCGGGGCCGCGACGGCGGCGGCCAGCAGGAGCACGCCGAAGGCGGCGCTGTTGCGCAGCTTGGCTTGGGTGGTCATTTCGAAATCCCCTTCGAACACCGGTGGAGGACCCGGTTGCGTGGGGTGCAATGCACAATGGCCGCGTCGAAATCAAAAGGCTTGATGACGACTCCGTCTCACTAGCGTGAAGTTTGTAGGGACCGTGTCACTATTTGACCACGCTGCGACAACGGCGCCCAAAACTAGGTCATAAGTCAGGACATACTTACTTATTGTCCTTGGACGGAGTATCCGCGGGCCTATGGCGCAAGGCGTTGGTCGGCGCCGGCCTGGAGCAGGGAAACGTGCGCCGACACGATTTTCCAGCCGTCTTCGGTGCGCAGCCAGGTCTGGCTCTGGCGACCGGACTGTTTTGCCCCGGTTCGCAGGAATTCGACGTTCGCGATCGCGAAATCGCGCCCAAAAGTGGTGATTTCCGTGCGCAGCCGATCGCGCAGCGGCGAGCCGCCGGTGCGTCCGATTCGAAAGGCGGCGATCTCTTCGAAGCCGTAGAGGTTCTCGGCCACGCCGTAGCGGACGGTCTCCGGCGCGTCGCGGAAGAAGCCGTCCAGCGCCTCGACGTCGTTGGTCATCAGGGCGGTTTCATAGGCGTCGACGGCGGCGGTCACCTCGGCCAGGACGTCGGGGGCGTTGATGACGGTCATGCGGGCTCTCGACGGATGGGAGGACGGTGGGCGGCGATGACGCCGGCGCGCTCCAGGCGCAGGGCGGCGGCGAAGGCCAGGTCTTCGCGCCAGGCGGGCGCGATCAGCTGCACGCCGATCGGCGGCTTGCCGGGGCGGTTCACCGGCGCGGCGATCACGGGCAGGCCGATATAGCTGATCGGCTGGGTGTAGGCGCCCAGGGTCTTGCGCACCGAGACGGGGACGCCGTCGAGATCCATTGTCGCCTGGCCGATCGGCGGGGCCGGGCAGGGGGCGACGGGGGCCAGCAGCAGGTCGAAGTCTTCGAACACGCGGCGCGCCTCGTCGCGGAAGGCGGGGCGATAGCGGCCGGCGGCTTCGGCGACGCCGTCCGGCAGCAGGGCGCCGGCCAGCAGGCGGTCGCGCACGGCCGGGTCGTAGTCGAGGGCGCGTTCAGCTAGGTCGTCGAAATGCAGGCGCCCGCCCTCGGCGGCGGAGAGGGCGAAGGCGGCGGCGCGGGCGGCCTTTGCCCCCGGCAGTTCGACGCCGCGCCGGGCCTGGAGGGCGTCGGCGACGATCTCCAGCGCCTCGACCACCTCGGGGAAGGCGCCCTGCTGGAACCAGCCGCCCAGCACGCCGACGCGCAACGGCTGGTCGGCCAGGGCGTCGAGGCGGGCGGACAGGGGATCGGCGGGCGGCGGCGACAGGTCGTCGAGCGGGTCCTCGCCCTGCAAGGCGTCATAAGCCAAGGCGAGGTCGGCGGCGGTGCGGGCGAACGGGCCGATGTGGTCCAGGCTGTGCACGAACGGGAAGGCTCCGGCGCGCGACAGGCGGCCCAGGGTGGGCTTCAGGCCGAACACGCCGCACAGGCCGGCGGGGATGCGGATCGAGCCGTTGGTGTCCGACCCCAGGGTGAGCGGCAGGAGCCCGCCCGAGACGGCGGCGGCCGACCCGCCGGACGAGCCGCCGGCGATCCGCGTCGGGTCGTGCGGGTTGCGGGTGGGGCCGTCGTGGGCGTTCTCGGTGACGAAGCCGTAGGCGAACTCGTCCATGTTCAGCGCGCCGACCAGCACCGCGCCGGCGGCCTTCATCCGGGCGACGGCCGCAGCGTCGGCGGTCGCGGGAGCGGCGTCGCGGCGGATCTTGCTGCCGGCCAGGGTCGTGTGGCCGGCGACGTCGAACAGGTTCTTGACCGCGAAGGGCGCGCCGGCCAGCGGGCCGGGATCTTCGCCGGCCGCCAGCGCGGCGTCGACGGCGTCGGCTTGGCTTAGCGCTTCGTCCTCGAAGATGGCGGTGAAGGCGTTGAACGGCTCGGCCTTGGCGGCGGCGATGGCCTTTTGCGCCTGTTCGCGGGCGGTGGTGCGACCCTCGCGTACGGCGCGGGTGACGGCCTGGGCGGTGTCGAAACTCATGGCGTGAAAGGCTCGACCGGCGCGTTGGCGTCGGTCAGGCCAGCGAACAGGGCCGTCTGGTCGCGCAGCAGGGCGAGGTTCTCGGCGACGCCGGCGCGACAGCTCTCGGGAATGCGCAGGCCGAGGTCGGCGCTGCGGGAGTCCAGATAGGCGGCGACCTTGGCGTCGGAGAGGTTTTGGAAGGCCGACAGATCGCCGCCCGACATGGGAAGTCACTCACGCTAGAAAGTAATTAGATACTTCATAGCGACCCCACGATAACGCCGCTAGGCCAGACGTTTCAAGGGGCTAGGAAGGATTGATCGCCCGCCGGATGCGTGAGGTCCGTGCAGGCGGCGCCCAGCGGGCAGGCAGGATGGCGAAAGCGGCCGTGTCGATGGTCGCGCCGCTTCGCCGCCGCGCCGATGCGGCCGGAGACTGGGGACCGTTTCTTCGTTTCCGGTTCCGCCGTCGCCATGCACCACCACCTGTCTTCCACGCCGCAGACCGTCCGCTTCGGCATCTTCGACGCGGCCTTCGACCCCGTCCTGACCATCCAGCCGGGCGACAGCGTCACCTTCGACTGCGTCTCGGGCGGGCCCGAGGTGATGCCGGGGCCGGAGTCGTGGCTGACCATCCCGCCGGCCCTGCAGGCGATCCACGACGCCAAATTGGACCGGATCGGGCCGCACATCCTCACCGGTCCCGTGGCCATCGCCGGGGCCGAGCCGGGCGACACGCTGGAGGTCCGTATCGAGGCGGTCGAGCCCAACAACGACTGGGGCTACTGCGCCGTGCGGCCGCTGGCCGGCACGATCCCGGAGGACTTCCCCGACCGCTATGTCAGCCACATCGCCGTCGACAAGGCGCGCGGGGTCTGCAAGCCGCAGTGGGGGCCGGAACTGCCGCTGCGGCCGTTCTTCGGCACCATGGGCGTGGCCCCGCCGGCCAAGTACGGGCACCTGTCCAGCCGCGAGCCGCGCGAGCACGGCGGTAACATGGACAACAAGGAGCTGGGCGCGGGCGCGACCCTGTTCCTGCCCGTCTGGGTTCCGGGCGCGAACTTCTCGGCCGGCGACGGCCATGGCCGCCAGGGCGACGGCGAGGTCTGCGTCAACGCCCTGGAGATGGGCCTGACCGGGACCTTCACCTTCATCCTGCACAAGGCGTCGGACATCGGTGTGGCCACCTGGCCGCGCGCCGAGACCCCGACCCACTACGTGATCATGGGCTTCAACGAGGACCTGGACCTGGCCATGAAGCAGGCCCTGCGGGGCATGATCGACTTCATCGTGGCGCGCTCGAACCTGACCCGCGTGCAGGCCTACCAGTTCTGCTCCCTGGCCGTGGACTTCCGCGTGACCCAGACGGTCAACGGCGAGAAGGGCGTGCACGGCCTGCTGGAGAAGGGCGTTCTGTTCTAGTCGGTCGCCGCGCGGCTGCTATCCTTCCGCCCGCTTCATGACGGGAGGAAGCCATGGCGCCGATGACGCGACCAGAAGACCTGCCGGCGGCGTTCGAGGCCTCCTGGAACGCTCACGACATGGAGGCGCTCGGCGGCCTGTTCGAAGCCGACGCGACCTTCGTGAACCGCTTCGCGACCTTCAGGCGCGGGCTGGACGAGATCGTCGAGCTGCACCGGACCATCCACGAGACCGTCTATCGCGGCTCGGTGATGGCCAATGACCTGCACGCTGTGGACCTGATCGCGCCGGGCGTGGCGGTGGTGCATTTCTGGTCGCACCTGACGACCAGCCAGGCTCATCCGGCCGGTGTCCATGAGGTCGAGACGCTGCTGATGGCGGTGCTGGTCGAGCGCGACGGCGCCTGGCGGATCAAGGCCGCCGAGAACGTGACCTTCACCGATCCGAGGTCGGGCAAGCTTTTGCTGCGCGACGTCTAGGCGGCGGCCGGGGGCTCCTCGGCCTCGACCGGCGCGGTGTCCGCGGGCGGCGCTGGCGGGACCTCGGCCGGCGGTGACGGCTCGGTGGCCAGCAGGGCCCAGTGGGTGCGGAAGAAGGTCATGTCAGTTCTCCCGGGTCATGGCGATGAGGCGGGCCTGCAGCGCCTGCGGCGGTTCGCTGCCCGGATCGCCGTCGTGCAGCACGCGGGCGAACCAGTAGCCGTCGGCGGCCAGGCGAACGACGTGCAGGTGCGGATCGAGGTCGGTGGCGGCGTGGCGCACGAGGCGCGCGTCGATCCAGTCGCGCCAGCGGCGGCGCAGGGCCGGGTCGGTGACCATCGAGATCGACAGGGCCTGGCCGCTGAGCGCCATGTCGCAGCACTCGAAGGTCGAGACGACATAGGCGCGGGTGAAGCAGCCGTGCGTCCCCTGGCCTTGTTCGTCGTCGGCCATCAGCCGGTCCAGCGCCTCGTCCATCTGTTCGAGCATGAAGTCGAAGACGGCGTCGATCAGGGCCTGCTTGCTGGCGAAGTGGTGGAAGAGGCCGCCCTTGGTGACGCCGGCGCGGTCGGCCACGGCCTGGACGGTGATCCCGCCCAGGCCCTGCTCCTCGGCCAGGGCGACGGCGGCGTCCAGCAGGGCGCGGCGCACCTGCTCGGGCTGCTTGGGGCGGTTGTAGGCGGTGGTGTTCATCCGTGGGCCACGCTGCGCGAGAAGAGCTGGGTGACCAGCACGCCGGAGACGATCAGGCCGATGCCCAGCAGGGCCGGCGCGTCGAGCTTCTGGCGGAACAGCACGACGCCGATCACCGCCGTCAGCACGATTCCGACCCCGCCCCAGATGGCGTAGGCCACGCCCAGCGGCACGTGCTTGAGGGCCTGGGACAGGAAGTAGAACGCGGCGGCGTAGAGCCCGGCCATGGCCAGGGTCGGGACCAGCCTGGTGAACTGCTCCGACTTCTGCAGGAAGGTGGTGCCGGCCACCTCGGCGGCGATGGCCGCGGCGAGCATGGCGTAGGCGGAAGCGGGGATCGACACGGGCGGGCCTCGGTGGTGACGACTCAAGATACCGCTTGGTCGGTTTGTTTTCAAGGTGGGTGCAAACGATCCTTCTCCCCTTGCGGGAGAAGGTGTCGGCGATAGCCGACGGATGAGGGGTCTCTCAGAACCCGGCGGCCGCACCCAGTCGGTCGGCCCATAGGGCGGTAAGGGTGTTCGACCCCTCACCCTCCCACGCCTGCGGCGCGGGTCCCTCCCTCTCCCGCAAGGGGAGAGGGATCAGAGGCCCAGCAGCCGCCTCACCACGAACTCCAGCATCTCGGGCGTCAGGGGGCGGCGGGTGGCCTGGTTGTTCATGGCCAGGCCGCTGATGACGTCGATGATCAGGTCGGGATCGATCTCGGGGCCGATCTGGCCGCGCTCGACGGCGCGTTCGACGACCTGGCGGTTGTAGGCGCGGCGGCGCTGGAAGTCGTCGCTGGCGCCGTGGAAGAGCTCGGGCCGCACGCGGCTCTCGGCGATCAGGAAGCTCATGCACGGCCCCACGACCGGGTCGTTGTAGAGATCGATCATCGCCTGGCCCAGGGCGACGAGGTCGGTGACGACGTCGCCGGTGTCGGGCAGGCGGGCGAACAGGAAGGCCTCGTTGAAGGCCTCGCCCACCGCCTGCATCGGCGTGGCCCAGCGGCGGTAGAAGGTGGCGCGCGGGGCGCCGGCCTTGTCGCAGATCTTCTCCAGGGTCAGGCCCGACATGCCGTGGGCGGCCAGCACCTCCAGCGCCGCGCGCTTGAGGCGCTTTTCCACCTCGGGGTCGCGCGGCCGGCCGGGGCCGCGGCGGGGAGCGGGCGTGTCGGCGGGCGGGGCGGGCGTCTGTCCGGCGTCGAAGTCCATGACCGCAACCTAAAGGTAAATGCGAACAGCGGTCAAAAAAAGCGGCGCATCCTGGGGAGGATGCGCCGCGAAAACGCGCGATCCTGGGAAGGCTGTCCGCGCGAGGTCCGGGTCGCTGTCAGAACTTGCCTCGCGGCCCGGCGCGGGCGCTGGCAAGGTAAGGTCTCTGCGTCGATGTGGTCATACCTTAATTCGGCAATGAGGTAAGGCCAATAGTTGGCGTGGTCGAGCAGGCGTCGAGCGGCGGCTTGCGTGATATTTTTGATATCGATATCAGTTTGTCGATCCCGGTTTGGTCGCGGTGCGGCCGGCCGGGCTGTGAACGATAATCGACCGCCCGCGCGCCGATGCGCCGCCGAGGTGGAAGGGGAGGAGGCGACGCGATGAAGCCCACACGCCGCGACCTGGTCGCGCTGGCCGCGATTTCCGGCGCCGCGACGGCGGCCCAGGCGGGAGAGACCGCGCGGAGTCACCAGATCGCCTCGCCCGACGGCCGGTTGAAGGCGGTGGTCGACGTCTCGGGCGCGATCCCCCGCTGGAGCGCGACCTATGACGGCAAGCCGCTGCTGCTGCCGTCGGACCTGGGGCTATGGCTGGCCGAAGGGCGGCTGCTGGGCGAGGGCGCGAAGCTGGCCGGCGTCACGCCGCAGGTCTTCGAAGGCGACTGGTCGCCGCCGTTCGGGCAGTCGGCCCGCTACGACCAGTCGGGCCGCCAGATCACCCTGCACATGGTCGATCCCAAGGCGGGGATCCGGTTCGACATCGTCCTGCGGGTGCTGAACGGGGCGGCGGCGGTGCGCTACGTCCTGACGGGCCTCGCCAAGGGCGAGAGCCTGGCGCTGATGGGCGAGCGGACGGGCTTCCGCTTTCCCGATACCGCGCGGCTCTACGCCAGCCGCGACGAGGGCGACATCCACGTCTCCACCCAGGGCGGCCTCGCGCCGCTGGAGCATCCGGACCTGACGGGCTCGTCCGACAAGGGACCCTATGCCGATCTGCCGATCACGGTGGACGTCGGCAACGGCGTCTACGGCTTCATCGCCGAGTCCGACCGGCTGCACTATCCGCGCTGCATGGCGCGGGCGCACGACAAGGGCGGCCTCGTGACCTACCTGATGCGCTATCCGGGCCGGGCGACCGGCTGGGGCGGTCAGGACGACACGCCGGAGGAGGCGACCTTCGAGATTGCCGTGGGCCAGAAGACGCCGTGGCGCGTGCTGCTGGCGGCCGACAGCGCCAAGGGGCTGATCGAACGCCACCACGTGGTGCCGACCCTGGCGACGCCGAACCAGCTGGGCGACGTCTCGTGGGTCAGGCCCGGCCACGCCTTCCGGATCATGAAGCCCTATTCCACCGAGGCCTCGCTGAAGGCGGTCGATTTCGCCCAAAAGCGCAACATCGCCTACGTGCTGTTCGACGCTCACTGGTACGGCGACGGGACGGACGCCTCTGACCCCACCGCGCCGATCGCGGCCTTGGACCTGCAAAGGGTGATCGACTACGCCAAGGCGAGGGGTATTGGCGTGCTGGTCTATATCGACCGGGTGGCGGTGACCAAGGCGCTGACCGACATGTGCCGGCGCTACCAGCGCTGGGGCCTGGCGGGGGTGAAGCTGGGCTTCATGTGGGAGGGCCGGCAGTCGGACGTCGATTTCATCACCAAGGTGGTGCGGGCGTTCGGCGAGCACGGCATGGTCGTGAACCTGCACGACAACCTGCGGCCGGCCGGGCTGGAGCGCACCCTGCCCAACTACCTGACCCTGGAGGGGGTGAAGGGCAACGAGCAGTTCCCGGCCCCGCGCCACCACGTGAACCTGGCCTTCACCCGCCCGATCGCCGGGCCGATCGACTACACGATCTGCTACGCCCAGGAGCGCAACCAGACGACCAACGCCCACCAGCTGGCGCTGGCGGTCACCTGCTACAGCCCGCTGACCCTGCTCTACTGGTACGACAAGCCCGAGAAGTACGAGGGCCAGCCCTGGCCCGAACTGGAATGGTTCGACGCCTGCCCGACCACCTGGGACGAGACCCGGGCGATCGCCGGGGAGCTGGGCGAATACGTCGTCATCGCTCGCCGCAAGAGCCGGACCTGGTTCCTCGGCGCCCTGACCAACGAGATGGAGCGGCGGCTGGACTTGGATCTGGGCTTCCTGGGCGCGGGTAAGTGGACCGCCGTGCGCTACAAGGACGGCGACCTCGCCCGGCCGGCCAACCGCACCAAGGTGGTGATCGAGCGCCAGGCGGTGGAGGCGGGCACACGTCTTCGGTTGCAGCTGAACGCGGCGGGCGGGCAGGCGATACGGTTCGAGCCGGTGGGGTGAGGGCGGGGCGGCATTCAGAGCCCTTGGCCATTTTTCACCGAGCATCCCCGCGAAGGCGGGGATCCAAGCTGGCGTTCAGGATGAGGCGCGGCCGTTGATCACCCGCGGAATTCGGCTTGGATCCCCGCCTTCGCGGGGAACTGACGGACTGGGATGGCAGCCGGGACTGAAGGCAAAAAAACGGGGCGCCGGGCAGACGGCGCCCCTTGGTCTTGGAGTCGGGAGGAACTTGCATCCAAGAAGTGAGCGCCGCAGGGTGGCGCTTCAAGATTTGATATCGATACCAATCTATGTGATCGCTGTCAATCGGCGTTCGGCGAGAGCGGTGAGCGCCTCTACCGCGTCACCCAAAATCCGTCGAAGTCCGTCCAGCCGATCCGCGTCGCGGTGTTGGACGGCGTGCCGGCCGGGGCCTGGGCGAAGAGGCCGACCTGGCTGCCCACCCAGCGCCCCGGGCGGCTGACGAAGGGCGCGCCGACGGGGGTGAAACTCTGGCCGTCCAGGCTGTAGCTGAGGGTCACCTTGGCGTGCAGCGAGCGCAGCATCGAGGGCCAGTAGGGCGAGAACTCCGGCGGCGGATCGGCGACGACCACCGGCTCGGCGGTCATTCGCAGCCAGACGGCGGCCGGGGCCTTGGCTTGCACGACCTCGACCCGCTCGGGCTGGAACTTGTCGGCGCCCAGGCGGTCGACGCGCACCAGGGCGGGGCCGGCGGCGGTGTTCTGCAGGCCGATCCAGGCGTAGTCGGACCCGAACATCACGAGGCCCGCCCGCTCGCCGACCGCCTTGGGCGCGAAGTCGAGTTTCGTGGTCACGGTGAAGCGTTCGGCCGGCAGCTTCTGGGTCAGCAGGGCGCCTGTCTCCCACAGGTTTTCCGGCGAGGAGATCGCCTTCAGCCGCAGGCGGCCGGGCGCGGCCTTTAGGTCGGCCCAGTCGTCGGCCGGATTGGCGTTCCACTGCCAGCCCAGCGACAGGGCGCCGTCGAAATCGTCGCTGTCCTGCGGCGCGAGCAGCGGGGAGGGGGTCTTGGTCGCCGGCTTGCGGTGAGTCAGCACCGGCTGGCCTATGCCGTCGCCGTCGGGATCCTCGCCGATGACGGGCCAGCCGTCCTTCCAGGCCATGGGCTGCAGCCAGACCCGGCGGCCGTAGGAGTCGGCGTCCTGGAAGTGCAGGAACCAGTCCTCGCCGGTCGGGGTGCTCACCCAGGCGCCCTGGTGGGGGCCGTTGACCTGCGTGGGGCCCTGGTCGAGCACGTCGCGGCCCTCGTATGGGCCTGCCAGTTTGCGCGAGCGGAACACGCCCTGCCAGCCGCCCTTCACGCTGCCGCTGGGCACGAACAGATAGTACCAGCCATCCCGCTTGTAGAGCTTGGGGCCTTCGGTGGTCATCCACGGGAACGGGCCGCGCGAGGTCTGCACCTTGGGCTGCTTGTCGCCCTCGACCAGGGTGATCGTCTCGCCGACCGCGCGGTCGCCGGCCTTGTTGAGGCGGCGGGCGGTGATGACGTTGGCGAAGCCGGCGCGGCTGCGGGCGAAGGCGGTGACCAGCCAGCCCTGGCCGTCGTCGTCCCAGAACGGGGCCGGGTCGATGACGCCGCGGCGGTCGTCGACCAGCACGGGCTTGGACCACGGTCCGGCCGGGTCCTTGGCCTTGACCAGGAACACGCCGAAGTCGGGATCCGGATAGTAGATCAGGAACTCGCCGTTGCGATGGCGGATGGCCGGCGCCCAGACCCCGCCGCCGCGACGCGGCGTAGAGTGGTGCGCCACGGGGGTGATCTGGGGCAGGGCGTGGCCGATGATCGTCCAGTTGACCAGATCGGTCGACTTCAGGATCGGCAGGCCCGGCGCGTTGGTGAACGACGAGGAAACCAGGTAGTAGGCGTCGCCCACGCGGACGGCGTCGGGGTCGGAATAGTCGCCGGCCAGGACCGGGTTCCTGTAGGTCCCGTCGCCCAGGTCGGGCAGCCATGCGCGCTCGGTTTTGGGCGGTTCGGCCGCCGAGACCGGAAGCGCCGCCAGCGCCGCCGCGAGCAGAATCCACCCGCCGAATGCTCGACCCAAGCCCGCCATCACGCCTCCCGGTGTTCTTATTTTGATATCGTTATCATTGACGAAATGCCTTGTCATCCCGGCCGTAGCGAAGCGGAGCGCCGGGATCTCCCACGGCGGCCACATCTGAAGCGTGGGAGGTCCCGGCTCTACGGACCGCTGGCGCGGTCCTTCGGCCGGGATGACAAGTTTTCTGGCCTCGCGATGGAGCGTGGAGCCCGGCCTCTAGGACGGCGGCGGAGCCGTCGAGGCGCGTTCGATCAGCTGAAGTTGCGCCTGCACGTGGCCGCCGGGGTCGGCGCCGGGGCGGGAGAGGTCCATGGCCAGCTGCACGGCCGAGGCGGCCATGTCGGCGATCGGCTGGCGGATGGTGGTCAGCTCGGGCCAGACGGTGGTGGCCACCGAGGTGTCGTCGAAGCCGGCGATGCTGAGGTCGCTGGGGATCGACAGGCCAAGGCCGTGGGCGACGGCGCTGACGGCGGCGGCCATGTCGTCGTTGGCGGCGAAGATCGCCGAGGGCCGGCGGCGCAGGTTGAGCAGGTGTCGGGCCGCCTCCAGCCCGCCGCGATAGCTGAAGCCGCCGTCGGCGACATAGGCCTCGTTCACCGCTAGGCCGGCCTGCGCCATCGTCTCGCGGAAGCCCTGCTCGCGGCGCTGGGCCGTGGAGTGGGCCGGATCGCCGCGTACGAAGGCGATGTCGACATGGCCAAGGTCGATCAGATGACGCGTCATCATCCGCGCGCCGGCGAAATCGTCGATGAACACGGCCGGCGCGCCCTCGCGCGGAAAGGCGGTGGCGAAGCTGACGGCCCCGACGCCGGCCTTTTCCAGCGACTCCAGGATCGCGGCGTCATCGCACAGGGGCGGGGGCAGGATCACCGAGCCGACGCCGGCGTCGACCAGCTTCTGCACGGCCTGGGCCGGGGTCGGGTGGGCCTGGCTGGGCTCGATCAGCAGCTGGCAGCCGCTCTGGCTAGCTTGTCTAAAAGCGCCCATCAGGTAGTTCGACAGGTTCGACGAACTGGCGTTGGAATACAGCATGCCGATCAGCGAGACGCCGGTGCGGGTGGCGCGGGCCAGGGAGTTGGGCCGGTAGCCCAGGGTCTTGATGGCTTCCTCGACCTTGTCGCGCACGGCCTGGCGCACGTGCGGATAGCCGTTGACGACGCGAGAGGCGGTCATGGAGGAGACGCCCGCGGCCTGCGCCACGTCGTGGATGGTCGGCGCCTGTCGCCTCTGCGTGCTCAAGGAGTCCTCGCCCAAACTGCGACTCTCTACGGGTCGCGGCGCAGTCTAGCGAACACCGCACCGATAAGTCCAAGCGAGAGAAGGAGAAGCGCCCGGCAGCCGAACGCGCGTTTTTGCGCTGGCGTGGGCGGTGAGCGCCGTTAGGATAGATTGTTATCGTGAACAATCGCGATGCGTTCCGAGGATGGTGCGTTGGTGAAGAGTCCCCGCAAGGCCAGGCCGGCGTCCGGCGCGGAAGCGACGACCGTGACCGCGCGACCGGCCCCGCCCCGGACCTCCACCATCCACGACGTCGCCCGCCACGCCGGGGTCGGCTCGATGACCGTCTCGCGGGTGATCCGGGGCACGGCCAATGTCAGCCCGGCCATGCGCGAGCGGGTAGAGGCCTCGGTGCGGGCCCTGAACTACCAGGTCAATGTCGCGGCCCGGGCCACGCGCTCGCGCGCCTCGGCCGCCCGGGTCGGCATCCTCTACAGCAACCCCAGCGCCTCCTATCTCAGCGACATCATGATGGGCGGGCTGGAGCAGAGCTCGAAGCTGGCCAGCCACCTGATCCTGGAGCGCTGCGAGGGCCTGGCCGGCCAGAAGCAGGCGGTGAAACGGCTGCTGGCGGCGGGGGTGGACGGGGTGATCCTGCCGCCGCCGCTGTGCGACTCGCGCCAGACCATCGCCATGCTGCGGGCCGAGGGGGTGACGGTGCTGGCCTTGGCGACGGCGCGGCCGATGGTCGACGTCTCCAGCGTGCGCATCGACGACTTCGAGGGTGCGCTGGCCATGACCCGCCACCTGATCGCCCTGGGCCATCGCGACATCGCCTTCATCAAGGGCGACCCGCAGCACACCCCGACGCAGCTGCGCTACGAGGGCTTTCTGGCGGGGATGGCCGAGGCGGGGCTGGACGTGCGGCCCGAATGGGTGGCCCAGGGCCTCTTCACCTACCGCTCGGGCCTGGCGGCGGCAGAAAAGCTGTTCGAGGCGCGCCTGCGGCCCAGCGCCATCTTCGCCAGCAACGACGACATGGCCGCCGCCGCCCTGGCCGTGGCGCACGGCCGCCAGATCGCCGTGCCGCGCGACCTGACCGTCTGCGGCTTCGACGACACGGCTGTGGCCACCACCGTCTGGCCCGAGCTGACCACCATCCACCAGCCGATCGCCGAGATGGGCCGGGCGGCGGTCAGCCTGATCGTCGAGGAGATCCGCGCCCGCAAGCTGGGCGGCGATCCGGCGCCGGTGCACCACCTGCTGCCCTTCACCCTGATGGACCGCGCCTCGTCCGACGCCGCGCCGCCCTGAGGTGGCGCCGCGCGGCGGCCATTGCTAAGCTTGCGCGCATGAAGAGCGTTCTGCGTGTGATCGCCGGCCTGGCCGGCTCCCTGGTGCTGTGCGGCGTCGGCGCGGCTGACGAGAAGAGCGACAAGCCGTCCTGGCCGCAGGAGCGGATCAAGACCCTGGAGTTCCGTTGCTCGGTGATCGAGGGGCCGAAGCTGACGGCCTGCAAGCCGCTGAAGGCCGAGAAGGTCGATCCGCGTACGGTCGAATACTCCAAGGCGGCCGTCGAAGGCCTCGAAAGCTGCAAGATCGACAACTTCAAGCCGGGGACCAAGGTCACCTACGCCTATCCCTATGTCGATGATCCCAACTATCTCGACGATCCGATCAATCCGCACGTCATCAAGCGCCCGGACTATGCCGAGCCGCCGCCGCTCGCGCTGATCAAGCGGCTCTATCCGGAGCAGGCCAAGGGCAGCGGCGTGACGGGGCGGGCGGTGATCGCATGCCGTGTCGGTCTCGATGGCCGCGCGACCGACTGCAGGATCGCCGAGGAGACGCCCGTCGGCCTGGGGTTCGGCGAGGCCGGGCTGATCGCGCTGAAGGCCTTCCGTTTCACGCCTAAGCTCTATGACTGCCGGCCCGTCGACGACGGCAATATCCGGATGCCGATCGTCTTCTCGCCGCGCTGAGCGCCGCGGCCACGCATCGAAAACTTGCAGGGGCTCTGTCGGCGCGGGAGGGTTTGGATCGTCGTTCCGGGCGAGAGGTCGGCGTGGTCGGCCCCTAAGGCTGTTGGCCTAAGCGAGGAGACGAGCGATGCGAGTGATGGTGCTGGTCAAGGCCACCGAGGACAGCGAGCAGGGCTTCGTCCGCTCGCCCGAGACGATGGCGATGATGGAGGCCATGGGCCGCTTCAACGACGAACTGGCGGCGGCCGGGATCCTGGTGGCGGCCGACGGCCTCAAGCCCTCGTCGGCGGGCAAGCGGGTGGCGTTCGACGGCGCGACCCGCACGGTGATCGACGGCCCCTTCGCCCAGCCGCGCGAACTGGTCGCCGGCTTCTGGCTGTGGGAGGTCAAGGATCTGGACGAGGCGGTCGCCTGGGTGAAGCGCTGCCCCAACCCGATGCCCGGACCCAGCGAGATCGAGATCCGGCCGGTCTACGAGCTGGCGGATCTGATGGGGGATGACGCGCCCGCCTAGGCCACCTGCTCGCTCAGCAACTGGCGCGCCTCCTCCAGGCTCCACAGCCGCGCGGCGCCGCGCACGCCGGAGGCGTCGCCCCAGACGGCGGGCTTGATGCGGGTGCTCCAGCGGTCGGCGAACACGCGCCCGGCGACGAGGCCCGGCAGGCGCTGGCAGACCTCGGGCACGTTCGACAGGCCGCCGCCGACGACGATGGCGTCGGGGTCGAGGATGTTGCACAGCACCGCCACCGAGCGGCCCAGGCGGTCCATCAGCCGGTCGAAGGCGGCGGTGGCGGCGGCGTCGCCGGCTCGCCAGGCGGCGATGATCTCCTCGCCGCTGCGCGTAAGTCCCGTCGCCTCCTGGAAGTCGCGACGCAGGCCCGTGCCCGACACCCACATCTCCAGGCAGCCGTTCTGGCCGCACCAGCAGCGGGGGCCTTCGCGCTCGTCGGCGCTGGGCCAGGGCAGGGGCATGTGGCCCCACTCGCCGGCGATGCCGTTCTCGCCCTCGATCAGCTTGCCGTCGACGACGAGGCCGCCGCCGCAGCCGGTGCCCAGGATGATGGCGAACACCACCCGCGCGCCCGCGCCGGCGCCGTCGACGGCTTCCGACAGGGCCAGGCAGTTGGCGTCGTTGGCCAGCCGCACCGGCCGGGCCAGCGCCTGCGACAGGTCCTCGCGGAAGCGGCGGCCGTTCAGGTACAGCGAGTTGGCGTTGCGCATCACGCCGGTGGCCGGCGAGATCGAGCCGGGCGCGCCGATTCCCAGGGTGCCGCGCGCGCCGAGCTTCTGCTCCAGCTCGCCGACCAGGTCGCGGACGACGCTCAGGGCCTTGTCGTAGTCGCCCGGATTGGGAACGCGGGCCTTGGCCAGCACCTTGCCGCTGGCGTCCAGGGCGGCGGCCTCCACCTTGGTGCCGCCGAAATCCACGCCGATCTGAATCACCAGTAGGGCTCCCAAACCCGGGTGAGGCGGACCAGCGCCTCGAGGAAGAAGTAGTCGCCCCACAGGCAGGCCTCGTCGACGCCGACGCGGTTGGGCATGTGGTAGACGCCGTGGGCCAGGATCCCGGTCCCGGGCTCGCCCAGCGGCAGCAGGTAGCGCTCGCCCAGCGTCTCGACCATGGCCAGGGCGGCGGCCTCGTAGGTCTCGCGGTCGGGATCGGCCAGCGGCAGGGCGCGGGCCAGCTCCAGCAGGCCGCAGGCGGCGATGGCGGCGGCCGAGCTGTCGCGCTCGGCGTCCGTGAACACCAGGTCCCAGCAGCAGATCAGGTCGCCTGGCAGGCGGTTGAGGAAGTAGTTGGCCAGCCGCGCCGCCAGGGCGATCAGGGCCGGATCGGCCTTGTAGCGATGCACCAGCGGGAAGCCCGAGACGCCCCAGGCCTGGCCCCGCGCCCAGCACGAGTCGTCGCTGAAGCCCT
The DNA here is from genome assembly GCF_059415485.1 of Caulobacter sp. GW821-FHT10C03. NCBI lineage: Bacteria > Pseudomonadati > Pseudomonadota > Alphaproteobacteria > Caulobacterales > Caulobacteraceae > Caulobacter > Caulobacter sp. GW821-FHT10C03. Next base: position 73,176 of record NZ_JBWKNI010000020.1, on the reverse strand, counting down.
GGTGGGTGCTGCCGCGCAGCGGCGCGCCCGATTTTGGGTCCATGTAGAAGGTATGGAAGGTCGAGGCGTCGGGCCGCACGATGTGGCGGGCGGCCTCCTCGATGTGACGATCGGCGGCGATCCTGAAGGTCGGGTCGCCGGTCTCCTCGCTGGCCCAGTAGAGCAGGGGCAGGTTCAGGTTGCAGTCGATGATCATCCGCCCGGCCTGCTCGGGATCGGAAAGATCGCCCCAGGCCTGGATGATGCCGGCGGCCGGCAGGTAGCGGGTCATCAGCCGGCGAGCCGCGGCCAGGGCCGCCTGGCGGGCGCCGATGTTGCCGGTCAGCTTCCACCCCGCCACGCAGGACAGCGAATAGAGGAAGCCCAGGTCGTGGTGGTCGACGTTGATCTCGCGGTCGATGCGGTCGCGGAAGCTCTCGACCTGGCGCTCGGCGGCCTGGCGGTAGCGGGGCTCGCCGCTGGCCTCGAAGGCCAGCCACAGCATCCCGGTCCAGAAGCCGTTGGTCCACTCGGTGTTGTCCATCGGCGCATAGACCCCGCCCTCGCTGGAGGGCCTGGGAAAGGCGTCGGTGAAGCGGTCGAGGCTGACGTCGATGCGGGCCAGGACGGCGGCGATGATGGCGTCGAGCCTGGCCCGGTCGGGGCGCGGGCGCGCCAGGATCTCGTCGGCGCGGGCGATGGGCTCGCGGGCGGTGGTGGTGTCGGGCATCTTCAGTTGACCTTGGCCACGTCGGCGCCGCCGAGGTCGGCCTGGGCTAGAGCCGGATCGGGCTCGGCGTCCTTGGCGGGCCGGTCTTGCGGCGGGGTGGGCGAGAGGGCGAACACCGAGGCGACCCAGAAGGCGGCCGCGAACAGGGCGATCAGCAGGTAGGTGCTGGGGAAACCGATCAGGTCGTAGCTCTTGCCGACGATCGGCGACAGGATCGCCAGGCCCAGCGAGTGCCCGAAGCTGACGCCGACCAGATAGAGCGTCGAGGCCAGGCGGCTTTCGAAGTGGAAGGCGATGTAGCGGAAGATCGACACCACCAGGATCGGCAGCTCCAGCGAGTGCAGCATCTTCATCGCCGAGATCGGCACGGGGCCGTGCACCAGGCCCGAGCCCGCGATGCGCACGATCATGATCGCCGCGGCCAGCAGCAGGCCGTTCTTGGCCCCGATCCTGTTCACGACGAACGGCGCGACGAACAGCATGCCCGCCTCGAGGAAGATCTGGGCCGAGTTCAGGTAGCCGAACATGGCCGCGCCCTGTTTCGGGTCGGCGAAGTGCGAGGCGTAGAAGGCCGGGAACTGCTGGTCGTAGACGAGATAGAGGTTGGTCACGCCCAGGATCAGCACCATGAAGCCCCAGAACTTCGGCAGCCGGAAGATGGCCATGGCGTCGGCGGGCTTCAGCGCGTCGGAGCGCTCACGCTCGTCGGCGCTGGGCTCGATCTTGGCGAAGGCCAGCAGCGGCAGCAGGACGAGGCCCGCGCACGAGGCCAGGGCGAAGTTGTAGAGCGGATCCATGTTGAACAGCCGGCCCGAGAAGAAGGCGGCGGCCGCGAAGCCGAGCGAGCCCCACAGGCGGGCGCGGCTGTATTCGAAGCCATACTTGCGGCCCACCCGGTCGACGAACGACTCCAGGGCGTAGCTGCCGGCGATGAAGGTGATCCCGAGATAGGCCCCGCCGGCGATCGCGCCCAGCAGCAGGTTGGTCTTCAGCAGTGGACCGTAGACGAAGGCGAAGAAGGCGCCCGACAGCACCACCAGGCCGCTGATCAGCCACAGGACATGCTTGCGCAGCCCGACCTTGTCGGAAACGAAGCCGTAGAGCGGCTGGGAGAGCATCGCGAAGATGAAGTTGGCGGCGAAGACCACGCCGGTCTGCGCGCCGGAGAGGCCCAGGGTCCGCTTCAACCACAGGGCCAGCAGCGAGATGCTCATGGCCTGGGCGAAGAAGTAGAAGAAGAGGAAGGCGCTCAGCAGCGCGTAGTTCTTCCGGAAACCCATGCGACTCCCTCCCATCGCCGCGCCGTCCGCGCTTCATGGCGCGGTCGGTCCAGCCGTTCGGTCATAGACCAAACTGATAACGATACCAAGCGCTTTTGCGCCCTTCTCCGCCTGCGAAGCCGGGGCTTGCATGGCGTGTCTGATATCGATATCAATTAGCAGCCTTCGGGCGTCCCGCAAGCGATTTCGACGCGCCGTCTCTTTCGGGGCGCCGGCCGTCCGGGCCAATCAAGACGCCGCGTCAGAGCGTCGACCAGGGGAGAGACAAGGATGCGTTCGCCTGCTCGTGGAATTCCGGCCCTGCTCGCCGCCGTTGCGTTCGGCGCGCTTCTAAGCGGCGCGGCCTGGGCGGAAGAAACGCCCGGCCTCGTCATCCATCCGTTGCCGCCGGGCGGGCTGTTCTACACCATGCACAACGACACGTTCACGGTGCGGGTGCGCAAGCCGGGCGGCCCCTGGCGCGACCTCTACGAATACACCGCCAAGGTCGATTCCGACGGACCCAGCGACGTGTCGGTGGTGCAGTTCGACTTTACGGGGCCGGTCGAGATCGGCGTGCGCAAGAACAATGGCGACTTCAAGCGCGTCGAGGTGCGGCCCACCCGCAACGCCATCAGGCACAAGGTCGAGAAGGGCGTCGTCACCTTCACCATCGACAAGCCGCAGAACCTGTCGGTCGAGTTCGACGGCGACCGGCTGCACAACCTGCTGATCTTCGCCGGCGCGCCGATCGCGCGGCCCGCGCCCGGCCCCGACGTGGTGTTCTACGAGCCCGGCCTGCACGCCCCGCCCGGCGGCGGCCAGTATTTCCCGGTCAAGTCGGGTCAGACGATCTACGTCGCCGGCGGGGCCGTGCTGCAGGGGACCTTCAAGCCCGAGGGCGTCGAGAACGTGCGGATCATCGGCCGCGGGATCATCGACCGGCCGGCCGAGCAGCTGGTGGTGCAGGGCTCGAAGAACGTCACGGTCGAGGGCCTGACCTTTCTGACGCCCAAGCACGGCACGATCGCCTGCGCGTCGTCGAGCAATGTGACCTTCCGCGACTTCCGGACCCTGTCGAACGGCTCGTGGTCGGACGGCGTCAACGTCTTCGCCTGCAGCGACGTGACCGTCGAGCGGGCCTTCATCCGCACCTCCGACGACAGCGTGGCGGTCTACGCCACCCGCAAGGACGGCAAGGGCGACACCCGGCGGGTGCGGGTGCGCGACTCGATCTTCTGGCCCGACGTCGCCCACGCGGTGTTCATCGGTCTGCACGGCGACAGCGAAAAGCCCAACGTGCTGGAGGATCTGCGCTTCGAGAACATCGACATCCTGGGCCTCGACGAGGACGACCCCGAATACCAGGGCGCGCTGGCGATCAGCGCCGGCGACACCAACACCGTGCGCGACGTGGTGTTCGACGGAATCCGGGTGGATCAGATCGAGGAGGGCAAGCTCTTCAACGTGCGCACGGTGTTCAACGCCAAGTACGGCACGAGTCCGGGGCTGCTGGTCGACGGGGTGGTCTTCCGCGACATCGACTTCACCGGCGACGGCTGGCCCAGCCCCTCGACGCTCTCGGGCTACGGGCCTGACCGGCCGGTGAGGAACATCCGCTTCGAGAACGTGACCATTGGCGGAAAGCGGCTGAAGGCGGCCGATCCGGCGGTGATCGAGATCGGTCCCAATGTCGAAGGGGTGAGCTTCAAGTGACCGCCTCGCCTGGCCTCTTCTGGGCGCCGCTGAAGCGCACCGGCCGTGTGGCGCTGTACCGGCAGCTGGCCGACCGGCTGCGGGCGGCGATCCTCGATGGCGAGCGCCGCCTGCCGACCGAGCGCGAGCTGGCCAGCGGCTTCACGGTGGCCAGGATCACCGTCCGGGCGGCGCTCGACCTGCTGGCGGCCGACGACCTGATCTCGCGCCGGCCCAGGCATGGAACGGTGGTGAAGGCGCGCGACCGCGCAGGTGAAGTATCGCTGCATGCATGAAATCGGTCGGCACGATCGAGAGTGAAGTCATCGCGCCGCATGCATCCTGAAGTTTTCATTCGGCGCTGTGCTGATCGCACGTAGCGGACGATGTCGCATTGATGATCGAAAGCTGTCGGCATTGCTGGCGACGCGCCGTCTATCGTGCGTTCACGTCGTGCGAATGTTTCCGACATGTCGGCGTCGAAACCCCGTTGACAGCGTTCAAAATGCGCTGATATCGATAACAACAAGCCGATCGGGGCGCCTGGGGCGCTCTCGAAAACGACAAGGCGGTCGGCGCGCCGGCCCCGCCGCGAGGCGAGGTCGGGCTGAAAGTCCGAAGGGGAGGATAGGATGGCTGGTTACGGCCCGAAGCGCGGATGCAACCGCGCCCTGCAGGTTTCTCACATGGTTCTGGCCCTGGCCGCCGGCGCGAGCGCGATGTCGGTCGCCGCCGCGGCGCAGGCCCAGGCGCCCGCCAAGACCACGGCGGCCGAAGCGGCCAAGCCGGCGCCGGTCACGGTCGAGACCACGGCGGTCGACGAGGTGATCGTCACCGGCGTCATGGTCGGCACCGCCGCCAAGAAGGCCAATGTCTCGTTCTCGGTGCTGAACGAGGACGACATGAGCAAGTTCACGCCGATCAGCGCCGACGACATGCTGCGCGACATGCCCGGCGTGGTGGTCGAGTCCAACGACGGCGTGGCCCGCAACGAGGTCTTCACTCGCGGCATGACCATCGGCACCGGGGCCAACACCTCGGGCTATTTTTGGACGACGATCCTGGAAGACGGCCTGCCGGTCGTGCCGTTCAAGTTCAGCGGCTTCCAGGACGGCTATTTCTACCGCGCCGACATCTCGACCAGCCGGGTCGAGTCGGTGCGCGGCGGCTCGTCGGCCACGGGCGTCACCACCTCGGTCGGCGCGACCTTCAACTACATCACCGGCAAGGTGAAGCCGGGGGCGGTGATCCAGACCCGCATCGGCTTCGAGGGCGAGGACCTGCACCTGTCGTGGAAGCAGGTCGACGCCGCCTACGGCTGGGTCAATGACAAGGGCGACTTCGGCGTCGGCCTCAGCGGCTTCTACCGCAAGTCCAGCGGCCAGGTGGATCCGGGCTTTGACCTGAACCACGGCGGCCAGTTCAAGGTGAACCTCTACAAGGACTACGACACCGCCAACGGTTCGGGTTCGTTCAACCTGATCTACAAGCACCTGGACGACACCAACGCCGAGCTGACCACCTTCCAGCAGCCGACCTACGGCTACCAGGATCCGGAAGAGATCCCGGGCTTTGGCCGCGACGTGAACCTGTTCATGAACGGCGGCCAGCAGACGGTGCCGAACTACTTCAAGAGCGGCACCCACAGCCTCGATCCGTCGGACGGCTATCGCTACAAGCAGGACGCCCTGTCGCTGCGCTGGAACCACGACATCGGCGAGCGCCTGACCTTCACCGGCGCGGCGCGGATCCAGAAGTCGACCTATCGCGGCCAGTCGTACAAGCCCCAGGGCCTGGCCTCGCTGGGCTCGGCGGCGGCGACGCGCGAGCGCTTCGGCCTCAACATCAACAACCTGGACCGCACGCCGGGCTATTACGTCTTCACCAACGCCGCCGGCCAGGAAGTGGCCCGCGTGGCCAACAACGTCGCCGGCTCGCAGCTGGGGACCAACTACCGCACGGGCGTGGCCTGTCCGCGGGTGACGGCGACGACCTTCCAGACCGCCAGCCTGTGCATCGTCGGCAACACCCTGCCCAACCGCGACATCGACATGCGCGGCGGCCTGGTCACGGCCACCATCCCCAGCGCCGACGGCAGCTACAATTCCGGCACGGTGCCCACCGGCACGAGCTCGCAGGACCTGGTGCTGCTGACCCGGGCCGAGGACAACTACCGTGAATCCGTCGACTACATGGGCAACTTCACGGCCACCTATCGCGGCGACACCTGGAGCGTGAACGGCGGCCTCTACGTCTCGCGCTCGGAGCAGGTGAACGACAACTGGGCCAACGGCCTGGGGGTGTCGGCCTGGGCCGACGGTCAGGTGCAGAACCTGAACGTCAAGTACGTGACCAACGGCGGCACGAGCTACCAGCTGACCGACGCCGGCGGCTGGGGCTCATACGGCAGCGGCCTGTTCACCACCGTCTCGCAGCGCGCCCGGATCATGGAGCTGTCGCCCTATGCCGGCTTTGCCTGGTCGCCCAACAAGCACTGGGATTTCAACGGCAGCATCAAGTACCAGTACTTCCACGCCCGGACCTATTCGGAGACCTGGGACACCCGCAATTCCGGCGCCGCCTCGCTGACCAACGGCGGCCTGGATGGCGATCCGCTGACCGTCTACGACAACGTCTACATGACCAAGACGGCCTCGAAGATGATCGGCGCCGACAAGGACCTGAGCCTCGTCGATTACAGCGTCGCCATCGGCTACAACTTCACCGACAAGCACAAGATCTATTACCGCTACACCGACGCCAAGCAGCCCTCGTCGGGCGTGGTCAACCGCTACTCGACGGCGGCGACCCTGGTGCGGCCGCTGGGCCCGACGGCCTACATCAAGGGCCACGAGGCCGCCTACACCTTCGGCGACCGGCGCTTCAACGGCCAGATCACCTATTTCTACCAGAACTTCGCGGTGAACGATTATCCGACCGCGGTCGATACCGACAACGTCTCGACCTACCTGCTGCCCGAGAACTTCAACCGCTACTTCACGCGCGGGGTCGAGGCCTGGGCCAAGTGGAAGGTGACGCGGAACCTGGAATGGAACCCGTCCGTCACCTTCCTGAACGGCAAGACCACCGAGGCCTATGTCTGGCTCAACACCGGGGCCAACGGCCTGGGCGCTTCGGACGACGTGCTGCGCGTCGATGCGGGCATCCTGTCGCGCTCGCCCAAGTGGACGCTCAGCAACACGGTATCGTACCGCTACGGCGACTTCCGCTTCAACGTCCGCCATCGCTGGATGGACGTGCGCAAGCTGAACACCAACTCGCTGGATCACCGCTACCTGCCCGAACAGGACAACCTGGACATCTCGGTCCAGTACAGCGGCCTGAAGAAGACCCAGGTCACGCTCGACGTCCGCAACGTGCTCGATAAGGACTACATCTCGGCCTACGACCCGATGATCAGCACCAACCTGCCGACCAATGTGCAGGTCTATGACGTGGTCGCGCAGCTGCCGGAGTCCGGCTACCTGATCAAGCGCAACGCCCCGCGCTCGGTGTGGCTGACCGTCCGCAAGGAGTTCTAGGCCCTCGGGTTGGAATTCCCGGTGAGGCGAGGGCGCTCCTCGCCTCACCGGCCTGTCTCAACACTTCTCGGCGAGCGGCGCGCATGACCCGACATCGACTGATCCTCGGCGCCGGCGCGCTGTTCGGCCTGATCGCCTCGTCGGCCCAGGCCGCGTCCCCGCTGATCGACAAGGTCGTGTTCGGCGACGCGGCTTCCGAGACCGCTCACGCGGTCGACGCCAAGGCCTCGGAGCTGGTGACCGGCGGCCTGGGCGTCGCGGCCCGACGCCTGCCGCCCGCGGCGCCGGGCGAGCGCTTCAGCGGCGAGCTGAAATTCAGCCTGGCGGTCGATCCGGCGATCCAGAACTACGCCTCGATCCGGCTGTGGGGCGGCGACGTCAACGACGGCAAGCTGGTGCTGTTCTGCGACGGCCGGCAGGTGGGCTACCGCCACCTCGGTGACGTCGAGATCCTCGACATCGGAACCCAGGCTCCGCCCTTCGCCGGGCGCTTCACCTACCGCACCTTCCCGCTGCCGATCACCCTGACCAGGGGCCGTTCACGGCTGGACTGCACCATCCGCGCCAGCGGGCCGTTCGCGGTCTACACCCAGAAGTTCGAGAGCTTCCAGAAGCCGATGGCCCAGGCCTCGCGGCCGATCTACGCGCTCTACGTCCACGCCGATCCGTTTCTCGACAGCGGCGATGCGACGGGCCAGGCGCCGCCCCTTGCGGCCGCGCCGACGGCGGGTCCCGAGGTGCTGGACGAGCTGAAGGTCCGGGTGAACCGCGAGATCGAGCGCAAGCTGGCCCAGCCGGGTCCGGTGGAACTGCTCGAAGCCCAGTTCCTGGCCCGCGCCTATCGCCTGGACTGGACGAAGGCCTACAAGAACCCGGCCGTGCTGAAGAAGCTGGTGCAGGCCGGCGACGCCTATGCCGTGCGGTTCCAGGCCGATCCGACCAGCGTCTTCGTCGACGGCTCGCGCACCAATCCCGACTGGGAGGTGCTGGGCCCCTACGGCAAGGTGCTGCGCCTGCTGGACGCCGACGTCGCGCCCTATCTCGACGCGCCGGTTGAAGGCGGAACGGGCAGCCGCCGCGAGGCCTACGCCCGGATGCTGGACGCCGGGCTGCGCTACGCCCTGACCCATCGGCGGCTCTACACCAACCAGTCGATGATCGTGGACCTGCAAGGGATCTACTGGAGCAACGAAGGCCTGCGGGCCCTGGCCAGTCCGCTGGCGCGGCCCGAGCCGCAGATGCGCCGGTTCCTCTACGAGTCGATGGGTCTTTCGCCCTGGAGCGGCAGCCTCGACGAGGCTGGCAAGCCGACCTTCTCCAGTTCCGCCGCCGACACGGGCGGCTTCCGCTCGGCGGACGGCTACAGGCTGTTCACCGAAGCCGGGCTGTCCAAGGAGCTGGGCTATGTGGGCAGCTACGGCGAGATCCTCGACTGGGCGGCGGGCATCTATCTGGCCACCGCGCCAGGGCTGGGCGGGCAGGGCGATCCGGCGCTGCGCGACCAGCTGCTGAAGATGGCCTGGGCGCGCCTGCCGTTCCGCTATCCGGGGATCGACGGCGAGGGCGCGGCGACCATGCTGCTGGAGGCGCCGATCGGCTGGCGCGATCCGGTCTATCCCGGCGCGACCACCTATGTGCAGAAGTCGGGCTGGGACAACACGCCGTTCCAGGTCGCCGTCGCCACCCGCGATCCGCAACTGATGGCCATCGCCCGCCAGGCCCTGGACGACGGCCAATACTACGCCGTGCTGCGCGACCGCCTGAAGGACAGGAACCAGCGCACCACGATCGGCCTGCTCGACGCCTATGACGAATGGCTGGCGGTGAAGGCCTGGCCCAAGTCGAACGTGAAGCTGCCGATGACGTCGGGCCAGCCCGACTTCGTGTTCGCCGATCCCGAGGACGGGGTGGTGGCGATCAAGAACGGCGACGAGGCGCTTTACGCCTCGCTCTACTGGCGGGCCAATTGCGGGGTGAACCGGCTGGCGCGGTTCCACTACCAGACCCCGACCATCGACCGCATCGCCACCATCGCCGCGCGGGTGGACTTCGAGCCCAGCGGCAAGACCTGCGTGCGCCGCGCGACGCCGCACATCTCGGCCGGCTCGATCCCGATCGTCGCCTATCCGGGCGAGGCGCCGGCGGCGCTGGAGGGCGAGGTGCTGCCGGTGGCCAAGGGCCCGCCCGAGGCCCGCTACAAGGACCAGGACAATCCCTATGCCGGCCGCGGCCAGTACTACGAGGCGACTTACGGTCCCTACCGCATCGCCATGAACGCCGGGACCAAGGCGGTGGTCGTCGCCCTGCCCAAGGCGGCGGGCGAGCGGGTCGATCTGGTGAGCAAGCGCAAGCTGGCGACGGACGCCGCCAGCCTGACCTTGGCGCCGGGCGCGACGGCGGTGATCTGGTCGCCGGGGCGGTAGGCCATGACCCACGATCACGACCTGCGACTGGTCGCGCCGTTCAGCCCGACGATCATCAAGGCGACGATCCCGCCGGCCCTGGTCGAGCGCCTGAACGCCCGCATCGACGAGATCGTCGCCGATCGTGAGGCGGTCGCCGCCCGCGACTGGTCGGCGCATCTGGCCGGGGCGGTCAGCACCGAGATCCGCTTCACCGACGTGATCCGCGAGACGGGCGAGCTGGCCGACTTCCTCTACGACGTGGCCCGCACCTTCACCTACCGGTGCGAGAACGCCCTGATGCACTTTTCCGACTACGAGCGCACCGAGGAGTTCGAGGCCAAGAAGCTGCGCATCGAGATCAAGGAAGGCTGGATCAACGACATGGTCGCCGGCGACTACAACCCGGCCCATTTCCACCAGGGCTGCCTCTATTCCAGCGTCGGTTTCCTGCGGGTGCCGCCCGGTTACGAGGCCGAGTTCGCGGCTGACAAGGCTCGCCAGAACACCGCCGGCTGCCTGCAGTTCATCGACAGCCGCAGCGCCGTGGGGGTCAAGAACCTGTTCACGGTCAAGCCGGTAGTGGGCGACTTCTACCTGTGGCCGTCGTGGATGCTGCACTGCGTCTACCCGTTCCGCAGCCCGGGCGTGCGGCGGTCGATGGCGGTGAACCTGGCCCTGGCCTGAGGCGGCTTGCGCCTTGTTCTGATATCGATATCATAATCACAAGCCGGAAGAGCTTGCGGGGAGTGTTGCGCGTGAAGAGCCTGATGAAGCTGACGGTGTCCGGCCTGGCCCTGGCGGCCTGTCTCGTGGCGGGGGCCGCCCAGGCCCAGACCCTGAAGTCGGGCCATCCGTACCTGACCTTCAGCGACGCCCACGTCGCCCAGTTCAAGGCCCGCGTCGCCGAGGATCCGAACGCCAAGGCGGCCTGGACCAAGGCGAAGGCCGACGCCGACGCGGCCCTGGCGCGCAAGCCGGCCAACGACCGCGAGCTGAACGCGGCGCTGATGGGCCTGTCTTTGACCTACCGCATGACCGGCGAGCGCAAATACGCCGACCGCGCCAAGGCCCTGCTCGACATCTATGCCGGCCGCGCCAACTGGGTGACCGACAAGCCGCTGCTGGCCCGCGACCCGGTGTGGAACTCCGACCTCGGCATGGGGACCAGCGCCTACACCTTCGGTCTTACGTTCGACGCCATCCACGACGCCCTGACCCCGGCCGAGCGCGACCGCCTGGCCAAGGCCCTGGTCAAGGGCGCGATCGCCCCGACCCTGAACGACTGGGTCGACGGCAAGGCGCGCATCCACAGCCTCGACACCATGGGCCACAACTGGTTCAGCCACATCGTGTTCGGCGCGGGCGTGGCGGCGATCGCGATCAAGACCGACGAGCCGCAGGCCGACGCCTGGATCCGCCGCATCGACGAGGCGGCCGAAGAGTGGGCCAACTACGACGGCAGCGCCATCGAGACCAAGCCGCAGCACTTCGCCTCGAACGGGGCCTTCGTCGAGAGCGTCAACTACGCCGACTTCGCCGCCGAGGGTTACCTGCGCTTCAAGCGCGCCTGGCTGGACGCCTTCAAGGAAAAGCCGGCGGCGACGCCGCGCCTGACGGGGCTGGGCGACTACTTCATCCAGAACCTCTACCCGACCGCCGGCGGCTTCCTGTCGACCAACTTCGGCGACGGCAATCCCACCTCCAGCGGGGCCAGCGCCATCGCCAACCTGTGGGCCACGGGCGACCAGCAGGCCCGCTATCTGTGGTATCTGAACACCGTGCGTCCCGATCTCAAGCAGGACGTCTTCGCTGAGCCCGAGAACCTGGTGCAGTGGCCCTCGGCCAAGGCCTGGGCGTCGGTCGGCAAGGGGCCGGGCCTGCCGACCAGCTGGATCGACGATGACCTGGGGGCCGCGACCATGCGCTCGTCCTGGGCGCCGGACGCGACCTTCCTGGCGCTGCGCTCGGGCTTCACCTGGAACCACAACCACGCCGACGCCGGCAGCTTCATCCTCTGGCACAAGGGCAAGCAGCTGCTGATCGACTCCGGCAACAGCAGCTACGCCCGGCCTGAATATGACGGCTACTACCGCCAGAGCGTGGCCCACAACGTCGTCACCCTGGATGGCCAGGCCGAGCCGGAGAGCAACACCTACAACGGCTCGCATTTCGTGGGGCGGGTGGAGCACCTGGTCGACGCCGGCGACCTGCGCTTCGTCTGGGCCGACGCCACAGGGCCGAACGCGGCGACCTTCGAGCGCAAGTACCGCAGCTTCCTGTGGGTGGGCGACACCATCCTGGTCATCGACGACCTCAAGGGCTGGAAGCCCGGTCGGTTCGAGTGGCTGCTGCACTATGAGGGCGAGGCCAAACGCCAGGGCCAGGTGATCACCGTCAAGAACGGCGAGGCCGAGGTCGCCGTGCGGCCGCTGTTCCCACAGACCCTGCCGGACGGCGGGCTGTTCAGCGACTATCCCGAACTGCTGCGGATGGCCGAGGGCAAGGGGCTGAAAGACCACGCGCCCGACGAAGCGCAAGCCTATCTGCGCCTGCAGGCGCCGGGCGTCACCGATCGCACCAAGTTCGTCGTCGCCCTGACGCCCAATGGTCCGGATCCCGCGCCGAAGATCGAGCGGGTCGAGGGCAAGGACTGGCTGATGACGCGGATCACCCAGAAGGGCGAGGTGACCGAGGTCTATCTCAACCTGCTGGCCGACGGCCGCATCCGCCACCGCAACGCCAACGCCGAACTGGGCGGCTGGCGGACCGACGCCTACCTTCTCGCCCTGACCTATCCGGAGGGTGGCTCGCCGCAGAAGCCCAGGCGGTGGTTCGTCGCCGACGGCAGCTATCTGCGCCGCGACGGCAAGGTGGAGCTGGACAGTCTTTCGAAGGCCTTCGTGGTCAAGACCCGGACCGGGCAGGGCGTCGAGGCCAGCATCCAGGGCCAGCCGACCTACGCCGTCCGCCTGGCCTGTGACGGAGCGAAAGCAATCAGGATCGACGGCGCCGCCAAGGCCTGCGAGGGCGACGTCGCCCTGGCCCGGCGCTCGCTTCCGCCGCGCTGAGAAACCTCTGAGACCTATTGTCGCATTTGTCAGACAAAAGAGTTGCCAGCTAACGATGATATCGATAACAATTGAGATGTAGCCGGTAAGGCGCGCCGTTCGAGCGCGCCGCCTGCTCGGGAGTGAAACGGGGCGCGCCAAGCGCCCGACGCCAACAGGAGAGCCCGCGCAAGCGGGACCAGACGGACCGCGCTAGCTTATCGGGCGCAGGTCTCGCAGGAGGGGAAACCATGCGAACCGAATTCCGCGCGCGGCTGCTGCTGACCGCATCGACCGCCGCCGTCGTCCTGGGCGCGGCCGGTCTGGCTCATGCCCAGACCGCGGCCCAGACCGGGGCTGCAACCACGGCCGCGCCGGCGACCGAAGAGACCGTCGAGGCGGTGGTCGTCACCGGCATCCGCCAGAGCCTGCAGTCGGCCGTGCAGGTGAAGAAGAACACGATGGAGGTCGTCGACTCCATCCGCGCCGAGGACATCGGCAAGCTGCCCGATCCCAACGTCGCCGAGACCCTGACCCGGATCCCGGGCGTGCAGGGCTATCGCTACGGCGGCGAGGGCGCTTCGCCCGTGGGCGTCGGCTCGGGGCTGACCATTCGGGGCCTGTCGGGCCAGACCGCCTCGCAGGTGGACGGCCGCTCCTACTTCACCGCCGGCGGCAGCGAGTTCAACATCGAGGGCGCCATCCCCGGCATGATCGCCGGCCTGGACGTCTACAAGAACCCCTCGGCCGAGCACATCGAGGGCGGCATCGGCGGCCTGATCGACATCAAGACCCGCCGGCCGCTCGACCTGCCCAAGATGTCGGGCAGCGTGGCGATCTCGGGCCGCTACAACGACATGGTCCAGCAGATGCAGCCGGAATATTTCGGCCTGGTCTCGCACAAGTGGGACGTGGGCGACGGCGAGATGGGCCTGCTGCTCGGCGCCAACTACCAGAAGAGCTGGAACCGCTCGGACAATGCGCCGGGCCCCGGCGGGACCAACCTGCGCCGCGTGGCGCGGGCCGACAGCGGCGACTGCAACGCGACTAATCTGGGCTCGGCCTACAACGCCAGCTACACCGGCCGCTCCGACGTCTCGTGCCTGATCGGGGTGACCGACGCCCAGGCCCTGACCATGTCGGCGACCGACCGCGCCAACCTGGTCAACATGGCCGGCGTGCAGATCAACATCAACGAAGAGGACATCCAGCGGACCCGCAAGGGCTTCGCCGGCGCCTTCCAGTGGAAGGTGCGCCCGGGCCTCGAGTTCTATGTCGACGGCAACTACAACTCCTACCTCTACCACCAGAGCTATCGGTTCCTGAACGGCTCGGACAGCCGCTACGTCCAGGGGCTGACGACGACGGGCTTCAGCACCACCGAGGGCCTGGCCAACCGCAACAGCAACGGCGGGACCGACGAGGTTCTGGCCGGCCAGCGCTTTTCCAGCGGCACGCTCCTGGGCTCGACCTTCAGCTCGATCGGCGGCGACGAGCATCGCCTGTACGAGACCTGGATCCTGGCCGGCGGCGCCAAGTGGTCGCCGACCGACGACCTCGACCTGAAGGCCGACCTCTCCTACGTGAAGGCCGACCAGAGCCAGGACAACCGCTCGGTGACCATGACCCCGAAGGCGGGCCTGACCTGGGACGTGAAGCGCTCGATCGGCACGCCGCAGACCGTGTCGATCAGCGGTCCGGACCTGGCCAATCCGGCCAACTGGGTGCTGGTCAACTACGCCAACGGCACCAACAACGTCTATGACGACGCCGGCCTGGCCGCCCAGTTCGACGGCAAGCTGCGCATCCACGACAGCTTCATCAAGGACGTGAAGTTCGGCGCGCGCTACTACCGGAAGAAGTCGAAGTTCTACAACTACTCCTTCAGCGGCAAGAACCTGACGACCGATGGCCTGGCCCTGACGGCCACCCAGTCGAACGGCATACTGGCCTCGACCGTGCAGGACCTGGTCGAGGGCTCGCACACCAACTGGTTTGACGGCGAGGCCGGCTATTCCGGCGGCTTCCTGACCTTCTCGCCCGACGCCCTGCTGGGCGACAACGTCCGCAACCGCTTCGCCCTGGCCGGAATCCCTTCGGAGGACTCGCTGCCCGAGGTGCTGCTGTCGCGCCGCAAGGCGGTGGAAGAGACCCTGGCCGCCTACGGCGTGGTCGACTTCGCCTTCCTCGACGACCGCATCCGCGGCAACGCCGGCGTGCGGGTGGTGCGTACGAACCTCGAAGCCGAGGCCCGGGTCACCGACACCAGCGGGACGACCTCGGTCATCGTCCCCAACACCAAGAGCAACGAATATACCGACGTCCTGCCGACCCTGAACGTCACCGGCTACATCCAGGACGACCTGCTGCTGCGCTTCGGCTTCGGCAAGGGCCTGACCCGTCCCAGCGTCGGCGACATCAACCCGACGGTCTCAGTCAACCTGACCAGCGGCACCGGCAGCCAGGGCAACGCCAATCTCCAGCCGCTGCGGGCCTACAGCTACGACCTGTCGCTGGAGAAGTATTTCGGCTCGACCAGCTACGTCTCGGCCGCCGCCTTCTACAAGAAGGTCGACGGCTTCCCGATCGGGGTGGAAAGCTGCCAGACGGTGGCGACCTCGCAGCCCTATACCGGCGTGACGCCCAACAACTGCCCGACCGGCCAGTTCCGCATCACCCAGACCCAGAACGCCGATCCCGGCTTCGCCAAGGGCGTGGAGTTCGCGGCCCAGACCTTCTTCGACTACGACTTCGTGCCGGAGTTCCTGCACGATTTCGGGGTCCAGGGGTCCTACACCTGGGTCAAGACCGAGCTGCCGATCCTGATCAACGGCAAGGTCGTCAAGGTGCGCCAGCCGTTCCAGTCGGACCAGAACTGGAGCCTGGCGGGTCTCTACGAGAACAAGATCGTCTCGGCGCGGCTCGTCTACACCTACCGCTCGGACTACGTGCTGTTCGGCGTGGCCGCCAACCCGATCGACGGCCGCTACCTGAAGGGCTACGGCCTGCTCGACGCCTCGGTGAACCTCAACCTGCGCGAGGATCTCACCCTGTCGCTGACGGCCTCGAACCTGACCAACAAGGCCCCGATCCGCTATGTCGGCGAGCCCGACAACGGCTACGACACCGACGTCCTGCGCCAGTACTTCATGAACGGCCGGGTCTACGGGATCAGCCTCCGCTACAAGTTCGGCGGCTAGCCGCCGGACGCATCCTTTCTTCTCCCGAGGGCTGGGGCGCCGTCCGCGAGACGGCGCCTTTTCTTTTTGGCGGAGGGCGTGACGGCTCGACTGAAACGCTTCCGATACGCCGGATAGGAACCGACACGCTCTCGTTGTTCGCCGTAGCCGGGCGCACATCTGGGGGACTCAAAACCAGACTGAACTGACCCCGAGGGCCGCAGTCGGCGGCCGGGAAAGCGGTCAGCATGTCGATCTACGAAACCGTCTACAGACTGATGGTCTCCCTGCCTTCGGCCGACGGCGAGATCCACGAGCCGGTCAAGGCCGCCATCCGCAGCGCCGGCGCCCGCAACCGCCAGATCCTGCTGTCCTATCCGCCCAAGGTCGGCGGCACCTTCATGCGCACGGCGCTGATCCACCTGCTGGGCAAGCACTACAAGGCGGGGCTGTCGCGCGGCTCCTACGCCAATTGCGACCACTCCCGCGACCCGTACTTCCCGCTGCTGCTGAACCAGCACCTGGTGAAGGGCGAACGCCCGCAGGCGACGGTGATGCACCTGCACATGTACCCCAACCGCCATGCGACCGACATTCTGGAGGTCTTCGGGGTGTCGGTGGTGCTGGCCTCGCGCAACATCTTCGACGCCCTGGTCAGCCTGCGCGACATGCATGAGAAGGCGCAGGCCGACGGCCGGCGGATGGACGACGCCCTGCTGCATTCGGGCCGCAGCTATTACGAGATGAGCGCCGACGAGCGCCGCCACAGCCTCGTCCACATCGCGCCGCTCTGGTACGCGCGGTTCTACGGCCAGTGGCTCGACCACCAGCGGCGCCGCCTGGCCGAGGGGCGGCCCGCGCCCCTCTGGCTGAAGTACGAGCAGCTGCGCACCGACCCGCGCGGGGCCCTGGCCCTGCTCGCCGCCCATGTCGATCCGGGCAACGCCTACAGCGAGGCCGAACTCGACGCGGCCCTGGCGCTCAGCCTGACCGACAAGGAGAGCGTCCGTCTCAACAAGGGCGTCGCCGGACGTGGCGACGCCTTCTTCTCGGACGAGGAGAAGCAGGCGATCCGCGCCATCCTGGCGCCCGCGGGCGAGGAGGCGCTGGTCGAGTTGGGGGTGCTGTAGGGCGCCTACCGGAACGTCAGGCCCACCACCTCGCCGGAGACCGCGATGTCGCCGTCCTGGGGCGCCTTGATCGGCTTGCCGCCGATGGTCAGGTTGTCGATCGTGACGTTCTTGACGGCGGTGGTCGCCGACAGGCCCCGGATGATCGACTGGCTGGGCAGGCCCTCGCCGGTGAAGGCGACGTTGCGGATCACGACGCCGTCGATCCCGCGTCCCGCCGCCTTGTTGTAGCGGGGGTTGTTTCCGGCCACGAGGTTGATCAGCTTGCCCTCCTCTATCCGGTCTACGCGGATGTCGCTGAAGGTGATGTTCCTGATCAGGGTGCTGTCGCCGGAATAGGCGGCGATCACGCCCTCCCAGTCCGGATCATCCTCGTCGAGATTGGCCACGTCGATGTTGGCGAAGGTCACGTCGCGGATCGTGCGAGGATCGGCGTTGTCGCCGAAGTGGCCGACATAGAGGGCGTGGGCGACGTCGACCCACAGGCGCATGTTCGAGACCTTGATGTCGAAGGTGTCGCCCGGCGGGTTGGGATCGGGAACGCCGGTCTGGGCGGCCTTGGCGCGGCACAGCGGGCAGTCGGCGACCGCGTAGACCACCACGGCGTCGTCCGACACCCGCAGATAGCCGTCGGCCACCGTCACGTGGCGCGAGGTCGAGATGTTGATCCCGTCCGACCACTTGCCCGAGGTGAAGCCGGTCAGCTGGCTGACGCTGACGTTCGCCGAATTGCGGATGTTCATCACCCGGGCGGCGTCCTTGCGGTCGCTGTTGACGATGATCAGGTCGGAGACCTCGACGTTGCTGGCCTTCTCCAGGTCGATCGCCCGGCCCGGATCCCACAGCAGGCCACGGCCGGAGATCTTCACGTCGCTGACGCCGGAAAGCTCGAAGGCGCCCTTCAGCACCGCCCCGCCGTCGAGATAGACGCGCTGGCCCGACTTGACCGGGAAGTAATCGAGGCCCGCAGGCGGGGTGTGGAAGCCGGGGCCGAAATAGACGACGTCGCCGCCGGCCGGGCGCGGCGGGGGCAGGGCGCCGGCGACGATGTGCAGGTTGCGCAGGCGGTCGTCGTCGAACTGCAGCGAAAAGCGCTCGGGCCTGGTCAGGGTCATGCGCAGCACCGGGCCCTGGCGCTGGGGCTTCACGGCGCTCGACAGCGGCGCGACCGAGACCTCGGAAAAGCGGCCGTTGTTCTTCATCACCTCCAGCTCGACCGTCCCGTCGAAGTCGAAATAGACCATCGAGGCGTTCTGCTTGGTGTCGGTGTCGACCTGCACCCGGTATTCGTAGAGATCGCGCCACTGTCCGCCCGGCGCGCGCACCCGGACGGTGAAGTCGTCGTTGTGGGCCGCGTACAGCAGCTGCGGCGGAACCGGATAGGTGCGCAGCTCGCCGGCCAGGGCCGTCCCGCCCAGCATCAGCAGCGCGGCCAGCGCCGTCGCGGCGCGTGTCTTCCCGTGGCTCATCCGTCTCCGCCCGTATTGGTTATCGATCTTATGATATCGATATCAATGGTGGGTGTGGGAGGCAAGCGGGCGAAGGGCGGGCGGCTTGCAAACAAGCTTGTCATCCCGGCCGGAGGCGCGCAGCGCCGTAGAGCCGCGACCTCGCACACTGGCAGTTTCTGAACGGTGCGAGGTCCCGGCGCTCCGCTGCGCTACGGCCGGGATGACAAACTTCCTTGGCCGAGCGAGGCTCTCGCTGAACCCTAAGCCGCCTCCGCCTGCCGCACGCGGTCGGCCACGAAGGCCATGTGGTCGGGCATGGTGTCGGCCGAGCGGGCGATGACCGCGCGGATCTCGTTCATCCGCGCGCGCAGCAGGTCATCGCTCATGACGTCGGCCATCGGGTCCCAGCCCTTGGGCTTGAGGCCCTGGCCGACCATGACGGCGAACCAGGAGGTGTCGTTGAACAGCTCCTCGTTCTCGCGGAAGATCCGGCCGTGGCTCTCGAAGACGGCGATCTTGTCGGCCAGGTAGTCGGGGATCGGCATCTCCCGCAGATAGTCCCAGTAGGGCGTGTCCGAGCGCTCGGTGGCCTTGTAGTGCAGGATGAGGAAGTCGCGGATCTTCTCGTACTCGAAGGTCATCACCCGGTTGTAGCGGTCGATGTCGGGCTGCTGGAACCGGCGGTCGGGGAACATGGCCAAGAGGCGCGAGATGCCCACCTGGATCAGGTGGATGCTCTGGCTTTCCAGCGGCTCCATGAAGCCGGCCGACAGGCCGATGGCCACGACGTTCTTGTTCCAGCTCTTCTTGCGGCGGCCGGCCTTGAAGCGTAGCAGGTTGGGATCGGCCAGGGGCTCGCCGTCGAGATTGGCGAGCAGATAGGCCGTGGCCTCGTCCTCGCTGATGTGCGCGCTGGAGAAGGCGTAGCCATTGCCGATGCGGTGCTGCAGCGGGATCCGCCACTGCCAGCCGGCGGGGCGGGCGGTGGCGCGGGTGACCGGGTCGGTCGAACCGCCGGAAGCGCAGGGGAGCGCCACGGCGCGGTCGTTGAGCAGCCAGTGCGACCAGTCCTCGAAGCCGCTCTTCAGCGCGCCCTCGATCAGCAAGCCCCGGAAGCCCGAACAGTCGATGAAGAGGTCGCCCTCGACGAGCGTCCCGTTCTCCAGCGTCACCGACTCCACGAAGCCGTCGGTCCCGCGCAGGGCGACGTCGGTGATCCGACCCTCGATGCGGCGCACGTGACGGGCCTCGGCGTAGTCGCGCAGGAAGCGGGCGTAGAGGCCGGCGTCGAAGTGGAAGGCGTAGGCGATGTCGCCCAGCGGCGAGTTCTTCTGGCCGGTCGGGCGCTGGAACTTGGCCTGCGAGGCCGCCAGCGACTGCAGGGAGTATTCGGAAAGGTCGGCGGCCTCGCCCATCGCCTGGTAGCGCAGCCAGTAGGCGTGGAACGACACCCCCTCCATGTCGACGCCGTAGGGGCCGAACGGGTGGTGATAGGTATGGCCGATCTGCTTCCAGTCGCGGAACTCGATGGCCAGCTTGTAGGTGGCCTTGGTGCGGCGCAGGAAGTCGTCCTCGTCGAGCCCCAGCATGCGGTTGAACATGTTGATCTGGGGGATGGTCGACTCGCCGACCCCGACTGTGCCGATGGCCTCGCTCTCGATCACCGTGACCTTGGTGACCCCGTCCTTGAGGAAGCGCCCCAGGGCGGCGGCGGTCATCCAGCCGGCCGTGCCGCCGCCGACGATGACGACGTGGCGGATGCGGTCGTTCGTCATGCGGGAACTCCTTCGCTGGCCCCGCAGTAGCGGGCGACGAAATCGGCGTGGCTGGGCATGGCTTCGGCCGTGCGGGTGATCAGGGTCGAAAGGTGCGAGAGGCGCTGCAACACCTGGTCGCCTGGCAGGCTGTCGACCAGCGGGTCCCATTCCTCCGGCACGATCCCCTGGCCCAGCAGCACGGCCAGCCAGTTGGGCTCGTGGAAGAGGTCGTAGTCGGAGGGGAACCAGCGGCCGCGATGGGCGAACAGCTCCATGCGCCGGGCCAGGCTGTCGGGCACGGTCATCGACGACAGGTAGCGCCAGTAGTCGGTGTCGTCGCGCCGGGTGGCGTGGAAGTGCAGGACCACGAAGTCGCGGATGCGGTCGACCTGCTCGGCGGTCAGGCGGTTGTATTCGTCGATCTCCAGGGGATCGACGCCATGGCCGGGGAACAGGGCCAGCAGCTTGGTGATGCCGGCCTGGATCATGTGGATGCTGGTGCTTTCCAGCGGCTCGATGAAGCCGGCCGACAGGCCGATCGAGCAGACGTTCTTCTCCCAGGCCCGCTCGCGGCGGCCCGGCGTGAAGCGCAGGAAGTTGGGCTCGTCGGTCGGCCGCCCGTCGAGATTGGTCAGCAGGGTGTCGAGCGCCCGCTCGTCGTCGACGTGATGGCTGGAATAGACGTAGCCGTTGCCGATGCGGTGCTGCAGCGGGATGCGCCACTGCCAGCCGCCCTCGCGGGCCGTGGCCCGGGTGAAGGGCGTCAGGCCGTCGCCGCCCAGTTCGCACGGGATGGCCACGGCGCGGTCGTTGGGCAGCCACCGGCTCCAGTCCTGGTAGGGCACCTTCAGCGCCTGGCCGATCAGCAGGCCGCGGAAGCCTGAGCAGTCGACGAAGAACTCGCCCTCGACGCGGCGGCCGTCCTCCAGCACCACGGCCTCGACGAAGCCGGTCTCGGCGCGCTGGTCGACCTGCGCGATCCGGCCCTCGACGCGGGTGACGCCACGGGCCTCGGCGAAGCCGCGCAGGAAGCGGGCGTAGAGGCCGGCGTCGAAATGGTAGGCGTACCTGAGGCTCGAGATCACCTTGGCCGGATCGGGATCGGGCAGGGCGAAACGCCAGCGCCGGGCGGCGGCCTCGGTCAGGTTGAAGTCGCCGATCGGGCCGGCCTGCCTGGCGAACTTGCGCCAGACCTGGTGGAACTTCACGCCCTCCAGGTCGAGGCCGAAGGTCCCGAACGGGTGGTGGTAGGTCTCGCCGATCGCGCCCCAATCGACGAACTCGATGCCCAGCTTGAAGCTGGCCTTGGTGGCCCGCATGAAGGCTCGCTCGTCCAGGCCCAGCATGGCGTTGAAGGTCAGGATCGGCGGGATGGTGGCCTCGCCGACGCCCACCGTGCCGATGGCCTCGGATTCGACGAGGGTGATCTTCAGGCCCTGGGCGCTGAGGGTCTTGGCCAGGGCGGCGGCGGTCATCCAGCCAGCCGTGCCGCCGCCGACGATGACCACGGACTTCAGCCGTTGGTCTGACATGGTAAGCCCCTTCCACCCCGAAGATCTTATGTCTGGACGGCCTTTTTGACCGTTTCAAGCGGGTCGTAAATTGACGGCGCTGTCGGCCTTTGTCACCTCGTCTTCGCCAGAAAAGCGCTTTCAGGTCGCTAAATCAGCGAGATAATTCAGTAAAAACAGCAGCTTGATCTCCGTGTTGCGTCAGATTGCAGAGTTCTTTCAACACCCTTGACGTGGTCGACCTTTGCCATATCATCAGACCAATAATGGTCTCGACATATGACCAATGGTAGCGCTACCGAGCTACCGGGACTGGGGAGGAATACAAGAATGAGCTCCGCAAAAGGAGCGTCCGCGACCCGTGGGCGCCACACTCTCGGCGACAATCTGAAGTTCGGCCTGCGCTGCGGGGCCTCGGCCCTGGCGATCAGCCTGGTGTTCGGCGCGACGGCCATGGCCCAGACGGCGGCCAAGAAAGACTCCACCGAGGACACGGTCGACGAGGTGATCGTCACCAGCATCAAGCAGAGCCTCAAGAGCAGCCAGCAGCTGAAGCAGTCGTCCGAGATCATCGGCGACTCGATCACCGCCGAGGACATCGGCGCCCTGCCGGACCGCTCGGTGACCGAGGCCCTGCAGCGCGTGCCCGGCGTGTCGATCAACCGCTTCGCCGCCGGCGTGGACCCCGACCACTTCTCGGTCGAAGGCTCGGGCGTCGTGGTCCGCGGCCTCAACTTCGTGCGCTCCGAGCTGAACGGCCGCGACACCTTCACCGCCAACAACGGCCGGATCCTCAGCTTCGCGGACGTGCCGTCCGAGCTGATGGGCGGCGTCGACGTGTTCAAGAGCCCCTCGGCCGACCTGATCGAGGGCGGCATTTCGGGCACGGTGAACCTGCGCACGCGCCTGCCGTTCGACAGCAACAAGCGCATCCTGTCGCTGTCGGCCGAGGCCAGCTACGGCGACATGGTCAAGAAGTGGAAGCCGACCTACTCGTTCCTCTATAGCGACCGCTTCGACACCAACATCGGCGAGATCGGCGTCCTCGCCAGCTTCGTGAACTCCGAGCTGGCCAGCCGCAGCGACGCCATCCAGGTGTCGAACTTCGGTTGCCGCACCAACCTGGGCGTCACCACCGGCGACTGCGGCAACGGAACCAAGGGGGTGTGGTTCCCGCGCGGCGCGGCGTTCCGCTCGACGACCAACGAGCGCGAGCGCCAGGGCCAGGCCGGCGCCATCCAGTGGCGGAGCAACGACGGCACGATGCAGGCCGCGTTCCAGTACCTGCGGTCGAAGTCGACGACCAAGTGGACCGAGCACGCCGTCGAGATCGCCACCGACAACGTGACCAGCAACGGCGACTCGCGCCCGGCCGCCGGCACCACCTTCACCTTCGACGAGGACGGCGTCTTCACGAACGGCATCATCACCGGCACCACCGGCTGGCGCGCCGATCAGAACGGCTCGGATCCGCGCACGCCGATCAACGGCCTGCAGTCGAACAACATCCGTCGCGACGAGCAGACGACCAACCTCACCACCGACTACGGCTTCAACTTCAAATGGACGCCGAACGAGCACTGGGGGATCCAGTTCGACGCCCAGCACGTGGATTCCAAGGTCGATGCGATCAGCATGGGCCTGTGGGGTTCGACGTTCCAGAACGCGGCGATCACCCTGAACGGCACGGACGCGCCGACCGTGACCTTCCTGCCGCCGGCCAACGGCACCTCGGTGGTCACCTGCACGACCTACAGCGCCAGCTGCCCGTCCTACGCCCAGGGCACGCACACCAGCCTGAGCGACCCGTACAACAGCTTCTGGCGCTCGGCGATGGACCACATCGAGCAGTCGGAAGGCACCGAGGACGCGGTCAAGATCGACGTCGAATACAAGTTCGACAACGACAGCTGGCTCGACTCGATCAAGGGCGGCGTCCGCTGGTCCGAGCGTGACCAGACCACCCGCTTCTCGGCCTACAACTGGGGCGTCATCAGCGAAATCTGGGGGAGCGGCGGCCCGGTGTGGATGACCGACGCCATCAACAGCAACCCGTCCACCGCCGGCGGTTCCGACAGCACCGCCCTGATCGAGAAGTACGTCTTCGACAACTTCATGCGCGGCAAGGTCGCCGTCCCGACCGGCTCCGACGGGCGGCTGTTTTATTCGCAGAACCTGATCGAGAACTACGCGGCGGTCTCGCAGTTCGCCCTGTCGGTGGGCGACGAGTGGCGCACGCGCCTGGTGAACGGCTGTCCGCAGAACTGGGTGCCGCTGGCGCAGCGCTGCAACGTCGTCTCCGGCACGCCCTTCCGTCCGCAGGAGATCAACCCGGTCAACGAACAGACCGAGTCCGCCTACCTGATGGCGCGCTTCAAGGGCGTGACCGGCGACTACAAGGTCAGCGGCAATGTCGGCCTGCGCTACACTAGGACCGAGCGCGTCGCCGACGGCTACCTGGCCTTCCCGCTGGTCTCCAGCCTGCCGACCGAACTGGACTGCGCGTCGGTTCCGGCCGGACAGACGCCTTCGCCGTTCTGCCAGCTGACGCCGGCGGTTCGCGCGGCTTCGCGCCTGTGGGCCAACGGCGCGCTCGTGCCCAGCCGGGTCAGGACCTCGTTCGACTACCTGTTGCCGAGCTTCAACCTGAAGGTCATGGCGCCGCACGGCCTGCAGTATCGCCTGGGTCTGTCGAAGACGATCACGCCGCCCGACATCGGCCTGACCCGCAACTTCTACAACCTGACCCTCAACACCAACGCCGACGGCATCACCAACGGCGTGCCCAGCGGCAACGTCCCCGTCGGCAATCCCTACCTGAAGCCCACCCAGTCCAAGAACATCGACGCCTCGGTGGAATGGTACTTCGCGCCGGTCGGTTCGCTGACCTTCGCGGCCTTCTGGAAGGAACTGACGGACGTCGCCTATAACAAGACCAGCCGTGTGCCGTTCACCAACAACGGCGCGACGTTCGACGTGGTTGTCACCCAGCCCGGCAACTCCGACGTCAAGGCCACGGTCAAGGGCTTCGAGATCGGCTACCAGCAGTTCTACGACTTCCTGCCCAAGCCGCTGGACGGGTTCGGCATCAACGCCAACTACAGCTACATCGAAAGCAGCGGGGTGCCGCAAAGCACGCTGTCGGCGACCGACCCCGACGTGGCCGCCGGCCGCATCACCACGGTCGACACCAGCAAGCTGCCGCTGCAGGGCCTCTCGAAGCACAACGTCAACTTCGCGGCGATCTACGAGAAGGGGCCGGTGTCGGCGCGCCTGGCCTACAACTGGCGCTCGGACTTCCTGCTCACCGTGCGCGACGTGATCGTGCCCTACGCCCCGATCATGAACGAGGCGACTGGGCAGCTGGACGGATCGTTCTTCTACACGATCAATCCGAAGATGAAGATCGGCGTCCAGGGCGTGAACCTGCTGAACGAGACCACCCGTACGACCCAGGTGCTCAACAGCAACCTGCTGAAGACGGGCCGCTCGTGGTTCGTCAACGACCGGCGCTACACCATCGTGTTCCGCGCCAGCTTCTAGATCTTCGACGGGGCGCGCGGCAGCTTACCGCCGCGCGTCCGCCTTCCTGCCGACTTTGTCCGCGCATCGTCTATGGCGGTGCGCGGTTTCTTTTGAGTGCGAGGCTTTCATGATCAACCGCCGCCGCGTGTTGTTGTCTGCCGGAGCCGCCGCCCTGGCGTCGCCGGCCCTGGCCGACGGGAAGGCGCTTAAGGACCTCGCCGCGGCTAAGGGCCTGATCTTCGGCAGCGCCGTCGGGGCGGGTCCGCCCGGATCGCTGACCGGCTCGTTCGAGGACGGCCGCTACCGCGCGCTGCTGGCGGCCGAGTGCGGGGCGCTGGTGCCCGAGAACGAGCTGAAGTGGTACGTCCTGCGGTCGGCCGAGCAGACCTTCGCCTTCGCGCGCGCAGACCGCATCGCCGCCTTCGCGGCCGAGCACGGCCAGGCCCTGCGCGGCCACACCCTGCTATGGCATCACCCGCAGTGGTTTCCCGGCTGGCTGAAGGGTTACGACTTCGGGGCCAAGCCCGCCGCCAAGGCGCAGGCGCTGATCACCGAACACATCGACCGGGTCTGCGCCCGCTATCCCCAGGTCTATTCCTGGGACGTGGTCAACGAGACCGTCGATCCCGCCGACGGCGCCCTGCGCCGCACGGTCTTCTCCGACGCCATGGGCGGGGTCGAGCCGGTGCTGGACCTGGCCTTCCACGCCGCCCGCAAGGCCGCGCCAAAGGCCCGGCTGGTCTACAACGACTACATGAGCTGGGAGGCCGGCAACGAGAAGCACCGTTACGGGGTGCTCAAGCTGCTGGAGGGCTTCCGCAAGCGCGACGTGCCGGTCGATGCCCTGGGAATCCAGAGCCACATCGGGGCCGAAAACGCCGACAGCTTCACAGGCTTTGGCCGGCCGCAGGAGAAGGACTGGCGGGCCTTCGTCGATGCGGTGACGGGCCTGGGCTACGAGCTGGCGCTGACCGAGTTCGACGTGCACGACAAGGGCTTGCCGGTCGACTTCGTCCAGCGTGACGCGGCCGTGGCCGCCTATGGCAAGGCGTATCTGGACCTGATGCTCGACTACCGCCAGACCCGGGAACTGCTGGCCTGGGGCCTGGTCGACAAATATTCCTGGCTGCAGAACCAGTGGCTGCGCCAGGACAAGGCCCCCAAGCGGCCGACGCTCTATGACGACGCCTATCGGCCCAAGCCGCTGCGCGAGGCGGTGGCGGCGGCTTTGGCCGCCGCGCCGTCGCGATAGGGGCGGCCCATGGGGGAGGGGCGGCGGCGGCATGCGGAAGCGCATACGTCTGGGCCGCCTAATTTCCTGATGTTCGCCGAGCGCGCGTTCAGGTGGGCGGCGTAAGGCGCGGGCCCCATTGCAGGTAGGCGGCGAAGGCCAGCGAGCCGATCACCACCCAGCCGACGAAGAGCGCGAACATCGGATGGCGTTGCCACCAATGCGCTCCGTTCAGCGCGCCGCCAGAAGACCTGGCCATGACGTTTCCTTCCCGACGAGCGAAGAACGGTCTAAGTAGAAAATAGCCGTTCTTCTTCTCAGACCAACGAGAGCCCTCGGTTTTTAGTGTGCTCTCGTTCGGTCGGATGTCTATTCTGACATTTCGTCGCACAAATAACACGAGTCGCCGAATATGCGCACCGCTCTCATCGCCCTGGGGTTGATTCTCGCCGCTGGTCCGGCCCTGGCCCAGACGCCGTCGCCGGCCCCGGACGTCACCGTCAACGCCGCCGGCGACAACCTGGCCAAGTCCACGGCCTGGCTGGCCGCCAACGCCAAGCAGCCGGGCGTGATCAGCCTGCCGTCGGGCCTGCAGTACAAGGTCACGACCTCGGGCGCGAAGACCGCGCCGTCGCCGAAGGAGGGCGACATCATCAAGGTCCACTACGAGGGCAAGCTGGTCGACGGCACGGTGTTCGACAGCTCGTTCGAGCGCGGCCATCCGATGATCGCGCCGCTGGGCGGCCTGGTGCCGGCCTGGATGGAGGCCATCCCGAAGATGAAGGTCGGCGACGAATGGACGCTGTTCGTGCCGCCGAGCCTCGGCTACGGCGACCGCGACGCCGGCCCGATCCCGGCCAACAGCGTGATGATCTTCCGCGTGAAGCTCATCGACATGATGACGGCGGACTAAAGAGAAACCTCCCCCTGTGGGGGAGGGGATCGCGTAGCGATCGGTGGGGGGCGTGACCGCAGGCCAGGCAAGCGCCGAGGCAGCTGAAAACGTCCCCCCACCGGCCTTCGGCCGCCTCCCCCAGAGGGGGAGGTTCCCTACTTCCTCGACTTCATCAGCGGCTGAATCTTCGTGCCGAAATCGTCCATGCCCTGGACGAAGTCGTCGAAGGTCAGCAGCACGCCGCCGGTGCCGGGCACTTCGGCGATCTCGTCCAGCATGCGGGCGATGCTTTCGTAGCTGCCCACCAGCGTGCCCATGTTGAGGTTCACCGCCGATTCCGGGGCGGCCAGCTGGGCGGTGTTGGTGGTCGAGCCCGCCGCCGCGTTGGGCGCGGCCTGGTTGGTCAGCCAGGCCAGGGCGTCCTGGTCGGCGCCGTCACGGTATTTCTGCCACTTGGCCAGCGCCTTCTCGTCGGTCTCGTCGGCGATGATCATGAACAGGATGAACGAGGCCACGTCGCGGCCGGTCTTGGCGGCGGCCGCTTCCAGCCGCTTGTTGACCGAGGCGAAGGCCGTGGGGGTGTTGGTGCCCTTGCCCAGGGCGAAGCTGTAGTCGGCGTATTGCGCGGTGAACGCCAGGCCCTCGTCGGACGAGCCGGCGCAGATCAGCTTGGTGTCCTGCGGGTGCGGGCTGACCCGGCAGTCGTCCATGGTGAAGTACTTGCCCTTGAAGTCCGAAACGCCGGTCTCCAGCAGGTCCTTCAGCACGGTCGCGTATTCGGCCAGGTAGTTGTAGCGGTCGGTGTAGTGACCCTCGCCGGGCCACAGGCCCATCTGGCTGTATTCGGCCTTCTGCCAGCCGGTGACCAGGTTGATGCCGAAGCGCCCCGGGGCAATCGAGTCGATGGTCGAGGCCATGCGCGCCACGATCGCCGGCGGGATGGTCAGGGTGGCGACGGTGGCGAAGATCTTGATCTTCTGGGTCACGGCCGCCAGGCCCGCCATCAGGGTGAAGCTCTCGAGATTGTGCTCCCAGAACTGCGTCTTGCCGCCGAAGCCGCGCAGCTTGATCATCGAGAGCGCGAAGTCGAGGCCGTATGCCTCGGCCTTCTGGACGATGGTCTTGTTGAGCTCGAAGCTCGGCATGTACTGCGGCGAGGTCTCGGAGATGAGCCAGCCGTTGTTGCCGATGGGGATGAAGACGCCGACCTGCATGGGATTACTGCCCCCTTCTGTGATGTGAGTGGCGCGACGAGAAAGATGCTCCCCCTGTGGGGGAGCTGTCGCGAAGCGACTGAGGGGGATTAGCGCCGGCGCTGGCCCCCTCCGGCCCTCTGGGCCACCTCCCCCAGAGGGGGAGGATTTGAGCGGAGGGCCTCGTCACGCCCCCTCCAGGAACCGCACCAGCGAGGCGTTGAACCCCTCCGCGTCGGTCACGCTCGAGGCGTGGCCGCCCCAGGGCAGCACGTCGAGCGTCGCGTTGGGCAGGCGCTCGGCGAGGCGGTGGGCGCAGGTGACGGGCACCAGCATGTCGTCGGCCGTGGCGCTGACCAGCACCGGATGAGTGATGCGCGGCAGGTCGGCGTCGACGTCGAAGGCCAGCAGGGCGCCGATGCGGGCCAGCATCACCGCCTTGGGCGGAAAGCCGGCCACGTGGTGCGGTTCCTCGGCGGCCAGACGCTCGCTGTTTTCCGAGATCCAGGTCGCCGGATAGAGGAACAGGGCCTGGGCGTGCACATAGGCCGCTGGCCCGGTGTCGTTCAGTAGGTGCAGGCGGGTGTCGAAGCAGCGCTTGATGTGCGGATCGGGCCGCGACCAGCCGTTGACGACCACCAGCTTGCCCAGCCGGTCGGGGTGAGAAAGGGCCAGCGCCAGGCCGGCGTTGCCGCCGGCCGCGTGGCCCACGACGTGGGCCTTGGCGATCCCCAGGGCGTCCAGGACCTTTACGATGTCGTCGGCCATGTCGGCGACGGCGTAGGGCTTGTCGGTCGGCAGTTCGCGGACGCTGCGGCCCGTGCCGCGGTGGTCGTACAGCACGACCGGCCAGCGCGCCGTCAGGGCCGCCATCTGCGGCCCCCAGAAGCTGCCCGAACCGCCCAGGCCCGACGACAGCAGCACGACCTCGCGGCCGGCCACCGGCCCGCCGTGGAGTTCGTAGTGGAGGCCGTCGACGGTCCCAGTGTGCACGGCGTGCGTCACTTCTTGCCGATGTGGGCGACGGTGGCGATCTCGACCAGGAAATCGGGGCGCACCAGGCCGCACTGGATGCAGTAGCGGGCCGGCTTGTCGCCCGGGAAGTACTCGGCATAGACCTTGTTGATGGTCTGGTAGTTGGCCCAGTCGGTCAGGAAGATGTGGTTCATGGTCACGTCCTCCATCGTGCCGCCGGCCGTCTCGATCACCGACTTGATGGTCTCCAGCACCTGGCGCGTCTGACCCTCGGCGTCGCCGACATGGGCGACGTTGTTGTCCTTGTCGAAGGCCAGGGTGCCCGAGACGTAGACGATCCCGTCGGCCAGCGTGCCCGGCGAGAACGGCGCGATCGGCGTGCCCGTGCCGGGCGGGGTGATGACGGTCTTGGGCATCGGGTCCTGTCCTTCTAATAATTAAGTTCTTCATTCCGTCCGAAGACGGAAAACCTTGCTGGCCAAGCGCTCGACGCGCCTATTTCGGCGCGATCTGGCCGAACGCGCCCTTGAAGTCGGCCACGGTCGAGACCCAGCCAAAGAAGGTCTCGATGTTGTAGAGCGTGGCCTTCTGAACGAAGTCGGGACCGGCCTGGTGGGTGGCGTCCTCCAGCACCGTGCCGAAATATTCGAGGAAGAAGCCGTCGCGCAGGGTCGACTCCACGCAGACGTTGGTGGCGATGCCGACGAAGACCAGATTCTTGATGTTCCGCGACCGCAGCACGCTGTCGAGCTGGCTGTTGAAGAAGCCGGAATAGCGGGTCTTGTGCAGCTGGATGTCGCCCGGCTGGGGTGCGAGCTCGTCGACCAGCTCGTAGTCCCACTGGCCGCGGGCCAAAAGCTTGCCCTGCAGCTCGGGCTTGGCGCGCATGGTCTTCAGGGCGTTGGACTTCCACCAGTTGGGCGAGCCAGGGCCGCCGGCCTCGACATACTGGTCGTCCCAGCCGTTCTGGAAATAGATCACCTGCATGCCGGCCGCGCGGGCCGTCTCGAGCACGCCCTTGATCTGCTGGATGCAGGCGGCCGCGCCGCTGATGTCGAAGCCGGCCAGATCCAGATAGCCGCCGGGCGAGGCGTAGGCGTTCTGCATGTCGATGACGATGACGGCCGTGCGCTCGGGCGCCAGCGGGATCGGCTCGGGCCGGGCCGGCAGCATCACGGAGTCATCTGTGGCGATCATGAACGCTCTTCCCTCAGGTGCGGCTCTGCGGCGTGCATCCTGAGCGTCATGGAAGATCAATCTACGCGGCGACGCAATACGATCGATCCGACGGCGCCCCAGGATGGGTGCAGAGCGGATCGACCATCACCATGAGCGGAAGAACGGCGGTCAAGCGCCGGGCCGGCGCTTCGCGCCCGCGCCCGCGGCTGCCTGTTCAGGCGTCGGACAGCGAGGGCTCGTCGCCCAAAGCTTGGGCGCCGGACGGGTCGGGCAGGCGCACCGACAGGGCGCAGACCAGGCCCGTGGGCAGGTATTCGAACACGGCCTCGCCCTTCAGTTCGTTGCGCAGGCTGGCGGCGATCAGGCGCGAGCCGAAGCCCTTGCGCTGGGGTGGGCCGTCCAGCTTGGGTCCGCCGCTCTCGACCCAGCGCAGGGCCAGGCGCTGCGGATCGAGCGGATCGCGACGCCAGGTCACCTCCACCCGGCCGTTGGGGGTGGAGAGGCCGCCGTACTTGCTGGCGTTGGTGGCCAGCTCGTGGAAGACCATCGACAGGGCCAGGGCGGCGCTGGGCGGCAGGGCGGCCGGCGGCCCCTCGCAGCGGGCGCGGTCGCCATAGGGCTCCAGCGTCTGGCGCACGACGTCGGTCAGGTCGGCGCTCTCCCAGACGGTGCGGGTCAGGAGATCGTGGGCGCGGGCCAGGGCGTAGAGCCGCTCGTTGAAGGCGTTGAAGCCCGGGGCGGCCTCGCCGCGGCCCAGGCTCTGCAAGGCCAGGGACTGCACCGTCGCCAGGGTGTTCTTCACCCGGTGG
This sequence comes from Caulobacter sp. GW821-FHT10C03, assembly GCF_059415485.1. Taxonomy (NCBI): domain Bacteria; kingdom Pseudomonadati; phylum Pseudomonadota; class Alphaproteobacteria; order Caulobacterales; family Caulobacteraceae; genus Caulobacter; species Caulobacter sp. GW821-FHT10C03. The sequence goes on along the minus strand of NZ_JBWKNI010000020.1, from coordinate 41,684 downwards.
TTCAGCTCGTTGATCATCAGCTGTTGGCGGGCGGCGGCGCGTTTTTCGCCGGCCTCGCGGGCCCGCAGCTGGCTGGAGGCCGCGTGCAGGGCCTCGCGCACCTCGCCGATCTCGCGCAGGCCGCCGCTGGTCTGGGCCGGCATCTCGCCGCCGGCCGCCATGATCCGGGCGTCGGTCACCAGGGCCCGCACCTCGCCCGAGATGCCGCGCGAGAACAGCAGGGCCGCCGTGGCCCCGATGGCCAGCAGGACGAGGCCGGCGGTGACCAGCAGGGCCAGGGACGACAGGTTGGCGCGATCCAGCTCGGCGCGCGGCACGCCGACGATGAAGGTCCAGCCATAGGCGGCCGAGCGGCTGAAGGCCGACAGGGTGGGGGTGCCGTCGAGGGTGTAGGTCTCGAGCACGCCGTCGTTGTCGCGCGCCATGGCGTCCAGCATCGGCCGGCTGGCCGAGCGGCCCAGCATCTTCTCCTGGTCGCGCGAACGGGCCACCAGCTTGGCGTTGCGGTCGACGATGCTGGCCGTCCAGCTGTGCGGCACGCCCTGGGCGGCGAACAGCGGGGCGAAGGCCGCGGGGGTCTGGATATAGGCCAGGTCGTAGAGCTCGCCGGCGACGATCACCGGCATGTCGATGGCCACGATCGGCTGCTTGACCACCTTGCCGAAGGTCAGGTTCGAGACGGTGGTGCGGCCCGAGCGCACGGCCGCCCAGCGTTCGGGCGGCAGGCCGGCGCTGCGGGGCGGGGCCTGGCCGGGCGGCAGGCGGGTGTTGACCACCTGGCCGTGGGGCGAGATCAGCACGATCCAGGCCGCGTCGGCGCCGATGGCGGCGCGGGCCTGGCGCTCGAAGCTTTCCAGGTCGCCAGAGGCGAGAGCGGGCGAGACCGACAAGGCCTGCAGCGTACTCTGGCCCTGGGCCAGCTGGCGATCCACGGCCAGGCCCAGCGCCCGGGTGGTGGCCACCAGCTGCTGCTCGTAGCGGCCCCGGCTCTGGCCGTATTCGGCGCGGGCCAGCAGGGCCATGAAGACGATGGCGGGCGCGACCAGGCACAGCGCCATGATCAGCAGGCGCCGCCTTACGGTGGGCGGCCCGGCTGCGGCGGTTGCGGCGTCGACCTGGGTCATGTCTCTGGCCAAACGCGAGCGGCTCCAACTTGAAGTGGCAAGAGAAAAGGGTGCGCTGACCCGCTGGTCAAGCTCCCCGCGACATCCCGTCGCGGGGGCTGATTAGCTCGCTGACTGCGGCGCCGTCGAGGCGCGCAGGGCCAGTTCGAACGGCAGCAGGCGATCGCCGCGCGGCGGCTTGCCGTCCTTGGCTGCGCTGGCGACGAGGATGTCCACGGCCTCGGCCGCCATCTCGGCCACCGGCTGGCGCACCGTGGTCAAGGGCGGCAGCGACAGGCGCACGCTGGGGGTGTCGTCGAAGGTGGCCAGCGACAGCTCGCCGGGGATGGCGACCGACAGCCGCCGGGCGACGTGCAGCACCGCCAGGGCGGTCTCGTCGTTGCCGGCCAGTATGGCGGTGGGGCGGTCGGGGCGGCTCAACAGGGCCTCGGCGGCGGCCACCCCGCCCTCGAAGGTGAAGTCGCCCGGAACCAGCAGCGTCTCGTCGACGGGCAGGCCGGCCTTGGCGAGGGCGTCACGATAGCCGTCCTCGCGGGCGCGGCTGGCCAGGAAGCGCGGGCTGCCGGTGACGAAGCCGACGCGGCGGTGGCCGAGCGTGAGCAAGTGCTCCGTCAGTTGGCGGGCGGCGGCGGCGTCGTCCATTCGCACCCGCGCGCCGGGGCCGGCCTGGGCCGAGCCCAGGCGCACGAACGGAATCTGGGCCTTCTTCAGGGCGGCCAGCACCGTCGGGTCCTCGCAGTTGGGCGGCGTCAGGATCACCCCGTCGGGCCGCAGGGTGGACAGCACGTGTTGCACGCGCCGGGCCAGCTGGTCGGACTCCAGGTCGATCAGCTCGCACAGCAGGTGGTAGCCGTGGACGTCGCAGCGGAGCATGGCCCCGTACTGCATGCGGTCGATCCAGTTGTTGCCGCGGTCGCTGCGCCAGTTCTCCAGGGTCAGGGTGCGGTCGTTGAAGGCGACGATCAGGAACGAGCGGCCGCCGCCCATCCGCCGGGCGGCGATGTTGGGGCTGTAGCCCAGCTGCTCGATGGCCGCCTCGACGCGGGCGCGCAGGTCCGGGGTGACCGTCGGCTCGTTGTTGACCACGCGCGAGACGGTCTTGACCGAGACCCGGGCCTTTTCGGCCACATGGACGATGGTGACGTTGCGCATCGGGCCCCCGGCGCCGGTTGTCGGCGCGCTGACCTAGCGATAGCCCGGGCCCGGCGGCCGAGTCGAGCCGGTTCGCGGTCTTCGGCCTTCAATAGAGTACGCGAAAGTCTCAGTAAGACATCATTGTCAGAAAAATTCTCTGCTGCATCTTCGCCTTTTCCGCAAAAGATATTGGCCAATTTGTCCTCAAGTGGACAAATTAAATCGTGTTGACATCAAGTAAGACAACGTTGTCTCGTATCGATGTGAGGCGGTCGCGAGCAGACGACCCCGCGACGGGAGGCCAAGGCCATGCGCGATCGCGCGTGCGGACTTCCGCGCGCGGCGTCCGCCCTCGACGTCTCATCCCATGACGCTGCTCCCGCGGCGTGCTTTGGGCGCGGCGGCTCCTTCCCCTTTGCCGCCGCGCCTCTTTTTCGATCGAGGTCGCCGTGACGCCGTTCCGTGTTTCCGCCCTGGCCCTGCTGGCCGCCACCAGCCTGACCGGTCTCGCCGGCGCGCAGACGCTCGCGCCGGCGGGCAAGGCCGCGGCCCATGTCGCCGCCTGGCCGGCGGCCAGGAGCCCGGCCGCCCTGACCGACGCGGCGACGGAAGCGAAGATCACGGCGCTGATGGCCAGGATGTCGGTGCGCGAGAAGGTCGGCCAGACGATCCAGGCCGACATCGGCTCGATCCGTCCCGAACAGCTGCGCGACTATCCGCTGGGCTCGATCCTGGCCGGCGGCAGTTCGGGCCCGAACGGTAACGACAAGGCGATGGCCAAGGAATGGGCCGATTTCATCGACCTGTTCCGGACGGTGTCGCTCGAACAGCGCGACGGCCACGTGGCCATCCCGATCATGTTCGGCATCGACGCCGTGCACGGCCACAACAACCTGGTCGGCGCGACCCTCTTTCCGCACAACATCGGCCTGGGCGCGACCCGCGATCCCGACCTGATCGAGCGCATCGGCAAGGCGACTGCGGAAGAGGTGGCGGTCAGCGGCGGCGACTGGACCTTCGGTCCGACGGTGGCCGTGCCGCGCGACGACCGCTGGGGCCGCACCTACGAGGGCTATGGCGAGGATCCGGAGATCGTCAAAAGCTACGCCGGCCGCATGACGCTGGGCCTGCAGGGCAAGCTCGTCGCCGGCAAGGCGCTGGAGGCCGGCCACATCGCCGGCAGCGCCAAGCACTTCCTGGCGGATGGCGGCACCACGGGCGGCAAGGACCAGGGCGACGCGGCGGTGTCGGAAGCCGACCTTGTCCGCCTGCACGCCCAGGGCTACCCGCCCAGCATCGACGCCGGCATCCTGACGGTGATGGCTTCGTTCTCCAGCTGGAACGGCGTCAAGCACACCGGCAACAAGACCCTGCTGACCGACGTGCTGAAGGACCGCCTGGGCTTCACCGGCTTCGTGGTCGGCGACTGGAACGCCCATGGCCAGGTCGACGGCTGTTCCAACGTCTCGTGCCCGCAGGCTTTGAACGCGGGTCTGGACATGTACATGGCCCCCGACAGCTGGCAGGGCCTGTTCGACAATACCTTGAAGCAGGTCGAGGCCGGCGAGATCCCGGTGGCGCGGCTGGACGACGCCGTGCGGCGGATCCTGCGGGTGAAGGTCAAGGCGGGGCTGTTCGACCGCGTCGCCCCGCCCGTGCAGGGCCGCTTCGAGCGCGTCGGCGCGCCCGACCATCGCGCCCTGGCCCGCGAGGCGGTCGCCAAGTCGCTGGTGCTGCTGAAGAACGACGGCGTGCTGCCGATCAAGGCGGGCGCGAAGGTGCTGGTGGCCGGCGACGCCGACGACATCGGCAAGGCGGCCGGCGGCTGGACCCTGTCGTGGCAGGGCACGGGCAACACCAACGCCGACTTCCCCAATGCCCAGTCGATCTGGAGCGGCCTGAAGGAAGCGGTCGAGGCCTCGGGCGGCAAGGCCACCCTGTCGAAGGACGGCTCCTTCGCCGACAAGCCGGACGTGGCCGTGGTGGTGTTCGGCGAGACGCCCTACGCCGAGTTCCAGGGCGACCTGCAGCACCTGGAATACCAGCCCGGCGACAAGACCGACCTCGCCCTGCTGAAGAAGCTGAAGGCTCAGGGCGTGCCGGTGGTGGCGGTGTTCCTCAGCGGCCGGCCGCTGTGGGCGAACCCCGAGATCAACGCCTCGGACGCCTTCGTCGCGGCGTGGCTGCCGGGCTCGGAAGGCGGCGGGATCGCCGACGTGCTGGTGGCCGGCAAGGACGGCAAGTCCAGGCGCGACTTCACCGGCAAGCTGTCGTTCAGCTGGCCCAAGCGCGCCGACCAGGGGCCGCTGAACCATGGCGACGCCGGCTACGACCCGCAATTCGCCTATGGCTACGGCCTGTCCTACGCCAAGCCCGGCAAGGTGGCGCAGCTATCCGAGGTGTCGGGCGTCAGCGGCGCCAGCGCCAATGTCGACAAGTACTTCGTCGCGGGTCGCTCGCCGGCCCCATGGCTGCTGTCGACCGCCGGCGGGGTGACCCTGACCGCCATCGACGCCGCCGCCCAGGAGGACGCCCGCCTGGCCGCCTGGACCGGTCCCGGCGCCCTGCTGGTCAACGGCCCGCCGGCCGACCTCACCCGCCAGACCACCGGCGACCTGTCGATCGCCCTGACCTACCGCGTCGACGCCAAGGCTGCGGGACCGGTGGGCTTCTCGGTGTCGTGCGGCGAGGGCTGCGCCGGCGGGGTGGATGTAACGAAGATCTTCGCCGAGGCCCCGGTGGGCGAGTGGCGCAAGACCCAGATCAAGCTCTCGTGCCTGAAGGCGGCGGGGGCGGACATGAGCCGCATCTCCTCGCCCGTGGTGCTGTCGGCGCAGGCCGGCTTCAAGCTGGCCTTCCGCGAGATCCGCCTGGAGCCGACGGATGCGCACGTGGCATGCCCGGGGGAGCTGAGGGGGGCGACCTGATCCTTATCCTCCCGTCATTCCCGCCCTTGTGGCGGGAACCCCTGGTTCCGCTCGCAAGTGAGGCGCAAGCGACGTGCTGAGCACGTCGCCCCAACTGCCCTTGCGGCTGACAGAGGGTTTCCCGCCACAAGGGCGGGAATGACGGGAGAAAGGGGGAGGGCGGTGAAGCTGCTCAGCCGCCCCGACCGCCCAGCCGCTCCAGCAGCGCGTCCCGATAGGTCCGGCTGGTCACCACCTCGCCGCCGCTGGCCAGGGTCAGCCGCCAGGAGCCGTCCGACAGCGGCTGGGCTTCGCGCACGTGGGCGAGGTTGACCAGGCTCGAGCGGTGGGCGCGCGCGAAGAGCCTTGGGTCCAGCCGCGTCTCCAGTCCCTGCAGCGTGGCGCGCAGCAGGCCCTCGCGGCCGGCCCCCTCGCGATCGGCCCAGTGGACGACGACATAGTTGTCGGCCGCGCCGAACCACTCGACGGCCGAGATATCGACCGGGATGCGCCGGGCGCCCGACATCACCATCAGCCGTTCGGTCTCGGGCGCGGGGGAGACGGCGCGAGCTTCGGCCAGGGCGCTCTCCAGCAGGGCGTTGCGGGCCCGGGCCTCAGCGGCGCGGCGGTGGTGGACGGCCGCCAGCCCGACCGCGACGATGGCCGAATAGAGCAGCAGGCAGACCGGCGTGCGCCCCAGCATCCGCGCCCCGAAATCGCCCGCGCCCAGGAAGCCGGCGTCGATCAGGCTGGAGATCGCCGCCTGCGCCGGAACCACGACGATTCCCGCGACGAAGCTCGCCGCCAGGCCTCGCGCCCCGGCCCCGAACCGGCGCAGCAGCCACCAGACGATCGCCGCGGCCGGCAACCAGGCGGCGTAGATCGAGCCCTGCCAGACCAGCGACGGCGCGACGCCCAGCGCCTCGCCGCGATCGGCGGCGAACCGGCGGGCGAACCAGGCGGCGCTGACCGTGGTCATGGTCCAGCTGTAGGCGACGAAGGCCCAGACCCAGGCGCTGGTCGGGGCGGCCTTAAGGCGGGCGACCATCAAGCGGGCGCCCATCAAGCGGGCAACGGGGTTCGCCGCCGCCGGATGATCAGCACCGCGATCCAGCCCATGGCCAGCGGTTGGAACAGCAGGGTCGGCCAGAGCTGGCTCCATGGCGTCGGCAGGAAGGTCAGGAAGTTGCCCGAGAAGGCGCTGATCACCGCCCCGTAGGCGGACAGCATCTTCGCTAGATGCTCGTAGGTCCAGAGGTCGGGGCTGAACGGCCAGCCGGCGGGCCGCGCGAACCGCCAGAGGTCCCAGCCGCCGAAGGCGAAGGCGGCGTAGGCCAGGCCTAGGGTCGGCAGGCGCGGGCTCTTCGAGGCGCCGGTCAGCAGCAGGACCACCACCCAAGCGCCGATGGCGACCACGGCCAGGGCCGCCGCCCAGTCCAGGGGCTGGGCGCGCTGGCGCGGATCGAGGTCGGGGCGCTTGCGGCCCAGCACCCGGAAGCCGGAGAACAGGCCGATGCTGGCCGTCGCCGACAGGGCGGCGAAATAGGCGTTGAAGTGCAGGACCGTCATCACCCAGGCCGCCGCCAGCAGCGTGCCCATCACCGCCACATAGACCCGTCCCGACAGCCGGTGCAGGCGCGAACCCTTTCGGGCCAGCAGCGGAACGAGGCCGGCGGCCACGGCGATGAAGCCGCAGGTCACATGCAGGGCGAGGGCGGGGGAGAAGAGGCTGTCCATGGCCGCCGTGATGGCCGGCGAGCGGAGGCTGCGACAGCGGCCTGGGGCGAGTTGCGGCGGATGGGGGCGAGGTGGGGGCGCCCGCCCCCATTGGCACGCCCCTCATGCCACCCCAACTCCGCCGTTCCCCGCGAAGGCGGGGATCCAAGCGGACATCTCAGGATGTGGCGCGGCCGTGGGCTATCCGCAAACTCGGCTTGGATCCCCGCCTTCGCGGGGATGCTCGGGGAAAGGGCCGGGGCCAGGAAGCCTCAGTCCTCGATCGCCTCGATCCCCTGTGCGTCGAGCCGGGCCAGGTGGTCGCGCATGGCCTGGAGCTGTTCGGCCGGATGGCCCGTCCAGTCGGTCACCTCGCCGACCACCCGCAGCGGATCCTTGGTGCGGTACGACAGGGTCGGATTGCCGGGAAACTTCTTGTCGGTGAGGTTGGGATCATCCTCGAACGGCCCCATCGGCTCGACGATGTAGATCCGGCCGCGCCCCTCGCCCCGGGCCAGTTCCGCGCCCCAGGTCGCCGCGTCGAGCGTGGCGCTGAAATAGACATAGGCCGCCGTCCGGCCCGCGCCGTAGTTGGAGGCGTAGCCGGCGCCGATAAGGTCGCCGGTTCGCAGGTCGGCCTTCGTGCCGTGATAGAACGCGGTCGTGGAGATCATGGTCGGGGCCCTTGTCGATGGGGCCGCGGCCCCGCGTCGAAGGCGCTAAAACCTGCGCATAATTCGCCGGCCGACAATTCTTGAACTTGGGTTTTTCGATCCCAGATCAGTAATGCGCGAGGGCGAGCCGATCAGGCCGCTGCGCGTTCCCCCGCCCAGGCCTCGATCGTCGCGTAGAGCAGCTCCTTCTGGATCGGCTTGGCGACGTGGTCGACCATGCCGGCCTCGCGGCACAGGGCGACCTGCTGGGGCAGGGCGTCGGCGCTCATGGCGATGATCGGCACGGCTCCGGCCGGGCCGGGCAGGGCGCGGATGGCGCGGGTGGCGGTCAGGCCGTCCATGCCCGGCATGTGGATGTCCATCAGCACGACGTCGAAGCCGCCGGCGCGGGCCATCTCGACCGCCTCTTGGCCGTTGTCGGCGGTGGTCACCTCGCAGCCGGCCAGGGCCAGGAAGGCGCCGCCGATCTCGCGGTTCATCGGGTGGTCGTCGACCAGCAGCACGCGGGTCCCGGCGATCCGGCCGGCCGCCGCCAGCGGCGTGTGGCGGGGCGCGTCGCACGCCTCGGCCGTCAGCTCGATCCAGAAGGTCGAGCCCTGGTCGGCGTTGGCCTCCATGCCGATCCTGCCGTCCATCAGCTCGACCAGCGCCTTGCTGATCGCCAGGCCCAGGCCCGCGCCGCCAAAGGCGCGGGTGACCGAACTGTCGCCCTGCGAGAAGCGCTGGAACAGCCGGTCGCGCAGCTGCGGCGGCACGCCGATGCCGGTGTCGCTGACCTCGATCCGCAGACGGTCGGTCTCGGGACCGGGCGTCACGATCAGGCGGGCGGTCACCTTGCCGGCCGGGGTGAACTTGACGGCGTTGTTGAGCAGGTTGAGCAGCACCTGGCGCAGGCGGGCGCCGTCCAGGCCGTGGTGGCGATCGGCGTCGCCGACGACCTCGATCTCCAGCGCCAGGCCCTTGGCCTGGGCGTCCTGGGCGACGATGGCGGCGGCGTCGCGCAGCACGGTCTCGGCCCGGGCCGGCGCGATCTCCAGCTCGACCCGGCCGGCCTCGACCCGCGAGAAGTCGAGCACGTCGTTGACCAGGGTCAGCAGGGCGCCGCCGGAGCCGTCGATCAGGGCGACGTGGCGGCGGGCCTCGGGGGCCAGGTCGTCGCGGTCGGCCAGCAGGCGGGTGAAGCCCAGCACGCTGTTCAGCGGCGTGCGGATCTCGTGGCTCATGGTGGCCAGGAACTCGGTCTTGGCCAGGCTCGCGGCCTGGGCGCGGGCCTGGGCCTGCCGCGCCAGGGCCTGCCGGCGCACCAAGAGCTGCTTGAGGCGCTGCTGGTTGGCCAGCACCAGGGCGGCGGCCAGGCAGGTGAAGAAGAGGGCGCTGACCAGCAGCTGCAGGGCGTGGGCGCGTTCGGACGCCTGGGCCCTCGTCGCGGCCTCGGCGACGATGCCCAGCACGCTGAGCGGCGTGGCGATGGCGGCGGTGATCAGGGTCGACCAGGCCGCGCCCTTGGGGCCCAGCCGGAAGGCCACCAGCACCCCGGCCGGGAACACCAGGAACGGCAGGGTGTGGCCGGGACGGCCGAACGCCGCCAGGGCGGCGACACCGACCGCCGCGTAGCAGGCGGCCTTCTCCCAGGCCGAGCGCTCGAAACCGCGCTTCATCCGGGGATCGAACAGGATCAGGGCGGCGGGCAGGCCGACGCTCATGCCCAGGATGTTGATGAACAGCCAGTTCTTGATCAGCACGGGCAGGGGCACGTGCAGCATCGGCGCGGTCGCGAAGGCGCCGACCACGGCCAGGGTCACCGTCACCGGCAGGGCCAGGCCGACCGCCCGCGCGGCGCGGCCCAGGTTCTTCAGTCGGGGCGGCCCGCCGAAAGCCTTGGACAGGACCAGGGCGATCAGCACCGCCTCGGTCGAGTCCAGCGTCGTGAACAGCACGGTCATGGCCGGCGGCGTGCCGCCCAGGCCGTCGAGCAGCAGGTGGCTGGCGGCGCTGAGCACCAGCAGGATCGCGCTGCGGCCCGGCGTCAGCAGCATCAGGCCGGCGGCCAGCAGGCCGTTGCACGGCCACATCGAGGCCATGCCCGACGGGCCCCGGGTCAGCAGGTCGCAATAGGCGATGGCGACGGCGTAGGCGGCGATCAGCGACAGCAGCAGGCGGGTCTGGCTCGCCTCGCCCTCGAAACGCTTTACTGCAAACATGACGCCGTACCCGCTCGTCCCGTTCGAACTCGAGGGCAAAATCGGGCGCAACCCCGCCTATAACGTTAAGGCGCGGCCGATTTCGATGAAAATGGGCGGGGGTCTAGGCTTCCAGGCCTTCCAGCGCCGAAATCAGCGCGGAAAACGCCTCCGGCGGGGCGTCGCCCTGGGCCAGTAGCAGGTCGTCCAGTTCTCGGGCCAGTTCGGTGACCTCGCCATAGCCGAACACGCCCGCCGCGCCGGCCAGGCGGTGGACGACGTAGTGGCGGTCCTTGATCGAGGCCTCGTCCGACCGCAGCAGCGCCAGGTCCTGCGCCGCGCGGGCGAGGAACTTGGCGCGCAGCGGGGCGAGGGGGTCGTTCATCGCGCCAGGATCGCCCGCACGTCCTGGGCCAGGGTCATCGGGTCGAAGGGCTTGGTGATGACGTCGGCGGCGCCGAAGCCCAGCAGGCGGGCGCGTTCCTCGGCCTGGGCGCGGGCGGTGATGAAGATCACCGGCGCGCCGTCGAGGTCGCCGCGCTCGCGTAAGCGCGCCAGCACGGCCGGGCCGTCCATGTCGGGCATCATCACGTCCAGCAGCACCACGTCGGGGCGCCAGGCGTCGCGGTCGAGCATGGCGAAGGCCTCGGCGCCGCCGTCGGCGGCCCGCACCTCGATGCCCGGATCCAGCTCCAGCGAGAAGGTCGCAACCTCGCGGATGTCGGCCTCGTCGTCGATGTAAAGGAGCTTCAGGTCGGTCATCGGCGTCTCTTGGAATCGGCGTCCGCGGCGAGCTTGCGCACAGTTCGGGCCAGCTGGTCCAGAGTGGTCTTGGACTTGGTCAGCACCGCGTCGACCGAGGCCGCCAGGGCCTTGTCCTCGATGGGCTGGGCCGAGAACACGATGACCGGAACCGGGTCGTCGCCGTCGTGCAGGTCGCCCAGCAACTCCACGCCGTTGCCGTCGCCGAGGCCGAGATCGAGGATCACGACGTCGGGCCTGGCCAGCGACAGGGCGGCGCGGCCGGTCCGCACGCTGTCGGCGTGGCGGACGGTGCAGCGGTCCAGCAGGGCGTCGCGGACCACGGCGTGGACGTCGCGGTCGTCCTCGACGTGCAGCACGTCGATACGGCGGGTGTCGGCGTGGCCGTTGACGGCCCGATGGACGGCGGTGCGCAGGCGCTCCAGGTCGATCGGCTTCTGCAGCCAGTCGACCACGTCCAGCGCCTCGCCCCGGCCCTCGGCGGCCTCGGCCGAGATCACCAGGGCGGGGATGTCGCGGGTGTTGGCGTCGGCGCGCAGGCGGCGCAGCAAGTCGAGGCCGCTGCCGTCGGGCAGGCGCACGTCGGTGACGAAGGCGTCGAAGCCGCCGATCTCCAGCACCGCCCGGGCCGAGGCCACGTCGCCGACCGTGTGCACGCGCACCCCGGCCTCGCGCAGGGCCTGGGACAGGATCTCGGCGATGTCGGGATCGTCCTCGCACAGCAGGACGCGGGCCCCGCCGTCGCCGGCCTCGATCGTCCTGGGACGGGTCTCGACGGTCGCCAGCTCGAACTGGAAGGTCGCGCCCTGGCCCGGCTCGGACTCGAACCACAGCCGGCCGCCGTGGCGCTGGACGATCTCACGCGAGATGGCCAGGCCCAGGCCCGTGCCGCCCTTGGCGCGGGTGTCGGAGGCGTCGGCCTGGGCGAACTTCGAGAAGATGCGGTCGCGGAAGGCCTCGGGCACGCCGGCCCCGTGGTCGCGGACCGAAAACCGCAGCAGGTCGGGACGCGGGGCGTAGACCCTGACCTCGACCACGCCGTCGGGCGGCGAGAACTTGGCGGCGTTCGACAGCAGGTTGGCGGCCACCTGGGTCAGGCGGTCGGCGTCGCCGCGCACCGGCGGCAGGTTCGGCGCGACGTCGAGCTTGAAGGCCACGCCCATCTGGCCGCCGAGCCCGCCCATGCCGTCCACCGCCCGCTGGGCCAGCTCGCCGAGGTCGAGCGGGCGGAGGTCGAACTCCATCTGGCCGGACTCGATCTTCTCGATGTCGAGGATGTCGTTGATCAGCCGCACCAGCCGCTGGCAGTTGCTGTGGGCGATGCCCAGCAGGCGCGCGGCGCGCTCGGGCAGGGCGCCGGCCGCCCCGCCGACCAGCAGGCCCAGCGACCCGGCGATCGAGGTCAGGGGCGTGCGCAGTTCGTGGCTGACGGTCGAGACGAACTCGGCCTTCAGCTTCTCCACCCGGCGGCGCTCGGTGATGTCGCGCACCGAGGCGGTGATGCGCTCGCCCTCGGGCAGGCGGACGAGGCCGATCGAGGCTTCGACGGGAAAGGTGCTCCCATCGGTGCGGTAAGCGACGAACTCGCGCAGCACGCCTTTGGACAGGTCGTCGCCGCCGGCCAGGTGCTGGACGAACAGCTGGCCGCGGTCGGGCAGGTCCACGAACTGCGACAGCGCCCGGCGGACCAAGGTTTCGCGCGGCAGGCCGAACATGGTCTCGGCGGCCTTGTTGACCGTCTCGATGGTGCCGCTGGGATTGAGGGTGATGACGGCGTCCTGGGCGTTGTCGAGGATGGCGTCCAGCCGCCCGGCCGTGGCCTGGGCCACGGTGAACAGCTGCTGGCGGGCGCGGATCTGGCGCGACAGCAGGATGAAGGCGGCCAGCAGGAACACCACCAGCACCGCGAACAGGGTCTGGGTCAGGCGCTCGGTGCGCAGGGTCAGGGCGTCGTTGGCGGCGATGCGGCGGTCGAGGGCGGCCTTGTCGGAGGCCTGGAGCTCGCGGGTGACGAGGCGGATCTCGTCCATGATCACCTTGCCCTTGCCGCTGGAGATCAGGGTGCGGGCCGCGTCGTGGCCCTGTTCGCGGCGCAGGCGGATGCCCTCGGCCATCGTCTTTTGCTTCTGCTCGATCAGGGCTTCGAGGCGATCGAAGACCGGATCGTCGTTGGCGATCAGGTCGCCGACGTCGCGTTGGCGAAGAGCGCGCAAGGACGCCAGCTGGCTGGGCAGGCGGCGCTGGGCGGCGTCGTAGGGCTCCAGGAACCGATCCTGGCCGGTGATGACGAAGCCGCGCTGGCCGGTCTCGGCGTCCTGCATCAGCGAGAACACCGTCTGCAGCTGCATGCGCTGTTCGTAGGAGTGATCGACCGCGTCGCGCAGCATGCGGCCGCGGGTGAATTCGCGCTGGATCTCCCAGGTGGTCAGCAGCAGCAACAGCGGCGCGACCACCAGGCCCAGGATGACCGAGATCAGCAGGCCGCGCTGCTCGCGGCGCAGGAGGAAGCTGGTCATGGGTGTGCTTTTCCTCGCGGCTTTCGAGTCACAGCTTACGGCCGGTCGCGGGGACGACTCAACGCGCCATTCCAACGGTCTTCGACTCGGCCCCTCCACCCGACGTTGACTTACCCGGGGTCACGCCGAAAACCATGTTCTTCGAACGGCCGCGTCAGACGGCTTCACCGGGAGAGCAGCGATGATCCAGGACGCCGTCGATTTCGCCCGCATGCCGACGCTGGGCGACGTGCCCCGCTATCACGCCCAGGTGCGGCCCGACGCCGTGGCCTTCGCCTTCGAGGGGCGCGAGACCAGCTTCGCGCAGCTCGACCGCCGCACCAACCAGGTGGCCCGCGCCCTGATCGCCGAGGGGCTGAAGCCCGGCGACCGCATCGCCTATGTCGGCAAGAACAGCGACAGCTATTTCGAACTGCTGCTCGGCGCCGCCAAGGCCGGGGTGGTGATGGCCCCCGTCGGCTGGCGCCTGGCCCCGGCCGAGATCGCCTACATCGTCGCCGACACCGAGGCGAAGATGGTCTTCGTCGGTCCCGAACTGGTCGAGCACGTGGGCGAGGTGGCCAAGCTGCTGGCCGGACCCCAGCCGCCCGTGGTGGCGATGGAAGGCGGCGGCGACCTGCCGGCCTTCCCCGCCTGGCGCGACGCCCAGGATGACGCCGATCCCGCCGTGCCGCTGCGCCCCTCCGACGTGGTGCTGCAGCTCTACACCTCGGGCACGACGGGCAAGCCCAAGGGCGCGATGCTGACCCACGACAACCTGTTGGCCATGCGCAAGGCCGCCGCCGAACAGACGGCGATGCCCTGGAACGTCTGGGGTCCCGACGACGTCAGCCTGGTGGCCATGCCGGTGGCCCATATCGGCGGCACCGGCTGGGGGCTGGTGGGCCTGTTCAACGGGGCCAAGGGCGTGGTGGCCCGCGAGTTCGATCCCTTCAAGGTGCTCGATTTCATCGAGCACGACCGGGTGTCGAAGATGTTCCTTGTGCCGGCCGCCTTGCAGATCGTCGTGCGCCTGCCCCGGGCCCGCCAGATCGACTATTCGCGGCTGAGCTACATCCTCTATGGCGCCGCGCCGATCCCGCTGGATCTGCTGCGCGAGAGCATCGAGGTGTTCGGCTGCGGCTTCGTCCAGCAGTACGGCATGACCGAGACCACCGGCACGGTGGTCTATCTGCCGCCGGAAGACCACGACCCGGCCGGCAACACCCGCATGCGCTCGGCCGGCCTGCCGATGCCGGGCGTCGAACTTCGCATCCTCGACGAGGCCGGGCGCGTTCTGCCCGCGAACACCGTCGGAGAGATAGCCGTGCGCAGCGCCTCGAACATGGCCGGCTACTGGAAGCTGGACGCGGCCACCGCCGCGACCATCGACGCCGACGGCTGGCTGCGCACCGGCGACGCCGGCTATCTGGACGACGACGGCTATCTCTTCATCCACGACCGGGTGAAGGACATGATCGTCTCCGGCGGCGAGAACATCTATCCGGCCGAGGTGGAAAGCGCCGTCTACGGCCATCCGCACGTGGCCGAGGTGGCGGTGATCGGCGTGCCCGACGACAAGTGGGGCGAGGCGGTCAAGGCGGTGGTCGCGCCCAAGCCCGGGATCACGCCCGACGCCGAGGACATCATCGTCTTCGCCCGCACGCGGATCGCGCATTTCAAGGCCCCCAAGAGCGTGGACTTCGTCGAGGCCTTGCCGCGCAACGCCTCGGGCAAGATCCTGCGCCGCCAACTGCGCGAGCCCTACTGGGTCGGGCGCGAAAGACGGGTGAACTGATGGCCGATCCCCTCTCGCGGGCCGCCGCGCGACTGCTGACGCCGGACGGGGGACCGGCGATCGACTTCTCCGCTCCGCCGGGGGCTGCCGCCCTGATCGCGCCGGACTCGGTGTCGTGGCGGCTGTTCAAGAACCCGGTGTCGCTGTTCGTCGGCGGCATCACCGCGGTGCTGCTGGAACTGGCGGAGCCGCGCGTGCGCTCGGGCGTCTGGGACCATTCCAGCTTCAAGGCCGAGCCGCTGAAGCGCCTCAAGCGCACGGGTCTGGCGGCCATGGTCACGGTCTATGGTCCGCGCGAAACGGCCGAGAAGATGATCGCCGGCGTGGTGCGCATGCACGGCCATGTGACGGGGGAAACGCCCGGCGGCGTCGCCTACCAGGCCAACGACCCGGTGCTGCTCGACTGGGTGCAGGCCACCGCCAGCTTCGGCTTCATCGAGGCCTATCACGCCTACGCCCACGCCCTAACGGCGGCCGAGCGCGACGCCGCCTTCGCCGAGGCCGCCCCCGGCGCGCGGCTCTACGGCGCGACCGGGGCCCCGACCAACGAGGCCGAATGGAAGCGGCAGATGGCCCTGATGCTGCCCAGCCTGGAGCCCTCGGACATCGTCTTCGAGTTCCTCCACATCATGACCTCGACTCCGCTGCTGCCGGGGCCGCTGCGGCTGATCCAGAAGCCGCTGGTGCGGGCGGCCGTGGCGATCACCCCGGTCGAGGTGCGGGCGCGGCTGGGTCTGGGCGAGGCCTGGCAGTTGAACGGTGTCGAGCGGCGTCTCGTGCGTCTGGCCGGGGCCAGCGCCGACAAGGTGCCGATCAAGGGTTCGCCGGCCGTGGAGTCCTCGCGCCGCATGGGCCTGCCGGACGACTATCTCTATCGCCGCCGGGCCGCCTGAGGCAGTCTCCTCCCCAGAAGAAAACCATGACCTGGGGAGGGCATGATGAGCCAGATCAAGAGCAAGACGCCTTGGCACCTGTGGCTGGTGGGCGCGGTCGCCGTGCTGTTCAATTCCGTCGGCGTCTTCGACTTCGTGATGAGCATGGCGCAGGGGCCGGCCTACATGGCCAGCGCCGGCATGACCCAGGCCCAGATCGATCACTACCAGCGGATGCCGGGCTGGATGACGGCGGTCTGGGCGATCGGCGTGTTCGGGGCCTTCGCCGCCTCGGTGCTGATCCTGCTGCGCAACAGGCTTTCGGCGCCGGTGTTCGCGGTGTCGCTGGCGGCCTTCCTGCTGAGCCTCGTCTACACCTACGTGCTGAGCGACGGCGGCAAGGTGATGGGCCAGCAGATGGCCGTCACCAGCGCGGTGATCGCCGTGCTGCTGGCGCTGTTCCTGGCCTATGCCTGGTGGCAGGCGCGACGTGGCGTGCTGCATTGAAGCACGCCCTTCACCCGTAAAATCCCCGCGAAAGCGGGGACGCAGGTGTTTTATCGTCGAGCGCCCAGGGTTGCAGAAAAAGCCTGGGCCCCCGCTTTCGCGGGGGTTTTACGGTGGAGGGAGCGTCACACCAGCGCCGACGCCACCAGCGCCGCCGCGAACGCCACGAGCCCCGCCATCGTCGAGGCCACCGTCCAGCTGCGGAACGTCTCGGTCTCCGACAGGCCCAGATACTGGCCGACCAGCCAGAAGCCGGCGTCGTTGACGTGGCTGACCACGGTCGCCCCCGCGCCGATGCCGATCACCACCAGGGCGATCTGGTTGGCGTCGAGCCCGGCCGCCGTCGCCAGCGGGGCGGCGAGGCCGGCGGCGGCGACCATGGCCACGGTGGCCGAGCCCTGGGCGATGCGCATGATCGCGGCGATGAGAAAGCCGAACACCAGCGGCGACAGCCGCGCGCCCTCGACGGCGGCGGTCAGGTGGGCGCCGGCGCCACTGTCGATCAGCACCTGCTTGAAGGCCGCGCCCGCCCCGATGACCAGGGCGATGGCCCCGGCCGGCTCAAGGGCGCGTCCGGCGATCCCCAGCAGCCGATGCCGGTCGACGCCGCGCCGGCGCAGCAGCACCCAGGCGTAGCCGCAGGCCACGGCCAGGGCGACGAACGGATGGCCGAAGAACTCCAGCCCCGTTCGGACCGGTCCCTGCGGCAGGGCGGCGTGGGCCACGGCGCCGGCGACGATCAGGACGAGCGGCGCCAGCATGCCGACCAGGGCCGGCCACAGGCCGATCAGGACGTCGGCGGCGCCGTCGTCAGCGACGGGGGAGGACTCCGGCGCGACGTAGGATCCCTTGCGGAAAGCGGCCAGGGCGTAGAGCGGGCCTGCGACCAGCACGGCCGGGATCCCGCAGGCCAGGCCCCAGAGAGCGATGCGGCCATAGTCGGCGTGCAGCAGCTCGGCCGCCGCGACCGGTCCCGGATGCGGCGGCAAAAGGCCGTGCATCACCGCCAGACCGGCCAGAACCGGCAGGGCGACGAAGGCCACGGCCTTGCCCGAGCGCTGGGCCACGCCCAGCATCAGCGGGGCCAGGATGATCAGGGCGACGTCGAAGAAGAGGGGAATGCCCACCAGGATCCCGATCGTCGCCAGGGCCCAGGGCGCGCGCCGCACGCCGAAGCGGTCGAGCAGGGCGCGGGCCATGACGCCGACCCCGCCGCCGGCTTCCAGCAGGGCGCCGAAGATCGAGCCCAGGCCCAGGATCACCGCCACGAACCCCAGGGCCTCGCCCGCGCCCTTCTTCACCGAAGCCAGCACGCTGACCGGCTCGGCCCCGAAGGCGATGCCGGCGGCGATGGCGGTCAGCAGCAGGGCGAAGAAGGCCGGCAGGCGCAGTTTCAGCGTGGCGAAGACCACCAGGGCCACGCCGGCGGCGACGACCAGCAGGGTCCAGAGCGGCCCGCTCACGCTACGCTCACGGGCGTCAGGATCGCCGTCGCCGGATCGCGGCCCTTGCCGGGCGCGGTGATGGTGAAGGCCCCGCGCAGGAGGATGTCGGCCGATGACGAGCCGATCATGACCTCGACCTTGCCGGCCTCGATCACCCAGCCCGCCGGGCTCCAGATCGCCAGCTGGGCGGGCGACAGGGTGAAGGCGATGCGCTTCTTCTCGCCGGGCCCCAGGGTCACACGGATGAAGCCGCGCAGCTCCTTGACCGGCCGGGCGACGCTGGCGACCGGGTCGCGGACATAGAGCTGCACCACCTCGTCGGCGGCGACCTGGCCGGTGTTGGCCACGGTGAGGGCGATCTTCACCGCGCCGCCGGGGGCGACGGTCTCGCGGTCGAGCGCCAGGTCGGAATAGGCGAAGGGCGCGTAGCTCAGGCCGTGGCCGAACGGGAACAGCGGCCCGATATCGACGTCGTGGTAGCGGACGGTGTCCTTGGCCAGATCCGGGTCGGCCGGGCGGCCGCTGGGCGTGTGGGCGTAGAAGGTTGGCGACTGGCCCGTGGCGCGCGGGAAGCCGACCGGCAGGCGGCCGCCGGGGGCTGCTTTGCCGAACAGGATGTCGGCCAGGGCCGGGCCGGCCTCGACGCCGAGGAACCAGGTGGCCAGCACCGCCGGCGCCTTCTCCAGCACCTCGGGCGCGACCAGGGGACGGCCCGACGGCAGCAGCACGACGACGGGCTTGCCGGTCGCCAGCACGGCGCGGGCGAGGGCGCTTTGCGCGCCGGGCAGCGACAGGTCCGAGCGGCTGCGGGACTCGCCGCTGTGGTCGAAGTCCTCGCCGACCATCAGCAGCACGAGGTCGGCGGCTCTGACGGCCTCGACGGCGGCGGGGATGCCGCTTTCATCAAGACTGCGCGGCGAGGCGCCGGCGACATGGACGATCTCGGTTCCCGCCGGGGCCGCGGCTTGCAGGGCGGGCAGCAGCGGGGCGACGTCGGCGGCCTGGCCGCGCGCCTTCCATGAGCCCAGTTGCGAGAGGTTGTCGGTCGCCAGGGCGCCGATGACGGCGATCTTCTTCTTGGTGGGCGCGATGGGCAGCAGGCCGCTGTCGTTCTTCAGCAGCACCACGGCCTTGCGCGCCGCCTCGCGGGCGATGGCGCGATGCGGCGGGCTGAGGAACACCGTCTTCTCCCGTTCAGGATCGCCGAAGCGGTAGGGATCGTCGAACAAACCGAGCCGCATCTTGGCGGTCAGGATCCGCGTCACGGCCTGGTCGAGCAGGGGCGCGAGCGACGGATCGGCGGCGATGGCGGTCTTCAGGTGGGCGGCGTAGACGCCGCTGGCCATGTCCATGTCGACCCCGGCCTTCAGGGCCAGGGCGGCGGCCTGGACCGGGGTCTCGGCGATCCCGTGGTTGATCAGTTCGAGAATGGCGTTCCAGTCGCTGACCACCAGGCCCGGCCAGGTCCACTGGGTCTTGAGCACGCCGCGCACCAAGGCGGCGTTGGCGGTGGTCGGCGCGCCGTTGAGGTCGTTGAAGGCGGTCATCATCGTGCCCGCGCCGGCTTTCGCGGCGGCATGGAAGGGCGGCAGATAGACCTCGTTCAGCGTGCGGTCCGAAAGCTCGGCGGCGTCGTAGTCGCGCCCGCCGGCCGCCGCGCCATAGGCTCCGAAGTGCTTGGCGCAGGCCAGGATGGAGTCCTTGCTCGACAGACCTTCGCCCTGGAAGCCGCGCACCTGGGCCGTCGCCATCACCGAGCCGAGATAGGGGTCCTCGCCGGCCCCCTCGACGATGCGGCCCCAGCGCGGGTCGCGGGCGATGTCGACCATCGGGGCGAAGGTCCAGTGCAGGCCGCTGACCGCCGTCTCCACCGCCGCCATCCGCGCCGTCGCCCGCACGATCTCCGGATCGAAGGTCGCCGCCATGGCCAGCGGCACGGGGTAGAGGGTGCGAAAGCCGTGCACCACGTCGATGGCGAACAGCAGCGGAATCTTCAGCCGCGACTCCTCGACCGCCGTGCGTTGCAGCTCGCGCAGGAACGCCGCCCCGGCCACGTGCAGGTACGAGCCGACCCCGCCCTTGCGGACCAGCTCCAGCGCCGTGGCGTCGATCTTGGAGTTCAGCGCCTTCTGCCGCCCGCCGGCCGGCTGGTGGGTCTGGCCGATCTTCTCGTCCAGGGTCATCTGCTTCAGCAGCGACCGGACGCGGGCCTCCTGGTCGGCGGCGAGGGCGGCGAGGGCGGGGGCGAGGCCCAGCGCGGCGGCGGCCAGCAGGGCGCGGCGGCTGGGTCCTTGGGCGCTGTTTGCCTGGGCGTCGTGCATGGGCCTCCCTCGATCGTCGAACGCGGTCGTTGGGTTGGGAGAGCACTATGCTTTGACAACGCTGTCAACGAAGTTGTGGCGACTGGGCGCCTCAACCCTTCGGCGTCGCCTCAGGCCTCGCCCTGATGCTCGACGTGACCCTCGCTGACCTCGGTGCGGGAGAACACCTCTTCCTGGCCGTCGAGCAGCAGTTCCTCGGCGGCCACGTGGTCGCGTTCGGCCTCTTCGAGCACCTGACGCAGGGCCTCGACCTCGGTGTCGGCCTCGACCAGCACGCTGCGCAGGGGGGCGTGGCCTTCGCCCAGTCGGATCTCGATGCGCCATTGGGCGGTCATGGTCGTGTCTCCCTTCAGCCAGACTGATAACGCAAGCGGACGGTTCAAGTTCGGAATGGGCTCGCCTGGCAGGTTGCGAGGCGTTGCGCGGCGGGCCGTCCTCGGCGAGGTTGCCCGCCGAAAGGTCAGTCGGAAGGGATTCTATGGATCGGCGTGAGGCGCGGCTTGAAGGGATCAGCCGTCGCGGACTGATGGCGGGCGGCGCCGGGATCGCGGGGCTGGCCCTGGCCGGCAAGGCGGCCGCGCAAGGCCGGGGCTCGGATCGCGTCGAGGCGCTGATCGCCCAGATGACCATCGAGGAGAAGGCCGGGCAGCTGTCCTGCTACGCCGACATGATCCGCCCGCCGGTGGGCGACATGAACCCGGCGGTGAACCTGCGCAACACCCAGCAGCTGCTGGCCGAGACCCGGGCGGGCAAGATCGGCACGCTGATGAACGGCGTCGGCGTCGAGGGCGCCCTGCTGGCCCAGACGGCGGCGGTGGAGCATTCGCGGCTGGGGATCCCGCTGCTGCTGGCGGCCGACGTCATCCACGGCTTCAAGACCGTCTATCCGATCCCGCTGGCCGAGGCGGCGTCCTTCGACCCGCCGCTGGCCGAGCGCACCGCCCGGGCCGCCGCGCAGGAGGCCACGGCCCACGGCCTGCACTGGACCTTCGCGCCGATGGTCGATGTGGCCCGCGACGAGCGCTGGGGCCGGGTGGCCGAAGGCTCGGGCGAGGACGTATTCCTTGGGGAAGCCCTGGCCCAGGCCCGGGTGCGCGGCTTCCAGGGACCGGACCTGAAGTCGCCGGACTCGATGCTGGCCTGCGCCAAGCACTTCGCCGCCTACGGCGCGGTGGCCGCGGGCATGGACTACAACACCGTCGAGATCTCCGAGGCGACGCTGCGGGAGGTGCACCTGCCGCCGTTCCAGGCCGCCTTCGAGGCCGGGTGCCTGACGGCCATGTCTGCCTTCAACGACATCAACGGCGTGCCGGCCACGGCCAACAAGGCCCTGCTGACCGACCTGCTGCGCGGCGAGTGGAAGTTCCGCGGCGTGGTGATCTCCGACTACACCGCCGACCAGGAGCTGGTGGCCCACGGCTACGCCGCCGACGACCGCGACGCCGCGCGCCTGGCGATCCTGGCCGGGGTCGACATCAGCATGCAGAGCGGGCTCTACAGCCGCTATCTGCCCGAGCTGGTGGCCAGCGGCGCGGTGCCGATCGCCGTGGTCGACCAGGCCGTGCGCCGGGTGCTGATGCTGAAGGAGGCCATCGGCCTGTTCGACCAGCCGTTCCGCTCGATCGACCCCAAGGCCCAGGCCGCCCGCACGGCGACGCCGCAGATGCGCGCCCTGAGCCGCGAGGCCGGCGGCCGCTCGATCGTGCTGCTGAAGAACGACGGGAACCTGTTGCCGCTGCCGCGATCGGGCAAGCGCATCGCCCTGATCGGCCCCTTCGCCGAGGACCGCGACAACATCCTGGGGCCGTGGGCCTTCTTCGGCGACAAGAGCCTGGGCGTGGATCTGGCCTCCGGCTTCCGCCAGGCGCTGGAAGATCCGAACCTCTTGCGCACCGCCAAGGGCTGCGAGGTCGAGGCCTCGATCCGCGGCGGGATCGAGGCGGCGGTGGCCGCGGCCCAGAGCGCCGACATCGTCGTGCTGGCGATCGGCGAGGGCCAGAACATGTCGGGCGAGGCCCAGTCGCGCACCGACATCGGCGTTCCGCGACCCCAGATGCTGCTGGCCGAGGCCGTGGCCGCCGTCGGCAAGCCCACCGTCGTGCTGCTGCGCCACGGCCGGGCCCTGGTGCTGGACGGGGCGGTCAAGAACGCCCCGGCGATCCTGGCCACCTGGTTCCTGGGCACCGAGACCGGCCACGCCGTGGCCGACGTGGTGTTCGGGACGGTGAACCCCTCGGGCCGCCTGCCGGTCAGCTTTCCGTACGAGAGCGGCCAGCAGCCCTACGCCTACAATCACCGCACCACGGGTCGCCCCGCGCCCGCCGACAGCGAGATCCAGGAGTACAAGGCCCGCTGGCGGACGGTGAAGAACGAGGCGCTCTATCCGTTCGGCCACGGGCTTTCCTACACGACCTTCGCCCTGTCGGACCTGAAGCTGTCGACGACCAGCCTGGCCTGGAACGAGCCGCTGCGGATCACCGCCAAGGTGAAGAACACCGGCAAGCTGGCCGGAACCCACGTGGTGCAGCTCTATGTCCGCGACCGGGTGGCCAGCCGCACGCGGCCGGTGCGCGAGCTCAAGCGCTTCACGCGGGTGGACCTGAGGCCCGGCGAGACCCGCGAGGTGACCTTCGTCCTGCAGCGCGGGAGCCTGGCCTTCTACGGCGAGAATGGCTGGATCGCCGAGCCGGGGCTGTTCGACCTGTGGGTGGCCAACAGCTCGGTGGACGGGCTGAACGCGCAGTTCACGTTGCTGGGGGCGTAGCCAGGATCCTTCTCCCCTTGCGGGAGAAGGTGGCGACCGAAGGTCGACGGATGAGGGGTCTCTCAGACCTCGACGACCGCGCCCGGTCGATCGGCCGTGGCGGCGGACCGGGCTTTCGACCCCTCACCCGACCCGCTGCGCGGGCCACCCTCTCCCGCAAGGGGAGAGGGGAGCGGTTGCGCGAACAAACCCCGCACCCAGTCGTTGACCCGGCCGTCGATGACCAGGTGCACGCGGTCTTCCGTCCCGCGGTTGGCGACGCTGTGGGGGTCGGAGAGCTTGAGGTACCAGGCGCTGCCGGCCTCCATGATCACGCGGACGCCGTTGAGGCGGAAGTCGACCTCGGGGTTGGTGACGACCGGCACGTGGAAGCGCACGTGGGTCGATTCCGCGTCGAGCTCGAGGTCCGCGTGGGTCTTGATTACCGAGCCGGCCGCCAGCTTCATCAGCCGGGCGCTGGTGACCGGCATCGGGAAGGCGGCGATCACCTCGCGGAAATAGGGGCAGGGGGCCAGGAACGGGGTGTCCTCGAATTCCGTGGCCTCGGGGTCGGAATAGATCATCATCACCGGATGGGTCGCGCCGGCCTTGCTGCGCAGGGGAATGACGCTCCAGTCGCCCTCGTAGTTCTGCTTCACGAAGTGGGCGATCCAGTCGGTGGAGGCGGCCAGGGTCTCGAGGTCCGCGCGCAGCCGGCCAGGATCGAAGGTCAGCGGCAGGCGAAGGCGGTCTGGCAATCTCATCGCCCGAGCCTATTGTGCCGCTTCTCAACCGACAAGGGCCGGGTCCAGGCGTGCAACTTCCAGAGGGCGAGGCCCTAATCGAGCGCCTGCTCAGCGAGCCGGGCGCCTGCGCGGACCTGGCGGGGCTGTTTCGCGATGCGGATTTCAGCGCGGCTTTGGAGAGGCTCGCCGCTGACTGGGGCCTGGCTTCGCCGGACGCCGTCGCCAGCGAGCGCCTGGAACAGCGGCTGTTCGTGCACCGCCCCGTCGCCCCGCCGGCCGGTTGGCTGCCGATCGCCGTCGCCCCGGGCGAGGACGCGGTCGACTGGGCCTTCTTCGGGGCGCGGCGGTTGACGGAGTCGTTCTTCGGCGAGAGCCTGCCGCCGGTGCGCTCCTCGCCGCTGAACCGCTTTCTGCGCCTGCGCACGCCGCTGGCGGCGCTGGAGGGACTGGCGGGACCGGCGCCGGACGGCCTCGTCTTCCACATGTCGCGCTGCGGCTCGACCCTGGTGGGGCGGATGCTGGGCGCGGCGCAGGGCTCGACCGTGCTGTCGGAGGCCGCGCCGATCGACGCGGTGGTCCGTTCCGGGCTGCCGTGGGCGCGGCGGGTCGTGCTGCTGCGTGGCGTGGTGGGGGCCCTGGGCCGTGCGCGCGGGGCGGGCGATGAGCGGCTGTTCCTCAAGCTCGACTGCTGGCACGCCATGGCCTTCGATCTGTTCCGCGAGGCTTTCCCGCGAACGCCGTGGATCCACCTGCACCGCGCGCCGGAGGAGGTGCTGGTCTCGCACGCCCGCGACGTGGGCATGCAGATGGTCCCGCAGGTGGTGGCGCCGTCGGTGTTCGGCCTGGAAGAGCCGGCCGTTCCCGACGCCGACTACCGCGCGCGGGTGCTGGCGGCGATCGGCGAGGCGATGCTGGCGGCCAAGGCCCGCGATGGGGCGGGGCTGCTGATCGGCTACGAGGCGCTGCCGGCGGCGGTGAGCGAGCGGATCCTGCCGCACTTTGGCTGGACGCCGACCAAGGAAGAGGCCGAGGCGATCGGCGCGGCCGCGGCGATCGACGCCAAGGCCGCCGGCCGGGTCTTCCGTCCTGACGGGGCGGGCAAGCGCGCGGAGGTGGATGTCGCGATCCGGACGGCTTGCGTCCGCTGGCTCGACGACCTGCACGCGCGGCTGGGCACGGCTTCGATCGGAAATGAAGGGGAAGGGGTGGAAGGGGCGCGCCTGGGATTGGGGGGGTGACGCGCCCCTTCCTGGTCGCGACGTGTCCGGGGGTGGCCGCCGCGATCAACCCCGCACCGTCGCGCGGGGGTCTGGTGGGGGAGGGCCGAAGCCCTCCCCGATAACTCAAGCCTTCGGGGCGCCGCCGCCGAGGACCTTGTAGAGCGTGACCAGGTTGCTGGCGCGGGCCAGGCGCGCGTTGATCAGGCCCTGCTGGGCCGAATACTGCGTGCGCTGGGCGTCCAGCAGGGTCAGGGAGCTGTCGACGCCGCGGTCGTAGCGCAGCTTGGTCAGGCGCGCGGTGTCGGCGGCGGCGGCGGCCAGGCGTTCCTGGGCGGCCAGGCGGTCGCCGATGGTCGCCTGGGTCGCCAGGGCGTCGGCCACCTCGCGGAAGGCCGTCTGCACGGTCTTCTCGTAGGTCGCCACCGCGATCTTCTGGCTGGCCTTGGCGCCGTCCAGATTGGCCTTGTTGGCCCCGCCGGCGAAGATCGGCAGGGTGATGCTGGGCGCGAAGCTCCAGGCCTTGCCGCCGCTCTTGAACAGGTCGCCCAGGTCGGTGCTGGCGCTGCCGTACGAACCCGTCAGGCTGATCTGCGGGAAGAAGGCCGCGCGGGCCGCGCCGATGTTGGCTTCCGCCCCCATCAGGCTGTGCTCGGCCGACAGCACGTCCGGACGGCGGGTCAGCACGTCGGACGGCACGCCCGCCGGCAGATCGGGGAGGATCTGCGCGGTGATCAGGCCGCCGGCCGGCAGCAGGTCGGCCGGCACGTCGGTCCCTGCCAGCAGGCGCAGGGCGTTCTTGTCCTGCTCGACCTGGGCCGTGTAGGTCGCCACGTCCGAACGGGCGGTCTCGGCCAGGGTCTGCGAGGTGCGCAGGTCGATCTGCGAGACGGCGCCGGCGTCGAACTGGCGCTGGGTGAGGGCGAGGCTGTCCTCGCGGCTCTTCAGCGTGTCCTTGGCCAGGGCCAGCAGGTCCTGGTCGGCTGCCAGGGTCAGCCAGGCGTTGGCCGTCTCGGCGATCAGGCTGATCTGGGTCGCGCGGGCGGTCTCGGCCGTCGACAGATAGCTCTGCAGGGCCACGTTCGACAGGCTGCGGACCCGGCCGAACAGGTCGACCTCGTAGGAGGTGACGCCGATGCCGGCGCTGAAGGCTTTGACCTCCAGCGCGTCCCCGGTCTGCGAGGTCGCCGCCGGGGTGTGGCTGCGGGTCTCGCTGAGCGAGGCGTTGACGCCCGGCAGCAGGTCGGCGCGCTGGACGCGGTAGGTCGCCCGGGCCTTTTCGATGTTGAGCACCGCGACCCGAAGGTCGCGGTTGTTGGCGAGCGCCAGCTCGATCGTCCCCGCCAGGCGGGGATCCTCGAAGACCTGTTTCCAGGCCAGGTCGCCGGCGCTCACGCTCGAACCGTTGGCCGAAGCCGTCGGCCAGGTGGTGGCGACCGGCAGGGCCGGACGCTCGTGCGGGGGAGCCAGGGTGCAGGCGGAAAGCGCGCTCGCCGCCAGCAGGGTGAGGGTCAGGTTACGAAGCAGCATCTCAGTGGCTCTCGGTCGGAGCAACGGGGGCCTCGTCGTGGTGACGGGGCTTGGGCTTGAAGATCCGTTCGACGATCACGAAGAACAGCGGGACGAAGAAGATCGCCAGGATGGTCGCCGACAGCATGCCGCCGATGACGCCGGTGCCGATCGCGTGCTGGCTGCCCGATCCGGCCCCGTTGGAGATCGCCAGCGGCAGAACGCCGAAGACGAAGGCCAGCGAGGTCATGATGATCGGACGCAGACGGATGCGGACGGCTTCCAGAGTGGCTTCCACCAGGTTTCCGGTGCGCTCGTAGATCTCCTTGGCGAACTCGACGATCAGGATGGCGTTCTTGGCCGCCAGGCCCATGGTCGTCAGCAGGCCCACCTGGAAGTAGATGTCGTTGGACAGGCCGCGCAGGGTGGTCGCCAGCAGGGCGCCGACGATGCCGAGCGGGATGACCATGATCACCGACAGCGGGATCGCCCAGCTCTCGTAGAGGGCGGCCAGCAGCAGGAACACCACCAGGATCGAGATGGCGTACAGGGCCGGAGCCTGGTTGCCCGCCTCGCGTTCCTGGGCCGACAGGCCGGTCCATTCGAAGCTGATGCCGGCCGGCAACTGGGCGGCGATCTTCTCCATGGCGTTCATCGCGTCGCCCGAGCTCTTGCCCGGGGCCGGCGAGCCCTGGATGTTCATCGACGACAGGCCGTTGTAGCGCTCCAGACGCGGCGAGCCGTAGATCCAGTGGGTCGTGGCGAAGGCCGAGAAGGGCACCATCTGGCCGGTGCCGTTGCGGACGTACCAGTTGTTGAGGTCTTCCGGCTTCATCCGGTACTGGGCGTCGGCCTGCAGGTAGACCTTCTTGACCCGGCCGCGGTCGACGAAGTCGTTGATGTACGACCCGCCCCACGCGGCGCTGAGGGCCGCGTTGATGTCCGAGGTGGTCAGGCCCATCGCCCCGGCCTTGGCCTGGTCGATGTCGATCTTCAGCTGCGGGGTGTCTTCCTGGCCGTTGGGACGCACGCCGACCAGGTTGGGATCCTGGGCGGCCATGCCCAGAACCTGGTTGCGGGCCGCGGTGAGGGCGTCATGGCCCACGCCGCCGATGTCCTGCAGCTGGAAGTCGAAGCCCGACGAGGTGCCCAGTTCCGGCACCGCCGGCGGCACGACGGCGAACACCATCGCGTCGCGGATCTGGCCGAAGGCCCCCATGGCGCGACCGGCGACGGCCGCGGCCTTGAGGTTGGCGGCCTTGCGCTTGTCGAAGTCCTTCAGGCGGACGAAGGCGAGACCGGCGTTCTGGCCCGCGCCGCTGAAGCTGAAGCCCGAGACGGTGAACACCGACTGGACGGCGTCCTTCTCGCCTTCCAGGAAGTGGCTGCGGACCTGGTCCAGCACGCCCTGGGTGCGTTCCTCGGTGGCGCCCGGCGGCAGCTGGACGAGGGTGATCATGATCCCCTGGTCTTCTTCCGGCAGGAAGGCGCTGGGCAGGCGGACGAAGAGCAGGCCCATGACCAGGATGATCGCGCCGTAGATGGCCATCCAGCGGATGCTCTTGCCCAGGATGCCGCGGACGCTGTTCTGATAGCGGCCCGAGACGTCGTTGAAGCTGCGGTTGAACCAGTTGAAGAAGGTGTTGAAGACATTGACGATCGCACCCAGCGGACCCTTGTGGTCGGTCTGGAGCGGCTCGCCGTGGCCGCGGCTCGACGGCTTCAGCATGGTGGCGCAGAGGGCCGGGGTCAGGATCAGGGCGACGATGACCGACAGGCCCATGGCCGAGACGATCGTGATCGAGAACTGACGGTAGATGACGCCCTGCGAGCCGCTGAAGAAGGCCATGGGCACGAACACCGCCGACAGCACCAGCGCGATGCCGATCAGGGCGCCGGTGATCTCGGTCATCGACTTGCGGGTCGCCTCGAGGGGCGAAAGCCCTTCCTCGCTCATCACCCGCTCGACGTTCTCGACCACGACGATGGCGTCGTCGACGAGCAGGCCGATGGCCAGCACCAGGCCGAACATGGTCAGGGTGTTGATGGAGTAGCCGAAGGCCGCGAGGATGCCGAAGGTGCCCAGGAGGACGACCGGAACGGCGATGGTCGGGATCAGGGTCGCGCGCCAGTTCTGCAGGAACAGGAACATGACGATGAAGACGAGGATGATCGCTTCGATCAGCGTCTTGATCACTTCGTGGATCGACAGCTCCACGAACGGCGTGGAGTCGTAGGGCACGACGTAGCGGTAGCTGGTCGGGAAGCTCTTCTCGAGCTGGGCCATGCGCTCCTTCACCGCCTTGGCGGTGTCGAGGGCGTTGGCGCCGGGGGCCAGCTTGATGGCCAGACCGGCGGCCGGCTTGCCGTTGAACTTGGCGTTCGAGACGTAGCTTTCGGCGCCCAGCTCGACGCGGGCGACGTCGCGCAGGTGCACGATGGCGCCGCCGGTGCTGTTCTTGACGATGATGTTCTCGAACTCTTCCGGCGTCTGCAGGCGCGACTGGGCCGTGATCGTGGCGTTCAGCGCGGTGCCCTGGACGTTGGGCGTGCCGCCCAGCTGACCGGCCGAGACCTGGGCGTTTTGCGCCGTGATGGCGCTCGAAACGTCGGCCGGGGTCAGGCTGTAGGAGGCCAGCTTGTTCGGGTCGAGCCAGATGCGCATGGCGTACTGGGCGCCGAACAGCTGCACGTCGCCCACGCCGTCGACGCGGCTCAGCGGGTCCTGGATGTTGGACGCGATGTAGTCGGCCAGGTCGGTGTTGGTGGTGCTGGCGTCCTCGGAATAGAGGCCGACGACCATCATGAAGTTACGGGCCGACTTGGCGACCGTCAGGCCTTGCTGCTGCACCTCTTGGGGAAGCAGGGCCTCGGCGCTCGACAGCTTGTTCTGCACCTGCACCTGGGCGATGTCGATGTCGGTGCCGGCCTTGAAGGTCAGGGTCGTGGTGGCCGAGCCGGAGCTGTCGCTGGTCGACGACATGTAGTCCAGCCCGTCCAGGCCCTTCATCTTCTGTTCGATGACCTGGGTGACGCTGTCTTCGACCGTCTTGGCCGAGGCGCCGGGATAGTTGGCGGAGACCGAGACCTGCGGCAGGGCGATCTCGGGATACTGGGCGATCGGCAGCGTGCGG
This sequence comes from Caulobacter sp. GW821-FHT10C03, assembly GCF_059415485.1. NCBI lineage: Bacteria > Pseudomonadati > Pseudomonadota > Alphaproteobacteria > Caulobacterales > Caulobacteraceae > Caulobacter > Caulobacter sp. GW821-FHT10C03. The sequence continues at coordinate 12,401 of NZ_JBWKNI010000020.1, read as the reverse complement.
ATGGCGAGCGCCCCCGCCAGCATGATCACGATCGCGACGACCCACGCGAAGATGGGCCTGTCGATGAAGAAACGGGACAACATGACGGTCCGGCCTTAGCGTTGAGCGGTGATGACGGCGGCCTTCACGGGCGCGCCGGGACGGACCTTCTGCAGGCCTTCGACGATGACCTGGTCGCCGACCTTCAGGCCGGAGGTGACCAGCCACTTGTCGCCGACCGTCTGGCCGACGGTGATCGGACGGGTCTCGGCCGCGCCCTTGGCGTTGACGACGGTCACGGTGGCGGCGCCCTTCGGGTCGCGGCTGACGCCGGCCTGCGGGATCAGCACGCCGTTGGAGGCCACGCCCTTGCCCAGGGTGGCGCGCACGTACATGCCCGGCAGCAGGGTGCCGTTCGGGTTGTCGAAGGTGGCGCGCAGGCCGAACGAGCCGGTGGTCTGGTCGACGGTGACGTCGGCGAACTCCAGGCGGCCGGCGACCGGGTAGGTCGAGCCGTCTTCCAGCTTCAGGGTCACCTGGGCCGAGCCCGAGCGGCCGATCTGGCCGCCGGCCAGGTCGCGCTGCAATTGCAGCAGCTCGGCCGACGACTGGGTCAGGTCGACATAGATCTTGTCGAGGTTCTGGATGGTGGCCAGAGCCGTGGTCTGGCTGGCGGTCACCAGGGCGCCGGGGGTCACCGAGCTCTTGCCGATGCGGCCCGAGATCGGGGCGACCACGCGGGTCCAGCCCAGGTTGATGCGGGCGCTGTCGACGGCGGCCTTCTGGGCGGCGACGTTGGCGGCGGCCTGCTGGGCGCTGGCCTGGGCGTCGTCGTTGTCCTGCTTGGAGACGGCGTTGACGGCGACCAGCTCCTTGTAGCGGTCGGCCTTCAGCTTGGCGGCGGTGTAGGTCGCCTGGGCCTGGGCCAGGCCCGCCTGGGCGCTGTTGACCGCCGCCTGGAAGGTGGCCGGGTCGATCTGGTAGAGCGGCTGGCCGGCGCGGACATAGCCGCCTTCCTGGAACAGGCGGGCTTTCACGATGCCGCCGACCTGCGGACGCACTTCCGAGACCAGATAGGCCGAGGTGCGGCCCTGAAGTTCGCTGGTCAGGGTCACCGGCTCGGTCTTCACGACCACCACGCCCACGGGCGTCGGACCGCCCGCGCCCATGCCGCCCGCGGCTCCGCCCTTGCCTTGCCCGCAGGCGACGAGGGTGAGCGAGACAGCCGCCAGAAGAACCGCCGAAGCGGCGAGCGGACGTTTGATAGCCATGGATATCCCCGGAGCGTCAGAGCGCCGCAAGGAGGGAGGGACCCTTGACGACGCGCCTATGATGAACAATTTGAGAATGAACGTTCATTCTCAATTGCGCTGGACATAGGCCCGGGGTAAGGCGAAGTCAACACCCCGGCAGGCCGGCTCGGTTGACCTGACGGAAATGTAATGGAGAGCGAGACCCTCGATGGTCGACGTGAGTTCAAGCGCCAAGCCGACGCCCGAGGCGCGGCGGCAGCAGATTCTGGATGCGGCCTGCGACATCGTGCGTCGCTCGGGCTTCCATGGCGCCAGCATGGCCGAGATCGCCAAGGCCGCCGGCCTCAGCGTGGGCCAGATCTACCGCTACTTCGAGAACAAGGAAGCCATGGTCGCGGCGATCGTCGCCCAGGACCTGGCCGAGATGCGCGAGAAGTTCGCCGAGCTGGAAAGCCGGCCGGGCACGCTGCTCGACGCCATGCTCGAGCACATCGATGACGCCGTGGGCAAGTGCTACGACCCGCGCCGCGCGCCGCTGGTGCTGGAGGTGATGGCCGAGGCCTCGCGCAATCCCAAGGTCGCCGCCATCGTCCGCGCCGCCGACGAGCAGGAGCGCCTGCTGGCCCGCAGCATGCTGGAGCGCAGCCGCAAGCCCGAATGGAGCGACGAGGAGTTCGCCGCCCGCACCGAGATGATCGGCGCGATGTTCGACGGCCTGGTCATGCGCAGCGTCAACCACCCCGACCAGGACCGCACGGCCATCGCCCAGACGATGAAGGCCGTGCTGACCTGCCTGCTGGGGTAGGGGGCCCGTTTCCTGCGTCCTTCGAGACCTTCTAGGAGATCCACAGGCCCAGGTTGCCGACGATCCGCCAGTCGCCGTAGGGGTCGCGCCGCATGAGGACGAGGCCGCCGAACCCCGCCAGCGGCGCGCCGGCGACGTCGGCATAGGCCAGGGCTTCCGTTCCGTCCGGCGAAAGCACCGGCAGGCTCAGGCCGTAGATCAGGTGCGTATAGGGTCCCGTCGGCTTGGGGCCGGCGACGGCCTCGACGGTCGCGTCCAGGCGGGCGCCGCGCTTCCCGGCCTCGTCGCGCACGGCCGCGCAGTCGAGAGCGTTGGCGGGCGTCGCCGCCTTGAAGGCGCGGATGGTCGCGGCGGCGGGCGGCGTGACGACGTCCGGGCCGTCCTGCGCGGAACGCCAACGGGAAGGCGGATAGGCGGCGATATCCAGCTGCGGATCGGCGACGAGGCGGCGGACGCTGTCGGCGGCGCCGTTGCTGAAGGCCGTCTTTCCCGGCGTAGACCGACGGAACACGTCCTCCACCAAGGTCCTGGCCGCCGCGCAGGCCTGGGCCTGTCGTGGCGAAGGCTTTTCGGCGGCCAGCGGCGGCGAGGCCAGGCCGAGGGCGAGCGTCAGGGCGGCGAGGGCGAGGCTGGGGCGGATCATGTACGCAGATTACGCGCGTAACTGGAAAGCGCCAGCCCCTGTCGCTACGGCACCAGATAGCGCCGCAGGCCCGGCACGGCGACGGCCAGTTCGTCGGTGACGATCTTCGAGAAGTAGTCGGCGCCGTCGCGGCCCAGGTGGGTGTAGTCGAACGACAGCTTGGCCTGACCCATCGGCTCGGCGGCGGCGTTGTTCTGGGCCTGGGCGACGGCGGCGGGGGCCGCGCCGGGCGCCGGGGGAGCCGCCGGCTGGGCGCTGATGGTGGTGCCGGTGCGGGCGGCGGCCAGCACTTCGGCGGGCGGCGGCTGCTGGGCGAAGCGCGTGGCTTCCGCCGCGCCCATGGCCTGGACGGCGGCGTAGGACTTGGCGTGCAGGTCCACAAGCGGCGTCCCGGTCTCGGCGGCGACCTTGCGGGTCGCTTCGGCCCAGGGACCCAGGTCGTCGATCAGCTTGCCGTCCTTGAACTGGCGACGGGTCAGCGGCGTGACCAGCACCGGCTTGCCGCCGGCCGCGCGCACCTCCTCGACATAGCGCCTGAGGTTGGCGGGGAACTCGGTGGCCAGATCGGTCGAGCGGCCCGGCTTGCCCGGCTGGTCGTTGTGGCCGAACTGGATCAGCACATAGGTGTCGGTGAAGCCGCCCGAGCCGATCTCCTTCAGCGCCACGCGCCAGGACCCCTCGGTGCGGTAGTTGCCGCTGGAGCGGCCGCCGCGCGCCAGGTTGATGCAGGCGGCGAACGACGTCAGGTGCTGGCCGCAGAAGCTGGGCCCCCAGCCGCCGATCACGGCGGTGGTGGAATCGCCGACCAGCACGACCTTCACCGCGCGGAAAACGGGCGGCTCGGGTTCCTGGGCGTGGGCGGCAAGGGGAGTTGCAATGAGGGCGGCGGCGAGGAGGAGGGACTTCAGGCGCATGTCAGCTCCGAGGTCTGGGAGGGAAGATGCTCCCCCTCTGGGGGAGCTGTCGCGGAGCGACTGAGGGGGTCTAGCGCCTGCGCTGGCCCCCTCCGGCCCTCTGGGCCACCTCCCCCAGAGGGGGAGGATCTACGGTCAGGCCAGCGCCCGGTACTTGAAGTTCCGGAACCGCGCCGAGCCCTTGCCAGCGGCGTAGAGCCCCGGTTTCAGCATCAGGAAGCCGCCGCGCACATTGTGGTGGTAGCCGCTGACCTCCATGCCGCGGTCGAACCGCTTCCAGGTCGCCCCGCCGTCGCCCGAGGTGTGGAAGGCGACGATGTGGCGGGTGTTGCGCAGGCGCAGGAGCATCTTGCTCCCGTGCGGATTGGCGGGCCGTCCGCGCTCGATGCCGTACTGGTGGGTGACGAAGTTCTTCGTGTCGAACCCCAGGCCGCAATAGAGCTGGCGGTCGTAGAACAGGATCAGCCCCGCCCGGGTCTCCGGATCGACCTCGATCTCGCACTCGATCTCATAGGCCTGGTCGCCGTTGACGAAGATCAGCGGCGAACCCGTCGACGGGGCCTCGCCCGCGCCCTTCAGGGTCAGCACGCCGTTCGCGCGGCTGATGCGGTCCTGCTCGCCCGGCTTGGGATCGAAGAAGTTCCACTGCACGCCGTATTTGTCGGCGCTGAAGTCGTCCGACAGCGCCATGCCGTGCGGGCCGCTCTTGCCGCCCTTGGGCTTCTTGATGGGCTTGGCGAGATCGCCGCCGCCGATCTCGAACCAGCCGTCCTTGGTCCAGGTGACCGGCGCCAGCAGGGTCTGCCGGCCCAGGGTCCAGTAGCCGTTCTCGTAGCCGTGATAGACCGTCCACCAGTCGCCGGGCGTGGGGCCTTCGACCAGGGTGGCGTGGCCGCGCGACCACCACTTCTCGGCGTTGTCGACGGTTCGGACCAGCGGGTTCCTCGGATGGTTCTCCCACGGGCCGGCCAACGACCTGGCGCGGGCGGCGATGACCATGTGGCCGGTCGGCGGGCCGGCCGTGCCGCCCACGGCGGTGATCATGTAGAACCAGTCGCCGCGCTTCATCACCTTGGGGCCCTCGGGCGAGAAGCCCTCGACGTCCCAGTCGTCCGGATAGCGCCAGGGATCGTAGACGTGCTCGGGCTTGCCCACGGTCGACAGGCCGTCCGGCGCCAGCCTGATGCGGTCGCCGCCGGACAGGAACAGCCAGCGCTCGCCGTTCTCGTCGACCACGTGGCCGGGGTCGATATAGCCGGGCAGCTTCAGGTCGATCGGCTCGGACCACGGGCCTTCGATCCTGTCGGCCCAGATCACATAGCTGGTGTTGTTCTTGGGGAACTTGGCCGGGATGTAGAGGTAGTAGCGGCCCTTGTGCTTGCACAGCTCCGGCGCCCAGACCGAGCCGATGTTGGTCTTCAGGGTCGGCGCCACCGGCGTCCAGTTCACCAGGTCCTTGGAATGCCAGATCAGCAGTCCCGGATAGGCGTCGAACGACGAGTGGGTCATGTAGTAGTCGTCGCCGTCCTTGAGGATCGACGGGTCGGGATGGTCGCCGGCCAGGATGGGATTGAGGAAGGTCCCGTCGCCGAGGTCGGCCTTGCGCTGGCCTTCGATCCCCTTGGTCCAGGTCGGGCCGGTCGCGGTCTTGGCGGGCAGGGCGCCGACGCCTTGCGCCGAAGCCGCGGAGGGCAGGGCGGCGGCTGCCGCCGCTCCGGTCAGTAGGGAGCCCCCCGTTAGCATCAGGGCTCCGCGGCGGCTGAGGTCGGCCATGTGTTTCCTTCCCGAAGACTGGGCCGCGCATCCTGCGTCGCGCTGGCCTGTTACCGGTCACTTAAGCGGCGTGACGTCGCTTTGTCTACCGGTGTCATAACCCATTTTCCGACGATAACGCTGTCACTGGCGAGGGCAAAAGAAAACGCCCGGGAGCAGGGCTCCCGGGCGTTTGTCTGTCGAGAAGCCTCCCCCTGTGGCGGAGGTGTCGCCGAAGGCGACGGAGGGGGGACGTTTTCAGCCGCCGAGGGCGCTGGCCTTCATCCCCCCACCGACCGCTTCGCGGTCGCCTCCCCCACAGGGGGAGGTTTTTGCCTCAACCCTCCATCGCCTCCAGCTCCTTGCCACGGGTCTCGTGGATGAGCTTCTGGACGAGGAAGAACGAGACCACGGCGCTGGCCGCGTAGAAGCCGTAGGTCGCCGACAGGCTGAGCTTCGCCATGGACGGGAAGCTGAACGAGATGGCGAAGTTGGCGATCCACTGGGCGAAGCCGGCGACGGCCAGGGCCGAGCCGCGCATCTGGTTGGGGAACATCTCGCCGAGCATGACCCACATGACCGGACCCCAGGAGAGGTTGAAGAAGATCACGTAGAGGTTGGCGGCGACCAGGGCGATCGGGCCGACCGAGGCGTCCAGGTGCAGGGCGCCGTTGACCGTGGTGGCGGTCGAGAAGCACCAGGTCAGCACGCCCAGGGTCACGGCCATGCCGGCCGAGCCGATCAGCAGCAGCGGCTTGCGGCCGATGCGGTCGATCAGGGCGATGGCGGCCAGGCAGGCCACGATCGACAGGGCGCCCGACAGGATGTTGATCTTCAGGCTGTCGTCCTCGGTGAAGCCCACCGACTGCCACAGCACCGAGCCGTAGTAGAAGACGATGTTGATGCCGACGAACTGCTGGAAGATCGCCAGGACCAGGCCGGCCCACAGGATCGGACGGATCTTGCGGGTCGTGGGGTCGAGCAGGTCGGAGAACTTCGGCTTGTGGTCGGCGCTCAGCGAGGCGCGGATCTCGGCGACCTTGGCCGCGCCCGTGCCGGCCCCGAACAGGCGCGACAGGATGGCTTCGGCCTGGGCGTCCTTGCCCTTGGCGACCAGGAAGCGCGGGCTTTCCGGAATGGTCAGCAGGGCCAGGAAGAACACGCCGGCCGGGATGACCTGCATCCAGAACATCCAGCGCCAGGCGGGCAGGCCCAGCCAGAACTCGGCGGTCGAGCTGCCGGCGGTGTGGGCCAGCACGTAGTTGGCCACGAACGCGCCGGTCAGGCCGGTGATGATCATGATCTGCTGCACCGACGACAGGCGGCCGCGGATGTTGGCGGGGGTGACTTCCGAAATGTAGACCGGGCACAGCACGCTGGCCGCGCCGACGCCCAGGCCGCCGATCAGGCGGAAGATGACGAAGACGGTCGAGGTGTGGGCGGCGCCCGTGCCCAGGGCGCTGATCACGAACAGCAGGGCCGAGATGATCATTACCGTGCGGCGGCCCCAGACGTCGGCCAGGCGGCCCGCCGCGAAAGCGCCAAAAGCGCAGCCGATCAGGATGGCGGCGACGTTCAGGCCGGTGCCGAACTCGGTGAGCTTGAAGGCGCTGTTGAGGCCTTCCTGGGTGCCGTTGATGACGCCGCTGTCGTAGCCGAACATGAAGCCGCCGATGGTGGCCACGGCCACGATGGCGGCGACGAAGGCCATGTTCACCTTCGCGCCGTCGGCGCTCATGCCGGCGCTTGGTCCGGCGCTGGAAACTGATGCCACTGGAGTCCTCCCCGAACTGGCTCCCTCTAGGAGCCATGTTTGATCCCTAACGCGCCCCCGTAGGGACCTTAGTTGCCGGCGACCTTAGTGTTACCGGTATCAGCGCGCAAGCGGCCGTTTTTGCGGGATTCCGCTTCCGGCGCCGCCCTCGTCGCCGGGGGATAGTGTCAGGTCCGGCGCGCCTCGCAAGGGGCGATGGCAACGTTGTCATCCGGCGTCGGCCAGCAACGCGTTCGGGCAAGAATTTGCGAGGTGATCGCAAGTATCGTCTCCGCCGCGCAAGAACATTGCCGAAAAGAAATTTGCTCCGCGATCAAAGCCGCGCTTTACGGCTGGAGGTCGAGACCAGCGCGGAACGTCCGCTCGCGGCGCCTCGACCGACGACCTCGGGGGAGCGCGCCTTGCGCCTGAAGACCATCCTGCTTTCCGCCACCGCCATGATCGCGGCGCCGTGCCTGGCCCTGGCCCAGACCGCCGCCCCGGCTCCCGCGCCGGCCGCCCCGAAGGGCGCGGCCCCGGCCGCCGTCGAGGGCGTGACGGTCACCGGCGACAGCACCGCCATGCGCAGCTCGATCGACCGCCGCAGCTACAGCGTCGCCAACGACCTTTCCGCCCGCACCGGCTCGATCGCCGACGCCCTGCGCAACATCCCCTCGGTCGAGGTCGACGTGCAGGGCAATGTCAGCCTGCGCGGCGACAGCAGCGTCACCATCCTGATCGATGGCAAGCCCTCGGGCATGTTCAACGGCGACGGTCGCGGCGACGCCCTGCAGGCCATGCCCGCCGACCAGATCGACCGCGTCGAGGTGATGACCAACCCCTCGGCCGCCTTCCGCCCCGACGGCACGGCCGGGATCATCAACCTGGTCACCAAGAAGACCCGCAAGTCCGGCGGCACGGGCACGGTGCGCCTGAACGCCAGCACCGACGGCCGCTACAACGGCGGCGTCAGCGGCAACTACGTGAAGGACAAGCTGACCCTGTCGGGCGATGTCGGCCTGCGCCACGAGAAGCAGGAAGCCTGGCAGTCGATCCAGCGCCAGACCGCCGCCGGCGCCAGCAGCCAGGACGGCGCCTTCGAGAACAAGGGCGACATGGTCAATCTGCGCGGCGGCGTCGACTATGACGTCACGCCCAAGGACCGCCTGAGCGGCGAGGTCCGCTATCGCCGCATGAAGTTCGACACCACGGGCGAGGAGACCTACGACTATGTCGGCACGGCCTCCGACTATGCGCGCTCGACCGACGCGTCCATGACGCGCGACAACGCCGGCGTCAGCGCCGACTGGCGTCGCCAGTTCAAGGGCGCCGAGCACCTGCTGACCGCCCACCTGGAGTACGAGGAGACCGAGTTCTCGCGCGACTCCAGCGCCGTCAACGACTACGCCGCCGCCAGCGACCTCTACGAGCGGTTCGGCTTCGGGGCCAAGCAGAAGCGCACCAACTTCAAGACCGACTACGCCCAGCCCGGCGTCGGCGGCGGCACGCTGAAGACCGGCGTCGATTTCGAGTGGACCAAGAACGACTACGACAATCACGGCGAGACCGGCCCGTCCTGGAACGCCCTGACGGTCAGCGCCGCGCGCACCAACCGCTTTCTGTACGACCAGGACGTCTACGCCGGCTACGTCACCTACGAGCACGCCTTCGGCGACTTCACCGCCCAGGGCGGGCTGCGGGCCGAGCAGGTGCAGTTCGACGCCAACCAGGTGACCAGCGGCCAGAAGGTTTCGAACGACTACTTCAAGGTCTATCCCAGCCTGCACCTGGGCTACACGGTCAACGAGAACAACAGCTTCAAGGCCAGCTACAGCCGCCGCGTCCAACGCCCGCAGGTGCAGGACCTGAACCCCTATCCGGTCTATCAGGACCCGCAGAACTACCGGGCCGGCAACCCCTTCCTGAAGCCGCAGGTCACCGACTCGTTCGAGCTGGGTTGGCAGTACCGCAAGGGTCCGGCCTACTACCTGGCCACGGCCTATTACCGCACCAGCGACGGCGTGGTGACCGACGTGGTCCGCGACCTGGGCAATGGCGTGCTGCTGACCACGCGCGAGAACCTCAGCCAGAGCCGCAACGGGGGGCTGGAGCTGGTGGCCAACGGCCGCCTGACGCCGAAGATCAGCTACAACGTCAGCGCCAACGCCTTCTGGAACGAGATCGACGCGTCGAACCTGGGCTTCACCGGCACGCGGTCGGCCACCACCCTGTCGGGCCGCGCCAACGTCAACTGGCAGGCCACGCCCAAGGACTTCTTCCAGATCAACGCCTTCAGCTCGGGCAAGCGCCTGACCCCGCAGGGCCACCGCGAGCCGTTCCAGATGGTCAATCTGGGCTACCGCCGGAAGGTCAACGACCGGCTGTCGCTGGTCGTGACGGTGCAGGACGCGCTGGACAGCTTCGAGGACAAGGTCGTCACCGACACCCCGACCCTGAAGGACGTGACCGTGCGCACCGCCAACGTGCGGGCGGCGTTCTTCGGCTTCACCTGGGCCTTCGGCGGCGGCAAGCCCAAGCCCGAACAGTTCGACTTCGGCTCGGGGGCCGTTGGGGGGTAACCATAGATCCTCCTCCTCTGGGGAGGTGGCCCGGAGGGCCGGAGGGGGTAAGCGCGGCGCTGGCCCCCTCAGTCGGCTTCGCCGACAGCTCCCCCAGAGGGGGAGCATCTTCTCGCAGCGCCCCCTAAAGCCACCCCGCCTTCTTGAAGCGGCGGTAGAGCAGGGTGCAGACGATGGCGATCACGCCGACCGTCGCCGGATAGCCGAACGCCCACTTCAGTTCGGGCATGTGCTCGAAGTTCATGCCGTAGATCCCGGCCACCGCCGTCGGCACCGCCAGGATGGCGGCCCAGGCGGCCAGCTGGCGGGTGATCACGCCCTGGCGCTGCTGCTCCAGCAGCGAACTGACCTCGAACACCGAATTGAGCACGTCGCCCAGGCTGCCGATCAGCAGGTCGATGCGGGCGATGTGGTCGCGGACGTCGCGGAAATAGGGCTTCACGTCGGCGTCGATGCACGGCGTGTCGTGGTGCTCCAGATAGCCGGCGACCTGGGCCATGGGGCCCAGCAGCCGCAGGAACTTGGTCAGCTCGCGCCGCAGGGTGAACAGGCGGGTGATCTCGGATCGGCTGAGGAAGGCGTCCAGCGCCCGGTGCTCCATCTGCGCCAGCTCTTCTTCCACCGCGTCGACAACCGGCAGGTAGCCGTCGACGATGAAGTCGAGGATGGCGTGCAGCACGTAGTCGCCGCCCTTGGCCAGCAGGGCGGGCGTGGCCTCCAGGTGGGCGCGCAGCTCCAGGTGGGCGCGGGCCGAGCCGTGGCGCACGCTGATCAGGTGGTGGTCGCCGATGAAGATCTCGGTCTCGCCAAACACGACCCGGCCGGCCTCCAGCTGGGCGGTCTTGGCGACCACGAACAGCTGGTCGCCATAGAGATCGACCTTGGGCATCTGCCGGGCGTGCAGGGCGTCCTCGACGGCCAGCGGGTGCAGGTCGAAGCGTTCCTGCAGGATGCGCAGTTCGTCCTGCGTGGGCTCAACCAGCCCGATCCAGACGAACTCGCCCTTGCGCGGCGTCAGGCCGTCGGGGTCGTCGAGGCTGAGCTCGCGCACGCGCTTTCCATCGACATAGGCGTAGGCGGCGACGACGCTCATGCGGGCTCCTGCACTGTTGCTGCCGAGATGGCGTGAACGCGGAGCCGGGGCAAGGGCGCCGCTTGACGATCTTCGCAACATATGTAGAGTTTTGGCTAACACCCCGGCCGACGCTCTGGCCGGCGTCGCAACGGAGCACGTCCATGCCCGCCGCCCCCCGCAAGCTTTCGCCCCAGTCCCTGGCCGTGCTCGAGGTCCTGCACGGACGCGAGTGGCTCTACGGCCTGGAGGTCTCGGCCGCCACGGGCCTGAAGTCGGGCAGCCTCTATCCGATCCTGATCCGGCTGGCCGACCGGGGCCTGCTGGAGAGCCGCTGGCTGGAGCCCGAGCGCCCCGGCCGTCCGGCCCGTCACGCCTATCGCATCACCGGCGCCGGCCGCTCGGCCCTGGCCGCGGCCCGTCGTCCGTCCACATCCTTGGCCCTTGGGGGAGCCTGATGACTGGAAACCATAGAGACCTCGCCGCCTGGATCATGGATCGGGCGCTTCGCAAGCCGCCCGCGGGACGGGAGGATTGGGCGCAGGCCATGCAGGCCGAGTTCGCCGCGCTCGACAGGGACCGGCTGTCCTGGGCGGTCGGGTGCCTGATCGCCGCCGCGCGCTGGCGGGCGAGTGGGGAGGCGGCCTTCGCGGGCGCCCTGGCGGCGGGGGTAGTGTTCGTCGGCTCCGTGCCCCTGGTCCTGTTCGGTCTGGTCGCGGCGGGGCTGCTCTCCAGGCCGCAGATGGCCTTGGCGATCATGCCCTTCATCGTTGGCGCGCCCTTTCTGGCCGGTTTCGTCATCGCCCTGAACTGGCCCGGTCGCAGGCTGGCGACGGCGGTGGTCACGGGCATGGGACCCTCCCTGATCGGCAACGCCATGCTCCTGATTTCGGGGGCGGGGCTTCGCACCCTGAGCCCGCAGGTGCCGATCGGCTGGGCGATCTTGGTGGGCCTGGCCTATCTCGGCGCCCTGGCGGGCTCGGCCTTGGGCCGACGCCGTATGGCGAGGATCGCGCGATGACCGGCCGTGACCTGGCCGCCGCCATCATGGCGCTCGCGACCCGCAATCCGCCCGCCGCGCATGAGGAGTGGGCGCAGGCCATGCAAGCCGAGTTCGCGGCGCTGGAGACTGGGCGGCTGTCCTGGGCCCTGGGCTGCCTGGCGACGGCGCTGCGCTGGCGGGCGCCGGGCGAGGCGGCCTATGGGGCGGCGCTGGCCGGGAGCGTCTATTTCCTCAGCACGACCATGTACTGGCTGCTCTGGCAGGTCATGGCGTCAGGCGTGGTGTCGTTCGACGTGCTGTTCGGGCGGCAGACGGAGCTCATCGCCGTCGTCCAGTTGGCGCTGTGCGGCCTGCTGGGCTTCCAGCGGCCCGACCGCCGCCTGGTCAGCGCCCTGGCCTTGGGCGTCGGCCCGATCCTGGTCGGACTCGCGCGCATCGACGGCTTCCGGCATCTGGACCAGGTGGATCCCGGCACAGCTTTGCGATGGGCCGGGATGCTGTCGGTGCTGGGCCTGGGCTATGTCGCGGCGACGTTGGGCGCGGGTCTGCGCCGGCGGCGGCTGGCGGCCTGAGATCCTCCCCCTCTGGGGGAGGTGGCCCAGAGGGGCGGAGGGGGTAAGTGCGGCGCCGGGGGGGGGGGGGGGGGGG
>NZ_JBWKNI010000019.1:0-106197 GCF_059415485.1 Caulobacter sp. GW821-FHT10C03 | reverse complement strand
TCGAGCCTACGGTGCGGCGGAGCGGTCTGACGAAGCCGAAACGCAAACAAACCATACGGTCTCCGGGCTCCGCCCGGCCGCTCCGCGCCTCCCCGACCTAACGCGCCTTCGCGCGGGAGAACGAGAAGCCGTGCCTCAAGGAACCTCCCCCTCTGGGGGAGGCGATCGCGCAGCGATCGGTGGGGGGGAGTAACTGCGAAACCAGCCGCCGCCCCGGAAGCTGAAACCGGCCCCCCACCGGCCTTTGGCCGCCTCCCCCAGAGGGGGAGGTTTCTAGGGGGGCGCCCGCCACCTTCTCCCGCAAGGGGAGAAGGAACAAGATTGCCAGAATCCTTGACATAAACGCCCCCGCATGCGCCTTTCCGCGCCTTGCAAATCAACGCGTTTCAAAGCCTTTCATGACCACGATGCACGCCTATCGCACCCATAACTGCGGCGCTCTTCGGGCCAGCGACACCAACGCCAATGTGCGTCTGTCGGGCTGGATCCACCGCAAGCGCGACCACGGCGGCCTGGTCTTCATCGACCTGCGCGATCACTACGGCCTGACCCAGCTGGTGCTGCACCCGGAGACCCCGGGCTTCGCCATCGTCGAGCGCCTGCGCGCCGAGAGCGTGATCCGCGTCGACGGCCAGGTCGTGGCCCGCGACGCCAGCGTCGTGAACCCCAACCTGCCGACCGGCGAGATCGAGATCCGCGTCACTGACGTCGAAGTGCTGTCGACCGCCGACGAACTGCCGCTGCCGGTCTTTGGCGAGCCGGACTATCCGGAAGAAATTCGCCTCAAGCACCGCTATCTCGACCTGCGCCGCGAGACCCTGCACAAGAACATCGTGCTGCGTTCGCGCGTGATCCAGTCGATCCGCAACCGCATGTTCGCCCAGGGCTTCAACGAGTTCCAGACGCCGATCCTGACGGCGTCCTCGCCGGAAGGTGCGCGCGACTTCCTGGTGCCCTCGCGTCTGCACCCGGAAAAGTTCTACGCCCTGCCGCAGGCGCCCCAGCAGTTCAAGCAACTGCTGATGGTCTCGGGCTTCGACCGCTACTTCCAGATCGCCCCTTGCTTCCGCGACGAGGACCTGCGCGCCGACCGCTCGCTGGAATTCTACCAGCTCGACGTCGAGATGAGCTTCGTCACGCAAGAAGACGTGTTCGCGGCCATCGAGCCGGTGATGCACGGCATCTTCGAGGAGTTCGGTTCGGGCAAGCCGGTCTCGCCGATCAGCGAGACCCACACCTTCACCAACGATTTCGGCGCGACGCTCGAGCACAAAGGCTTCGAGCGCCTGACCTACGCCCAGTCGATGGCCTGGTACGGCAGCGACAAGCCGGACCTGCGCAACCCGATCAAGATGGCCGACGTCTCCGAGCACTTCCGTGACGGCGGTTTTGGCCTGTTCGCCAAGATCCTCGGCGCCGACGCCAAGAACGCCATCTGGGCCATCCCGGCCCCGACCGGCGGTTCGCGCGCCTTCTGCGACCGCATGAACAGCTGGGCCCAGGGCGAAGGCCAGCCGGGCCTCGGCTACGTCTTCTGGTCGGAAGACCAGGGCGCGTGGGGCGGCCCGATCGCCAAGAACCTGGGTGAACCCACCCAGGCCCTGATGGAGAGCCTGGGCCTTGGCCAAGGCGACGCCGCCTTCTTCGTGGCCGGTGATCCGGCCGTGTTCGCCAAGTTCGCCGGCCTGGCCCGCACCCGCGTCGGCACCGAGCTGAAGCTGGTCGCCGAGGAGCAGTTCAAGTTCTGCTGGATCGTCGACTTCCCGATGTTCGAATGGAACGAGGATGAGAAGAAGGTCGACTTCTCGCACAACCCGTTCTCGATGCCGCAGGGCGGTCTGGAGGCCCTGGAGACCCAGGACCCGCTGACCATCCGCGCCTACCAGTACGACATCGTCTGCAACGGCTACGAGCTGTGCTCGGGCGCGATCCGGAACCACAAGCCCGAGATCATGCTCAAGGCCTTCGAGACCGCCGGCTACGGCCCGGAAGTGGTCGAGGAGCAGTTCGGCGGCATGCTGAACGCCTTCCGCTACGGCGCGCCGCCGCACGGCGGTCTGGCCCCCGGCATCGACCGCATCGTCATGCTGCTGGCCGAGCAGGTCGCCATCCGCGAAGTCATCGCCTTCCCGCTGAACCAGCAGGGCCAGGACCTGCTGATGAACGCCCCGGCCAACGTGCTCGACAAGCAGCTCAAGGAGCTGCACATCCGCACGGCTCCCCCCATCAAGGTCTAAGGACCTCGGGGCAAGCGCCTGAAAGACAAAGCCCTCCGGCCGTTCGGCTCGGAGGGCTTTTTCGTGCTATGGTGCCGCTATCGGGGGTGCGCCCAGGGAGGGTTCCCGATGTTCAGGACCGCTTTAGCGCTATCTCTTTGCCTGTCCGCCGTGACGGTCGCCCAAGCCGCGCCGCCATCCGCCGCCGACCAGAAGATCATCGCCAGCGCCATGTCGGCCGCCCCGCCGGCCATCGGCAAGGACGCGGCGATCATGACCTTCGCCGCCGACGGCTCGATGCGTCACCTGCGCGACGGGACCAACGGCTACACCTGCATGCCCGACATCCCGACGACGCCGGGCGTCGATCCCATGTGCGCCGACGCCAACGCCATGGAATGGGCGGGCGCCATGTTCGGCCGCAAGCCGCCGCCGGAAGGCAAGCCGGGCTTCATCTACATGCTCAAGGGCGGCTCGGATCCCAGCAACCTCGACCCCTACGCGACCAAGCCGATGGCCGGGGATCCCTGGGTCAAGACCGGTCCGCACGTCATGGTCGTCGGCGCGCCGGGCATGCTGGCCGGCTATCCTGGCGGCGCGCGTCCGGATACGTCGAAGCCCTACGTCATGTTCCCCGATACGCCCTACGCGCACCTGATGCTGCCGGTGCGCTGAGGCCTAGCGGCAGCGCGGAATCGACAGGCCGCGCGGCAGGGTCGTCGACGGGTCGCCGCAGGCGCGGTTCAACTGCGCCTGCGTCAGGCCCGTGGCCCGGTCGAGCTCGGCGCCCGAGAAGTTGACGCCCGACAGGTCGGCGCCCGCGAAGCTGGCTCCTTCCAGATAGGCGCCGACGAAGGTCGCGTTGGTCAGGTTCGCGCGGGCGAAGCTGGCGCCGCCGAAGACGCCGCCATAGGCGTTGACGTCGCGCAGGTCGCCGCCGGTGAACCGCGTGCGGCCCATCACCGCCAGCGACAGGTCGGCCTGCCGCAGGCGGGCGCCGGCCAGGTTCTTGGCTTTCAACGTCAGGCCCGACAGGTCGGCCTGGAAGAGATTGCACTTGGGGCAGTCGGCCCCGCGGCGCACGCGCTCGATCTGTCCGGCGTTCTGCGCCAGGGCGGGACCGGCCAGGGCCAGGGTCGACAGCGCGGCGGCGGCGAGGAGGGCCAGCGGTTTCATTTCGGCACGCGTCCTAGGCGATGAGAGGAGCCACATACGAGGCTTGCCGTCATCGCAGCAAGCCTCGCGCCAGAAACTGGGCGTTAGCCGCGCGGGGAGGGCCGTTCGGCCTGGCCGTTGCAGCTTTCACAGACCACCAGGCCGCCCTTGCGGCTCAGGGCGACGTCGCCGCAGGCCGGGCAGATGTCGGCCTGGTCGGCCGGCGCGCTGGCCTTGGCTTCTCCGTCCTTGCGGCGGCCGAAGGCGGCGAAGACCAGGTTGTCCGGCGTCGCGCCGCGCGAGAAGCCCTTGGAGATGAACTTCGAGGCCGGCAGCGGCGCGGGCTCGTCGGCTTCGTCCTCGGTCTCGGCGTTCTTGCCCCGGCCCAGGCCGTCGGCGTTGAACTCCTGCGGGTCGCCGTTGGCTAGATCGTCTCGGCCCAGGTACGAAACCCCGAGCTCGCGGAAGATGTAGTCGAGGATCGAGGTCGCCGACTTGATCGAGTCGTTGCCCGTCACCGGCCCGGCCGGCTCGAACTTGGTGAAGACGTAGGCGTCGACGAACTCGTCCAACGGCACGCCGTGCTGCAGGCCCAGCGACACGGCGATGGCGAAGTTGTTCATCAACGAGCGGAAGGCGGCGCCTTCCTTGTGCATGTCGATGAAGATCTCGCCGACCTCGCCGTCCTCGTACTCGCCGGTGTGCAGATAGACCTTGTGGCCGCCGACGGCCGCCTTCTGGATGTAGCCCTTGCGGCGGTCGGGCAGCTTGCGGCGCTCGCGCCGGCGCTCGACCACCTTCTCGACCACCCGCTCGGTGACGACTGGCTCGGGAGGCCTGGCGCGCGGAGCTTCGGCGGGCGCTTCGGGCAGGTCGAGCGTGAAGTCGGCCGGGGCGGCGGCGCGCGACAGCTTCAGGGCGCGAACGCCGGCGCGGGCGGCCGAGGCCTGCAGCCGCAGCAGGTCGGCCGGGCGGGCGTCGAACGGCGCGATCAGGGCCAGCGGCCACGGCGCGCAGGCGAAGGCCTCGACGGCGGCGGTGAAGGCTATGCGGTCAGCCTGGCCCGGCGCCTCGAAAGCGCGAAACAGGGCCTGGGCTTCCGGCGCCAGGGCCGTCGCGTCGTGAATGCGGCCGGTTCCAACCGCGTGGGCCTGGGCGGCGGCGATCGTCTCTGGCGCGAAGCCGGCGAAGGCCAGGGTGTCGAAGGCGGAATCCGCGAGCGCCTCGGCGGGCGCGCCGAGCACGTCGCTGAGGAAGTCGGCGCCGACCACGGCCGGCGCGAACGCTGCGCGCAGGTCGCCGGTGGACCGCAGGGCGCTCTCTGCAAGCGTGATCTCGTGGCCCGTGAAGCCGACGGCCGCCAGGGCGCGATGGTCGAGGCCCTGGGCCTCCTCCAGCGATCCTGCGCCAAGCGCGTGTAGGCGCGCGGCGTCGAGGTCGGCGCTGACGGAACGCAGGGCCGCCTGGGCGGCGCCGGAGAATTGGCGCACGGCGACGCCATCGAGGGTCTCGGCGGCCTGGATCAGGCTCCAGGCCGTATCGAGACCTGGACGGGCGCCCAGGCGCAGAGCTGTCTCGGCGTCTTCGAACGCGGCGACGACGCCCGTTCCGCGCAGGCCGTGGGCGCGCACGGCGGTCAGAGCGCGATCCATCGCGGCACCGGCCTCAGCCGCCAGCAGCGCGTCGAGCTTGGCGGCGTGCGCCGCACGTTCGGCCAGCGCGTCCATGACGCGCTGCTGGTCGGCCGTGAAGGTCTCGGCGGCTCCCAGCGTACCCGCGACTTCGGCGGAGGCCGTGAGCGCCTCGCCGGCGGCCAGGGCCCACAGCGCTGCGGCGGCGTCGCGACCGGCGGACGTCGCGGGCGAAAGGCCTTGGGCCAGCAGCCAGTCGCCGACGCCGGCCAGGCTCAAGGCCGCGGCGCCGTTGATGGGGCGTTCCAGCTCCAGCGCGATCGCCCACAGGCGCACGACGTGGCGGAAGCCGGCGATGTCGAAGCCTTCGTCGCCGAGGAAGGCGGCGGCGTTGACGGCGGCGCGTGCGGCGTGGCCGGCGGACAGGTGATCGGCGTCGGCGGGCGACAGGGCCAGGACGATCTGGCCGGTCTCCCAGCTGGCGCGAGCGGCGAGGGCGGCGGCTTCGTCGCCGGCGGCGACGTCGGCCGGCTCGGCCAGGGCCAGCAGCGGCGACGGCTTGGTGGGTTCGGGCAGCGGGTTCGAGAAGCCCGCTGCGCCCGCCGAAGCGATGGCGTCGGCGATGCTGGCGTCGCTGGCGCCGGCGGCGCGGGCCCGTTGGGCGGCGCGGGCCAGGGCGACGTTGCGGCCGGGGTCGGAACAGGCTCGGGCGTCGCCCTCGCAGCGCAGGACGGCGTCGGCGACGGCGATCAGGGCCGCTTCCAGCTGGGCGGCGGCTTCCTGTGCGAGGCGGCCGGCGCGGGCCTGGCCGATGTGCTCGGCGGCGGCGGCGCGGAATTCGATGGCGGCGACGTGCAGCGGGGCGGGCAGGGCGGCGCCCGGACCGGCCGGGGCGGCGAGGCCCGCGAGCAGGCTGTCGACGAGGTCGGCGGCGAACGACCGGGCGTCGTCTTCCGAGGCGAACAGGCCGGCGGCGCGGCCCGCCTGTGTCAGGCGAGCGGCGTAGCGTTCGGGGGCGCCGTCGAGGACGGATTCGGAGTCGGCTTCGCCCGGCGCGGCGATATCGGCCCAGTCCAGCCAGGCCTCGACGCGGGCGTCGGGCCAGCCCAGGGGCGCCAGGGTTTCGACGAGACGGTCGGGCCGTTCGATCTCGCGCAGGTCGATTTCCGGCGCTCGTCCGGTGAAGAGTCGTTCAAAGCGCATGGGCCGATTCCGCGGCGGGTGCTTCGTCATGGTGTCAACCCTAAACCGTGGGTCGGTAACCATCAATAGATGTTGGGGCTGTGCACAGCGCTGTCCACAACATCTTGAAGTGCGGCTTCGTATCGCCTCGGCTGGACGCTGACGGCGCGGCGACCTATAGTCCGCCCGCTTCGCGCCGCGCTTTTTCGGTCGCGAAGGCCTTTGCCAGATTGGGTGCCGCGCAGTGCTGAAAGCGATCTTCACGTGGTGGAACGGAGCGACCCTGGGTCAGCGCTTCCACATCTCCCGTCGGGGCGTGTTTGTTGGCCAGGACGAGTTCGGCAACCGCTACTTCGAAGCCCGCGACAACAAGGACAGCTACGACGAGCGCAAGCGTCGCTGGGTGATCTACAACGGCTACGCCGAGGCCTCCAAGGTTCCGCCCGACTGGAGCGGCTGGCTGCACTACACCTTCGACGAGCTGCCGACTCAGGCCCCGCTGCCGCGTCGCGCATGGGAGAAGGACCACCTGCCGAATCTCACCGGCACCGTCCACGCCTGGCGCCCGAAGGGCGCCATCGGCCGTGGCGGCGAGCGCGCCGTCGCCACCAGCGACTACCAGTCCTGGTCGCCGGAATAAGATGAGCCTCAAGCGGCGCAGCCTGCAGGGCGCGGCGATCCTGGTCGCCGCGCTTCCGTTCGCCGTCGGCGCCGCCTGGGCGCTGCAGGCCGCTCCGCAGCAGGCGCGGCCCGTGCAGCAGCCGCCCGCGGCCACGACCGCGCCGGTGGCTCAGCCCGCCCCGGTCGCGCCGGCGCCCAAGCCGGTCCAGCAGGCGACGCCGACCAACGCCGCGCCGCCGCCCGAGCCTTCGCCGCCGCCGGCCGCCGAGCCGGTTCCGGCCAAGCCGGTCGCCCAGACCCCGGCCAAGCCCGCCGAACCCGCCAAGCGCGGTCGCTACGGCGTGGCGATCATCCAGGCGCTGGACAAGGTCACGACCGAGACCATGCGCTTCGAGGTCCCGGTGGGGCAGCCGATCCGCTACAAGACCCTGGTCTTCACCGTGCGGGCCTGCGAGGCCACGGCTTCAGACGAGGTCGCGCCGGACCAGATCGCCTACCTGACCATCGACACCCAGCCCAAGGCCCTGCCGGGACGCGCCGCGCCGGCCGGACGGCAGGTGTTCAAGGGCTGGATGTACGCCAGCTCCCCGGGCCTGAACCCGTTGGAGCATCCGGTCTATGACGCCTGGCTGATCGCCTGCAAGACGTCGACGCCGGTCGCCGAAGGCCCCAGCAAGTAGAAATCCGCCTGCGCCGAGAGCGCCTTGGACAGCCGGCGCTTGTAGTCGGCGCGCGAGATCTCCTGCGTGCCGAACTGCGCCAGGTGATCGGTGATGAACTGGGTGTCGAGCAGCTTGTAGCCGCCGACCAGCAGCCGGCCGACCAGATGCACCAGCGCCACCTTGCTGGCGTCGCGGGCGGTCGAGAACATGCTCTCGCCGAAGAAGGCCGCGCCCAGCGAGACGCCGTAGAGCCCGCCGACGAGTTGACCGTCCTGCCAGCACTCGACGCTGTGGGCGCGGCCGGCGGCGTAGAGCATGCCGTACATCTTCTGGATCGGGGCGTTGATCCAGGTCTCCAGCCGGCCCGGACGTGAGGAGGCGCAGGCCTCGACCACGGCGTCGAAGGCGGTGTCGACGCGGACCTCGAACGGCTCGCCGCGGACCGTGCGGGCGAGACGACGCGGCACGTGCATGGCCTCGAGGGGCAGCACGCCGCGCCATTGCGGGTCGATGAGGAAGAGGCGCTCGTCATGGCGCGCGTCGGCCATGGGGAAGACGCCGCGCTCGTAGCAGGCGACGAGGTCGTCGAGGCCGAAGGCGTCGTCCATGGGCGGTCAGTCGATCCTTGAGCCTTTAGAGCGTGATCGCCGCCGAAACCGGCATCCACTTTCGGCTATCACGCTCTGAGCGTCATCCGCCGGCTCCCGGTGCGCGGGAGCCGGCGAAGACATTAAGGCCTCAGCCCTGCGACTTGATCCAGCGTTCCAGCCAGTGGATGTCGTAGTCGCCGGCCAGGATGTCGGGCTGAACCAGGAGGTCCTGGAACAGCGGGATCGTGGTCTCGATGCCGCCGACGACCATTTCGCCCAGGCAGCGCTTCAGGCGCGCGATGCACTCCTCGCGGTCGCGGCCGTGGACGATCAGCTTGCCGATCAGGCTGTCGTAGTAGGGCGGGATCGAATAGCCGGTGTAGATCGCCGAATCGAGGCGAACACCCAGGCCGCCCGGCGCGTGGAAGTCCGTCACCGTGCCCGGCGAGGGCGTGAAGGTGCGGGCGTTCTCGGCGTTGATGCGGCACTCGATGGCGTGGCCTTCGAACACGACGTCGTCCTGGGTGAACGACAGCGGCAGGCCCGCGGCGATGCGGATCTGCTCGCGCACCAGGTCGATGCCGGTGATAGCCTCGGTGACCGGGTGCTCCACCTGCAGGCGGGTGTTCATCTCGATGAAGAAGAACTCGTCGTTCTCCCACAGGAACTCGATGGTGCCGACGCCGAGATACCCGATGGCCTTGACCGCATCGACCACGACCTTGCCGATCTTGGCGCGACCTTCAGCCGACAGGGCCGGCGAGGGGGCTTCTTCCAGGACCTTCTGGTGGCGACGCTGCAGCGAGCAGTCGCGCTCGCCCAGGTGCACCACGTTGCCGTGGCTGTCGGCGATGACCTGCAGCTCGATGTGACGCGGCTTCTGGAGGTAGCGCTCCATGTAGACCGTGTCGTCGCCGAAGGCGGCGCGGGCTTCGGCGCGGGCCGTCGAGACGGCTTCGGCGAGGTCCTCACGGGTCTGGGCGACCTTCATGCCGCGACCGCCGCCGCCGGCGGCGGCCTTGATCAGCACGGGGAAGCCGATCTTGTCGGCGGCCTCGAAGGCCTCTTCCTCGGTCGAGACGCCGCCGTCAGAGCCGGGAACGACCGGGATGCCGGCGTCCTTCACGGCCTGCTTGGCGGTGATCTTGTCGCCCATCATCCGGATGTGCTCGGGCTTGGGACCGATGAAGGTGAAGCCGTGCGCGCCGACGATCTCGGCGAAGCGGGCGTTCTCCGACAGGAAGCCGTAGCCCGGGTGGATCCCCTGCGCGCCGGTGATCTCGGCCGCGGCGATGATCGACGGGATGTTGAGGTAGCTCTTGGCGGCGGGGGCGGGGCCGATGCAGACGCTTTCGTCGGCCAGGCGCACCCACATCGAGTTGGAGTCGGCCTCGGAGTGGACCGCCACGGTGGCGATGCCCATTTCCTTGCAGGCGCGGTGAACCCGGAGCGCGATCTCGCCCCGGTTCGCGATGAGGATCTTGTCGAACATCGCGCTTACTCGATGATGACCAGCGGCTCGCCGAACTCAACCGGCTGGGCGTCGCTGATCAGGATCTCGACGACCTTGCCGCCCTTGGGCGCGGCGATCGGGTTCATGGTCTTCATGGCTTCGACGATCAGCAGGGTCTGACCGGCGTTGACGGTGTCGCCGACCTTAATGAAGGCGTCGGCGCCCGGCTGGGGCGAGAGATAGGCGGTGCCGACCATCGGCGACTTCACGGCGTCGCCACGAGCGGCGGCCGGAGCGGCGGCGGCTTCGGCGGCGGGCGCGGCGACCGGGGCCGGGGCGGCCAGCGGCGCGGCCACGGCGGCCGGAGCGGCCTGCACGTAGGCGGTCGGGGCGACGGTCAGTTCACGGGCGACGCGGATCTTCAGGCCGGCATGCTCGACTTCGATCTCGCTCAGGCCGGTGTCCTTCAGGATGTCGGCGAGTTTGCGGACGAGGCGGGCGTCGATCGACGGGGTTTCGACCGTCTCGGGAGCCTTCGGAGTGGACATTGAAATCGTACCTTATGGTTCTGGGCCGGGAGCGCGGACGTCAGTCGGCGCTGATCAGTCCGGCGGCGGCCTCGATGGCCAGTTCATAGCTTGCCGCGCCGAAGCCCGAGACCAGGCCCGTCGCGGCAAGCGAAACGAAGGTGTGGCGACGGAACTCTTCCCGCGCCGCAGGGTTCGACAGGTGACACTCGATGACCGGGATATTCAAGGTCTTCAGGGCGTCGAGGAGGGCGATGGAGGTGTGTCCATAACCCGCCGGATTGATCACGAGGGCGCTGGCCTCGGTGCGAGCTTCCTGCACCCAGTCGATCAGCACGCCTTCGTGATTGCTCTGCCGGAAAACGACGGAAAGCCCCTTGGCCGCGGCCCGCGCTTCGCAGCGCTTGCGCACGTCATCCAGGGTGTCCTTGCCGTATATCTCGGGCTCCCGCGTTCCCAACAGGTTGAGATTGGGCCCGCTCAGCACATGGATCGGTTTGACCATTCGGCTCCGCCGTCGATTCCGGAGGTCTTGTATAGCCGGTTCCCTCGCGTCACAAGCATGCCTCGCTTCGGAGGTGAGATGAGACTTCTACTGAACGGCGAAGACCGCCAATTCGACGGCGTCGCCAGCATCGCGGACCTGGTGGCCGCCCTCGGCCTGGACGCACGCAAGGTGGCGGTCGAACGCAACCTCGAGATCGCCCCGCGCTCGCTCTATGCCGACACGGCGCTGGCCGACGGGGATCGGATCGAGATCGTGACCTTTATTGGCGGGGGGTGATTGGGAGCGTCCTTCTCCCCTTGCGGGAGAAGGTGGCGGCGAAGCCGTCGGATGAGGGGTCTCTCAAACGTTGGACGCCTCGCCCGGCCTGACCGCCGCACGCGGCTTCGAGTTCTGAGAGACCCCTCACCCGACCTCCTTCGGAGGCCACCCTCTCCCGCAAGGGGAGAGGGAACGGGTAAGCGCCTCACGCGGTGAACCGCTGAGCTGATGAAGGGGAGCGGAGCGCCCGGGCGACGCCCGGAGGTGCTTTGTGTTGT
This sequence comes from Caulobacter sp. GW821-FHT10C03, assembly GCF_059415485.1. NCBI lineage: Bacteria > Pseudomonadati > Pseudomonadota > Alphaproteobacteria > Caulobacterales > Caulobacteraceae > Caulobacter > Caulobacter sp. GW821-FHT10C03. The sequence continues at coordinate 95,116 of NZ_JBWKNI010000019.1, read as the reverse complement.
TACCGTTTCGACGAAGCCTAGACGCTCCGCGCGGTCGTTTGGCTGCCGGCTTCCCGGGCGGCGGCGCTCTTAACGCCTTACCAGGACCGCCTTCGAGGTTTCCCTTTCAAGCGGCGGCGAGGAGAGGGGTGCTCTGTAATCCTCGCCCAAGCCGACGGCGGGCGGGCCTGGCCAGCGCCAGGTCCCCGGACGCGACGGATCTTCCCAATCCGCCCCAGTCCCGCTCGATCGCATCCCGCCGCCGCATGGTCGCTGGCCGCGCGCCCCTTCGGTGCGGCGAGACGGGGTTATTATGCGGCGGGTTTGAGCGCGTCTGATCCAGAGCGATGGGAAAGTTGTAAGGGGGTGGATTGGTTGGGGTTTGGTCTGAGCTCGACGGGGATTGGCAGCGCTCTATCCCCCTCAACCCTTCTTCTCCCTTCCCCCTTGATGGGGGAAGGGCCGGGGTTGGGGGTGTTGCGGCGGTCAGGTTCGATGAGGCCGTGCAGGCGGATACGCCGTCACCCCCATCCCAACCCTTCCCCCATCCGCCGACGGGAAGGGCTTTGAGTGGCGGATGGTTTTGAGAGACCCCTCACCCGACCCGCTACGCGGGCCACCCTCTCCCGCAAGGGGAGAGGGAACGGAAAAAGCCTGGGTCCCCGCTTTCGCGGGGATTTTACGGAGGAGGGGTGGTCAAGGCCGGTGGAAGCCAGGCAATTCCCGCAGCTGATCACCCCCGCGTCTCTACGGATTTGAATCCCAGGCTGCCCAGGCGTAAACCGGCCGGATGAACGCGCACGTCTCCCCCGAATCCGCCGTCCAGACCGTCGACGCCGACGAGACCTGGACCGTCGCCGGCCGCACCTTCCGCTCGCGCCTGATCGTGGGCACCGGCAAGTACAAGGACTATGCGACTAACGCCGCCGCCGCCCGCGCGGCCGGGGCCGAGATCGTCACCGTGGCGGTGCGCCGCGTGAACCTGACCGATCCGAGCCAGCCGCTGCTGGTCGACTACGTCAAGCCGACCGAGTTCACCTATCTTCCGAACACGGCGGGCTGCTTCACCGGCGAGGACGCCGTGCGCACCCTGCGCCTGGCCCGCGAGGCCGGCGGCTGGGATCTCGTGAAGCTGGAGGTCCTTTCCGACCCCAAGACCCTGTTCCCGGACATGGAAGAGACCCTGCGCTCGCTGAAGCTGCTGGTCGCCGACGGCTTCCAGGTCATGGTCTACTGCTCGGATGATCCCGTTTACGCCCGGAAGCTGGAAGAGGCCGGCGCGGTGGCGATCATGCCGCTGGGCGCGCCGATCGGCTCGGGCCTGGGCATCCAGAACCGCGTCAACCTGCGGATCATCATCGAGAACGCCAAGGTGCCGGTGCTGGTCGACGCCGGCGTCGGCACGGCTTCGGACGCCGCGATCGGCATGGAGCTGGGCTGCGACGCCATCCTGATGAACACCGCCATCGCCGAGGCCAAGGACCCGATCCGCATGGCCAAGGCCATGAAGCACGCGGTGATCGCCGGTCGGGAGGCCTATCTGGCCGGGCGCATGCAGAAGCGGCTCTACGCCGATCCGAGCTCGCCGCTGGCGGGGCTGATCTAGGGAACAAAGGCCTTCTCCCTGTGGGAGAGGTGTCGCCGAAGGCGACGGAGAGGGGAGTGACCGGGAAATTGGCCGGTTCAGCACTAGCTGAAAACGCCCCCCTCCGTCCGCTTCGCGGCCACCTCCCCCAGAGGGGGAGGATCTTGGGCTTTAGGCCTTGAAGTCGACCAGCACGCCCTTCTTCTCCTCGGCCTGCTGGGTGACCTCGTCCTTGATCATCTGCTTGATCTGGTCCTCGACCTTCTGGCGCTCCTTGGGGTCCATCGCGGCCACCTGCTCCTCGGTGAGGCCGAGCTTGCCGAGGATGGCCGCGCGCATCTTCTCGGCCGGCGACTTGGACGCGTAGTCGTAGAGCTCCTGCTTGGCCGAGCCGCCGCTCAGGTCCGACGTGGCGGAGGCGAACTGGGCGGTCGCGCCGTTGACGCGATCGGCGGCCGCGGTCGACAGGATCGACCAGGAACTGGAACCTGAAACAAGCATGGGAACTCCCGCCGAGGATCTGGCGGGAGATGCAAAGCAAACGCCGTGCAAGCGGGGCTCGCACGGCGGTTACCAAAGATTTCAAAAGGTTGCGGCGACGTGTCGCGGCAAGGCCCGGCCGGAGCGGCAAAGCTTGCCGCGCCGTTTCGACCGCCGGGCGACTCCTGCCGCCTGGTACGCGCCTGGCGTCAGCCCTTCTTCTTGGCCGCCAGGCGGGCTTCCTCGATGGCCAGCTTCAGGGCGTTCATGTCGGCGCCCGGGATCATCTTGTCGCCGACGATGAAGGCCGGGGTGCCTTCGATGGCCAGGGTCTGGGCCAGGCCCTGGATGTCCTGCAGCTGCTGGGTGACGGCCGCGCTCTGGCCGGCGGCGCGGGCCTTGGCGACATCGACGCCGGCGGCCTTGGCCAGGCGATCGACGGCGGCGTCGTCGAGGCTCTTCTCCTCCATCATCGCCTTGTAGACCGCCAGGGTCTTGCCCTGGTCCTGGGCGCCGATCGCCATGCGGGCGGCGACCTCGGAGGTGTGGCCGAAGATCACGAACTCCTTGAAGACGAAGCGGACGTCGGGGTTCTTCTCGATGATCTCGAGGATCTGCGGGGCGGCCAGCTTGCAGTAGCCGCACTTGTAGTCGAAGAACTCGGTGACGGTGATCGTCCCGTTCGGGTTGGCCACGAAGTCGCGCGGGTCGCGCTCGATGGCCTGGCGGTGCTTGGCGATGGCGCCCTGCGACTTGGCCGAGGCCTCGGCCAGCTGCTTCTCCTGCAGCCGGGCGCTGACTTCCAGCAGGATCTCCGGATGCTCCAGCAGATAGGCGCGGACCTTCTTGCCGAAGGCCTCGTCGACCTTGGGCGTGTCGGCCTTGCCGGCGGTCTGGGGCTGGCTGCAGGCGGCCATGCCGATCGACAGGACGAGGCCGGCGGCGGCGAAGGCGAGGGGACGGCGAAGGGGCATTCAGGTCTCTATGCGGAAGTCTTGATGCGGAAGTATCGGGAGGTCAGTGGCCGAACAGGCCCTCCTTGGCGAGCGCCTTGAGGTCCTGGTCGCTGGGCTTGGAGGCCAGCACGATGTCGGTGGCGCGCCGCCACTCGGGGGTGTCTTTCTTGAGCAGTTCGCGGGCGCGCATGGCGAACACCCGGGCCTCGCGGACGGCGCCCAGGTTGAAGTACTGCTCGGCGGTGGCCAGGCGGGCGTCGCCGTCCTTGCCCTGCTTGTCGTAGGCCTGGGCCAGCAGGCGCCAGGCCACGGCGTTGTCGCTCTCGTTGACCAGGGCGCGCTTGAGCTCGCCGACGCCTTCCTCGACCTTCTTGGGATCGTCGAGGCCGATCAGGGTCTGGCCCAGATTGATGCGCAGCAGGGCCGCGTCGGGCTTCAGCGCCACCGAGCGGCGCTGCGGCTCCTCGGCCAGGGCCACGCGGTTGAACTCGAACAGGATCTGGCCCTTGAGCTCCCAGAGATAGGGGTTCTTCTCGTTCTCGCCGATCAGGTCGTCGAGGATGCGCAGGGCCCGGTCGGGCTCCTTCATCTGGTAGTAGGCGATGGCGCGGGCGTAGCGGGCGGGGAAGCCGCGGTCGCTTTCGCGGTACTTGATGAGGGCCGTCTGCGGGTTGATGAAACCCTCCAGCTTGGCCTTCATGATCTCGTGCTCGGCCAGCTCGTCGGGGCTGTCGACGGCGTCGTAGTGCGGCAGACGCTCGACCTTGGCCCGCAGGGCCTCGATGCGGTCGGACGACAGCGGGTGGCTGCGGAAATAGGCAAAGCGCCGCGACTGGTCGAAGACCTCCTGGTAGCGGAAGTTGTCGAAGAACTCGACGAGGCCGCGGCCCGACTGGCCGGTGGCTTCCAGGAAGTTGGCGCCGGCCTGGTCGGCGCGGGATTCCTGCTCGCGGCTGTAGCCTAAGGCGCCCAGCGTGCCGAAGTAGCTGGCGTTGCCGAACAGCACCGCGCCGGCGTCGGGCGCGCCGGCGAGCGCGGCCAGGACGCCGAGGCCCATCGTCAGGATCATTGGCTTGAGGCCGGCCTTCATCATCTCGTCGGAGCGCAGCGGGTGGGCGCCGGCGAGGTGGCCGCTTTCGTGGGCGATGACGCCCTTCAGCTGGTTGGGGGTCTCGGTCTGCAGGATCAGGCCGGTGTTGAGGCCCATCATCAGGCCCTGGGTGGCGAAGGCGTTCAGCTCCTTGTCGCCGACCAGCAGGATGCGCACGGTCTTGGGATCAAGGCCCGCCGCCGCATAGATCGGGTCGGCGTCGCGATGCAGGATCTCTTCGATCTCGGTGTCGCGGATCAGTGAGATGCCGCCGTCCTGGGCGTGGGCCGCGCTGATCGGGGCCATGACGGCGGTCAGAAGCGCCAGGGCCGAGAGGCCGGCCCCGAAGGTCTTGCCGACCGCCCTCTTGCGGGACGTCATCGATGGTCTCCTGGTCGCGCCCCCGCGCCGTCGGGCAGACTAGCGCGCTTCAAGTGGGAATCGCAAAGGCTAGGCTTGTTCAGAGCGAGGCTTGTCTAGGAGGGGATATAGGCGCGAACCGCGGCGACGCCATGGCGCCGCCGCGGTCCTTTGTTGCTGGATCAGCCGCGGCGCCACCAGCCGCGCTTGGGCGCGGCGGGAGGAGCGGTGATCTCGTTCGGATCCGGCTCGGCCGAGACCGGCGCGGGTTCGGGTTCGGCCGCGACGGGGGCGGGGGCGACGGGCGCCGCCTCGATCACCGGTTCGGCGACGGCTTCGACCACCGGTTCCGGCGCGACGGGCTTGGGAGCCGGCTCCGGGGCGATCTCGACATCGGCGGCGACGAGCGGCGCGGTCTCGGCGACGACTTCGGCCAGGGCCTCGGCTTGAGGCTCGGCGGCCGCTTCGGCGATCACGGCCTCGGCTTCGGTCGCTTCAGTCTCGGCGGCGCCCTTGCGGCCACGGCTGCGCGAACGGCGCGGCTTCTTGGCCGGAGCGGCTTCGGCGGCCTCGGGCAGTTCGACCCAGACGTCGGCGGGCGGACCCAGGATCACCGGCGGCTCGAGCACCAGCGGAGCGACGTCCTCGACCGCGACCGGAGCGATCGGGGTCTCGGCGGCCGGCTGGCGGTCGCGGCCGCGACGGCGGTCACGGCGCTCCGAACGCTCGGGGCGTTCAGCGCGTTCGGGACGCTCGGCGGCTTCGGTGCGTTCAGGACGCTCGGCGCGCTCGGGACGTTCAGCCCGTTCAGGACGCTCGCCGCGTTCCGGACGGTCGCGACGGCCTTCGCCGCCACGGGCCTCCAGGGCTTCCGGATCGTGCCAGACGTACGGGTTGTCGCCGAACGGGACGCGCGGACGGGTCCAGACATAGGCGTCGGCGGCGCGATCGCCGTCCTCGCGACCGCCGCGACGGCCGCCGCGGCGACCCCGACGACGGCGGCGACGGCGCGATTCCTCGTCGTCGCCGTCGGCGTCGCCTTCAGCGTCGAACTCGGCTTCGGCGTCCTCGACCGGCGCGTCCTCGGCGGTTTCTTCCTCGTCACGACGGCCGCGACGACGGCGCTTGCTGCCACGGCGACCGCCGCGATCGTCGTCCGACGAGCGGGCCTTGCGGGGCGCCTCGTCCTCGTCTTCGTCCTCTTCGGACTCGTCGACGATGATTTCGTCTTCGTCTTCGTCCTCGTCGTCGAACACCTCGTCGAACACCGGATCGGGCTCGTAGGCGACCGGCGGCGGCACGATGCGCTCGCCCAGCTCGGTGCGCTCGATCTCGTGCTCGGCCTGACGCAGGCCGTCATCGACCAGCACGGTGACGAACAGGCCGTGGTTCTGCTGCAGGCGCAGCAGGTAGGCGCGCTTTTCGTTGAGGATGTAGATGCCGACGGCGCGGCTGACCTTCAGCACCACCGAGCCGCTGCCCTTCAGGGCCTCGATCTCGACGGCGCGCAGGGCGGCCAGGGCGCTCGATTCGACCGAGCGGACGCGGCCGGTGCCTTCGCAGTGCTCGCAGACGTGGGTGGTGCCTTCCAGCACGCCGGTGCGGCGGCGCTGGCGGCTGATCTCCATCAGGCCGAAGCCCGAGATCTTGCCCATCTGGATGCGGGCGCGGTCGTCCTTGAGAGCGTCCTTGAGGACCTTCTCGACCGTGCGGTTGTTCTTGCCTTCATCCATGTCGATGAAGTCGATGACGATCAGGCCGGCCAGGTCGCGCAGGCGCAGCTGGCGGGCGGCTTCTTCAGCCGCTTCGATGTTGGTCTTGAGGGCCGTGGCCTCGATGTTGCGCTCGCGCGTGGCCTTGCCCGAGTTGACGTCGATGGCGACCAGGGCCTCGGTCTGGTTGATCACCAGATAGCCGCCCGAACGCAGCGGCACGACCGGCGAGTAGATCTGCGCCAGATGGTCTTCGATCTTGTGCTTGACGAACAGCGGGGCGGCTTCCCGGTACGGGAACACCTTCTTGGCCTGGCTGGGCATCAGCATGCGCATGAAGTCGCGGGCTTCGCGATAGCCGGCCTCGCCCTCGACCCAGATGCCGTCGAGGTCCTTGTCGTACATGTCGCGGATGGCGCGCTTTACGAGGTCTTCTTCCTCGTAGATCAGCGCCGGGGCGACCGAGTGCAGCGTGTTGTCGCGGATGTTCTCCCACAGACGCAGCAGGTACTCGTAGTCGCGCTTGACCTCGGCCTTGGTGCGCTTGGCGCCGGCCGTGCGGACGATCAGGCCCATGCCCTGCGGCACGTCGAGGCTCTGCACCACGCTCTTGAGGCGCTTGCGGTCGGTCACGGCCGTGATCTTGCGGCTGATGCCGCCGCCGCGGGCGGTGTTGGGCATCAGGACGCCGTAGCGGCCGGCGAGCGACAGGTAGGTGGTCAGGGCCGCGCCCTTGTTGCCGCGCTCTTCCTTGACGACCTGAACCAGCATGATCTGCCGGCGGCGGATCACTTCCTGGATCTTGTACTTGCGCATCAGGCGGCGCTTGCGGCGCGCCAGTTCTTCTTCGACGTCGTCGTCTTCGTCGTCGATGGCGTGATCGTGGTCGTCCTCGTCGTCGCCGCCCGAAGCGCGGCGCGAGACGGGCGCGTCGTCCTCGTCGTCGTGCGAGTCGTCGCGCATCAGCGCTTCACGGTCGGCGACCGGGATCTGGTAGTAGTCCGGATGGATCTCGTTGAAGGCGAGGAAACCGTGGCGGTTGCCGCCGTATTCGATGAACGCAGCCTGGAGGCTGGGTTCAACGCGGGTCACCTTGGCGAGATAGATATTTCCACGAAGTTGTTTGCGGGTCTGGCTCTCGAAATCGAACTCTTCAACCCGCGAACCGTCCACGACCACCACACGCGTCTCTTCGGCGTGGGCGGCGTCGATCAACATCTTCTTCGACATACAGGGAATCTCCACGGCGCGCGGCGGGCGCGAGGCCCGGGCGCCGATATGAATGAGGGGCGCGCGCATCGCAGACCGCGACTTCGCCGGAGCGAAGTTCGAAGGGCGGTTGCCAGAGGCGATCGGGTGCGGCGCAGCCCATGGGGTTTCGTTTGTTTCCTTTGACGCGCCGGGGTGGCGCGGTTCGGATGACGCGTCGTCGCCGGGAGCGGCGAAAGGCCCGACGCGGGGCCTTTGTTGGGTTCGGGCTCCGAGACATCGCGTCCCAGGCCGGCCGTCGCCCGCAAGCTCAAAAAGTCCGGCGGCTCCGGCGTGGGGGACGCATGGGGCGCGTCCGACATTTGGGAACCGCTCACGCAAGGCGCTGCGTCTGACGACGTCGCTCTGCGTACGGCGCTACTCTAGCAAGAACGCGACGCAAATGAAAAGCGCCGTGGAGCAAGCATCGAAATTGATGAAGAGATCGGTTTCCTTAACGGTTTTGCTACCCGTCCGTGCGGATATCCCTCATTGGTTTTCAAGTAAGCGCCAGCAGGCTGGGCGGTAATGCGTAAGGTCGTCATCGGAGCTGCGAGAACGGGTTGGGCGAAGGCGGCGCTGATCGTCGGCGCGCTGGCGCTCGCCGGCGTGGCCGTGGCGACCGTGCAGGGTCCGGCGCCGGCCGCCGGCGTGCAGAAGGTCCGCTTCGGCGGCGACCGCGCCGAGACCCGAGTCGTCATCGACCTGGACCGCGCGGCCGTCGGCAAGCTGATCGGCGACGGCGCGGCCGCCAGCCGAGTCGTGGTCGGCCTGCCCAACGTGACCGTTTCGGGTGATCTTCAGGGCGCGGGCCACGGTCTGGTCGACCGCTGGGTCATCGACGAGGCCGCCGGCGGCGCGCGCCTTTCCCTGGATCTTTCGGCCAAGGCCGTGGTCAAGCGGCGCTTCCTGCTGCCGCCGGCCGACGGCGCGACCGCCTATCGCTATGTCATCGACCTGGCCGCCAGCGATCCGGCCACGGCCAACGCCGCGGTGATGCGCCCGACCACCGTCTCGACGCCGATCAAGCCCTCGGGCCTGAAGCTGAAGAAGACGATCGTCATCGACGCCGGTCACGGCGGCAAGGACCCCGGCTCGGCCGGCGCCAACACCAACGAGAAGGACGTCACCCTGGCCGCGGCCAAGGCGCTGAAGGCCAAGCTGGAGAAGTCCGGCCGCTTCAACGTCGTGCTGACCCGCGACACCGACACCTTCATCCCGCTGGAATCGCGCGTGCAGATCGCCCGTCGCGCCGACGCGGACCTGTTCATCTCGCTGCACGCCGACTCGGGACCCGACGTCGGCACTCGCGGCGCCAGCGTCTACACCCTGTCGGAAAAGGGCGCCGAGCGCGCCGCCCGGGTGCTGGAGAAGGACGACTGGCTGATGAAGGCCAGCCTGCCGGGCCGCGACCGCGCGGTTGGCCAGATCCTGCTGGACCTGTCGCAGCGCGCCACCAAGAACCGCTCGGCCGCCTTCGCCGAGACCCTGCTGGAGAAGGTGGGCGACGAGACCGTGCTGCTTCGCCGCAGCCACCGCGACGCCGGCTTCATCGTGCTGCTGGCCCCCGACGTTCCGGCCGTTCTGCTGGAAATGGGCTTCATGACCAATCTCGAGGACGAGAAGCTGCTGAAGAGCGCTTCGGGACGCGAACGCCTGATGGGCGCGGTCGCCACCTCGATCGAGACCTATTTCGCCGCCCAGACCCGGATGGCGGCGCGCTGAGGCTGCCGGTGCGCCCCTGGTTGGCCGCCGAATTTCGACTTTTCAACCGTTCAATCCCCGCGAAGGCGGGGACCCAAGCCGAGTCTGCGGATGCTCTCGCGTGCGGGGCTTCGTCCGGAAAATCAGCTTGGGTCCCCGCCTTCGCGGGGATGCTCGGATAAGGGGGCTGTGATGTCGCGCGGCCTTCGCGGCGAGTCCGGGACGGGGCAGGGAAGTTGGCGCCTCGCCCGATGCGGGTTACAGCCATCGCTTGAGATGATTTGAGCGCGCGACCCCCGCGCCGCTCGACGGAGGCCGCGTGGACTTGAAGCCCGCCGAAAGATGGATCGCCATAGCCGGCGTCGCGGTTCTGTCGACGATCGCGGTGGCGGGGTTCGCCATCGCCATCTACGCCGCGTGGCTGTTCCACGACATGCCCGACGCGGGCGAACTGCAGGACTACCGTCCGCCGACGGCGACGCGCGTCTATGCCTGGGACGGCACCCTGATCGGCGAATACTCCAAGGAACGCCGGATCTTCGTTCCCTACGACCAGATCCCTCCGCAGCTGGCCCAGGCCTTCATGGCCGCCGAGGACCGCAACTTCTTCAAGCACGGCGGCGTCGACGTCGGCGGCTTTTCGCGCGCCATGCTCAAGAACGTCGGCAACGCCATGCGCGGCCGGCGCCTGGAAGGCGGCTCGACCATCACCCAGCAGGTCGCCAAGAACGTCCTGCTGACCAGCGACGCCACGGTCGGGCGCAAGTTCAAAGAAGCGATCCTGGCCCGGCGCCTGGAGCAATCGCTCGACAAGCAGCAGATCCTCGAGCTGTACCTGAACGAAATCTGGCTGGGCTATCGCTCGTTCGGCGTTGGCGCGGCCGCCTACAACTATTTCGGCAAGTCGCTGCCCGAGCTGTCCCTGGCCGAAAGCGCCTATCTGGCGGCTTTGCCCAAGGGGCCGGACAACTACCACCCGATCCGCAACAAGGCCAAGGCGAAGGCCCGTCGCGACTGGATCCTGGGGCAGATGGCCGAACTGGGCTGGGTCAGTCGCGCCGACGCCGAAAAGGCGATGGCCGAGGACCTGGTCGTGCAGCCGGCCCCCAAGCGCGCGGCCTATCGCGACGCCGACTACTTCGTCGAGGAGGTGCGCCAGCGCGGCATGGCCACCCTGGGCGACCGCCTGAACGAGGGCGGCTACTACATGCGCACCACGCTGGACCCGAAGCTGCAGACCGCGGCGCGGGCCTCGCTGATGGACGGGCTGGAGCACTATGACCGCCGCCATGGCTGGCGCGGGGCCTGGGGCCATGTCGAGAGCCTGGACGAGGGCTGGGAGAAGGCGGCTCAGGCCAAGCGTCCGCCGGCCGAGCGCCGGGGCTGGCGCGCGGCCGTGGTCACCTCGGCCGGCGGCGGCGTGCGCCTGATCAAGGGCGAAGGGCAGGGGACCCTGGCCGGCGAGGACATCGTCTGGGCCAAGGCCGGCAAGGGCCTGAAGACCGGCGACCTGGTGTTCGTCGAGCAGGTCGAGGGCACGTCCACCTATCGCCTGAGGCAGGTTCCGGCCGTCAACGGCGCCCTGGTGGCCATCGAGCCCTATACCGGCCGCGTGGTGGCCCTGGTGGGCGGCTATTCGTTCTCGCTGTCGAACTTCAACCGCGCCACCCAGGCGATGCGCCAGCCCGGCTCGTCGTTCAAGCCGTTCGTCTACGCCACGGCCCTGGAGAACGGCTACACGCCGGCCAGCGTGATCCTGGACAGCGCCATCACCTTCAAGGGCGCCAACGGCCAGGACTGGAGCCCGGAGAACTACGAGAAGAAGTTCTACGGCGCCCTGCCGCTGCGCAAGGGCCTGGAGCGCTCGATCAACGCCATGACCGTGCGCCTGGCCCAGGGCGTGGGCATGAAGAAGATCATCGAGATGGCCAAGAAGACCGGCGTCACGCGCGACATGTCGCCGGTGCTGGCCATGGCCCTGGGCGCGGGCGAGACCACGCCGTTCAAGATCACCTCGGCCTATGCGCCGTTCGCCAACGGCGGCCGCCGCATCGAACCGCACCTGATCGAGCTGGTGCAGGATCGCGAGGGCAAGGTGATCTTCCGCGCCGACAAGCGCGACTGTCCGCGTTGCACCGCCGGCTTCAACGGCGACGAGAGCCCGCGCGTCACCGCGCCGGGCGAGCAGGTGATGGACCCGGTCACGGCCTACCAGATCACCTCGATGCTGCAGGGCGTGGTCCAGCGCGGCACGGCCGCCTCGGTCAGCCAGCTGGGCTATCCGCTGGCCGGCAAGACCGGCACGACCAACGAGTACCGCAGCGCCTGGTTCATCGGCTATTCGCCCAACCTGATCGTCGGCGTGTTCGTGGGCTTCGACGACAACCGCTCGCTGGGCGAGGGCGAGACGGGCTCGCAGGACGCCGTGCCGGTGTTCATCGACTTCATGAAGGTGGCCTTGAAGGACCAGCCCAAGACCGACTTCAAGCCGCCCAAGACCGCCAAGTTCGCCGTGGTGCGCGGCGTGCGCGAGGCCTTCCGCCCGGGCACCGAGCCCAAGGTGGTCGCGCCGACCCCGACCGGCGGCCCGATCTCCTACGGCGACGCCTGGCCCAACGGCGTGCCGACCGGCCAGCCTTCGCCGTCGGAACCGCAGCCCAGGCAGCAGCCCAAGCAGCCGGACATCAGCGGGCTTTATTAGGTCTTGAGGAGCCGGGGCGGTTGCGCCGCCCCATTGCGCCGACTCCGGGCGCGGGCTATGTCCCGCGCCCTTACTTTGTGTCACGGAGCTACGTGATGAGACCGGATGTCGAGGCCGCCGCGGCCGACATCGAGCAGTCCGTTGGACTGCTCAGGAGGCGTCTTTGACTGGGATGTCGCCCTTAGAAAACTCGATGAACTGAACGCGCGGGTCGAAGACCCGACGCTGTGGGACCGTCCGTCCGAAGCCCAGGCCGTGTCGCGCGAGCGCGCCAACCTGGCCGCCAAGGTCGAGGCCGTCCAGAGCATCGAACGCGACGTCAAGGACGCGCTCGAATACGCCGAGCTGGCCGAGATGGAGTCCGACGAGGACACCCTCAACGACGCCCGCGCCCAGCTGAAGGCCATCAAGGAACGCGCCGCCCGCGCCGAACTCGAGGCCCTGCTGTCGGGCGAGGCCGACGGCAACGACGCCTATATCGAAATCAACTCCGGGGCCGGCGGCACCGAGTCGTGCGACTGGGCGGGCATCCTGCTGCGGATGTACACCCGCTGGGCCAACGCCCACGGCATGACCACCGAACTGGTCGAAGAGACCGACGGCGATCAGGCCGGCATCAAGTCGGCCACGCTGCTGGTCAAGGGCGCCAACGCTTACGGCTGGCTGAAGACCGAGGCCGGCGTGCACCGCCTGGTGCGCATCAGCCCCTATGACAGCAGCGCCCGGCGTCACACCTCGTTCGCCTCGGCCTGGGTCTATCCGGTCATCGACGACACGATCGAGATCGACATCAACCCGTCGGACGTGCGCACCGACACTTACCGGGCCTCCGGGGCCGGCGGGCAGCACATCAACAAGACCGACTCGGCCGTGCGTCTGACGCACATCCCGACCGGCATCGTGGTGGCCTGCCAGGCCGGCCGCTCGCAGCACCAGAACCGCGACGAGGCCTGGAAGATGCTGCGCGCCCGGATGTACGAGGCCGAGCTTCAGAAGCGTGAAGCCGCCCAGCAGGCGCTGCACGACCAGAAGACCGACATCGGCTGGGGTCACCAGATCCGATCGTACGTCCTGCAGCCGTACCAGATGGTCAAGGACCTGCGGACCAACGTCGAGACCTCCGACACCGCCGGCGTGCTCGACGGCGACCTGGACGCCTTCATGGGCGCCTCGCTGGCCCAGCGGGTCGGCGCGACGCGGGACGCCGAGGGCTGAGGCCTTTTGGCATGGCCTGAAACGACAACGCCCCGGAGCGATCCGGGGCGTTTTTCGTTGGCCGAAGCGGATGGCCTTGGGCGGGCCAACTGGCGTTCAAGATGCCGCCGTTATTCCTGGGTTTTGCGGACGGCTTCAAGCCAATCCTGCCATTGCGCTGGATCTGCGGTCGCCCCAGGCTCTCCTTGGATGGATGAGAGCAGGACAGCGATCTGCGTTTCGGATCTGCCGCCTCTTTCCCAGTAGGCCTCAAGGAAATTCTGCATCGCCGCGAAGGCCTGCTGGGGCGTAATCATAGCTTAAGTAGGTCTGTAGTGGCTGCATACCGTAGCGATTGAACTGCAGGATATTCAGCCGACCGGTCGGGCCGTCAGCGTCAGGTCCGCGACGGGCGCGGGCGCCGCCGAGACCGGGGCTACCTGCGGCGGGGCCTGGCGCTGGAACTTCAGGCTGCGGCCCTGGAAGAAGGCGCCGGTTTCCATGGCCAACTGCTCGTGGGTGATGTCGCCGTCGACATAGGCCGTGCCGTAGAGGCGGACCTGCTTGGCGGTGACCGCGCCGACCACCCGGCCGCGCACTTCCACGACCTCGGCGTAGACGCCGCCCTCGACATGGCCGGTCTCGCCGACGGTCAGGCGGCCGACGCGGACGTCGCCGCGCACCACGCCGTCGATCTGCAGCTCGCCGTCGCCGTTGACGCCGCCCTCGATGGTGATGTCCGACGAGATCAGCGAGGCCACGCGCGGCGGGGCCTTGCGGGCCGGCTCGGCGGCGGGCGCGGCCGGGGTGAGCGGCAGCGGTTCGATCTGGGGCTGGGTCTTGGACCCCTTAGCTGGCTTGCTGAACATACTCGCCTGCCTTCAGGAAACGGTTGGGGTTCTGGGCGCGGCCGTTGACCCAGACCTCGTAATGGAGGTGCGGGCCGGTGGAGCGTCCGGTGGAGCCCATGGCCCCGACGCGCTGGCCGATCGAGACGCGCTGGCCGACCCGGACCGCGATGGCCTGCAGGTGGGCGTAGCGGGTCTTGAAGCCGCCGCCGTGGTCGATCTCGACGGTGTTGCCGTAGCCCGAGCGCACGCCGGTGAACGAGATGACGCCCGGGGCCGTGGCCATGATCGGCGTGTAGAAGGCGCCGGGGAAGTCGAGGCCCGAATGGAAGGCCGGGCGGTGGGTGAACGGGTCGAAGCGGACGCCGTAGCTGCTCGACAGGGCCGGGTTCGAGGTCGGGCGGTAGAAGGGCAGGCGCTGGGCGGCGCTGGACAGCGAGCGCATGTCCGACATGTCGCTGGCGGCGCGATGGATGCGGCTGGCGAATTCTTCGTCGACGTCGAGGACGGCGGCCAGCGCGCGGGGATCCTTGGCCTCGATCAGCGGACCGCCGAGGCCCGAGCCGCGACCGGTGAAGCTGCCGGCGTCGAGGCCTGCCATGCGCATGGCCAGGCGCAGGCGCTCGGCCCGGCTCTTGGCGAAGCCTTCGGCGGCGTCGATCAGGCGTTCCTGGTCGATGCGGGTGGCCTGGATGCGCTCGACCGGCGAGGCGTCGGCGAGGGTGGGCTTGCCCACGGCCAGGGCCTGGGCGGCGCCGGGCGCGCCCTTGAAGTCGCTGACCAGCAGGGCGAGCGCGGCGTGGCGCTTCTCGACCGAGGCGGCCAGTTCGTCGAGCGAACCGCTGGTGGCCGACAGCTGGGCGACAGCGCTGTTGAGGCGCGCCTGGCGGTCGGCGTTGAGCCGCTCGTAATAGGCTTTCTGCTTGAGGACGACCTGATCGGTCTGGCTTACGGCCAGGGCGTTGACCATCATCGCTGCGGTGCACACGCCCATCCACAGGGCCGCGGCGCCGACGCCGGCGGCGCAGGCCAGTTGCTTACCCGTCGACAGCACGTAGCCGCGCATCTCTCCGCCCGAGCGAACATACAGATGTCGTTCGGGAAACAGACTTTCGAGGGTCTTGAATAGGCGTTGAAAGCGCGCGATCGCCATTGCCCAGGAAACCCCCCAGTTCTCAAGGTCCTGGCGATATGCAACGAGAAAGCGGAAAGGCGCAAGACTCTTCGCACCTGCGAAGGCGCGGAAGGCCAAGTTTCGACCATGCGTCTGCGTCGATTAACGCCGCATGAACGACTTGGCTACACGCGACACGGGAGTCGTTGCCGAAATGCGAGGCCTTGCGGCCTAGGCGCCACACTTTAGGGGTCGCGCGGCGGGCGCCAAAACCGCTGACACTCTTGGCTGCCGCGCTTAGGAGGCCTTCAGCGCCTGGGCGGCCTTGAGCACCGCCTTGACGTGGTTGGGCACCTTCACCTTGCGCCAGACCTCGCGGACCACGCCTTCGCGGTCGATCAGGAAGGTCGAGCGGTCGATACCCATGTACTTGCGGCCGTACATGTTCTTCTCGACCCACGAGCCGTAGGCCTCGACGGTCTCGCCCAGGGTGTCAGCGGCCAGCTCGACGGTCAGGTCGTGCTTCTTGCGGAATTTGCCGTGGCTGGCGGCGCTGTCCTTCGACACGCCGATGATCACCGCGCCGGCCTTGGCGAACTCCTCGACCTCGGCCGAGAACTGCAGGGCTTCCGACGTGCAGCCGGTCGTGTCGTCCTTCGGATAGAAGTAGAGCACGACGGCCTTGCCCTTCAGGCCGGCCAGGCTGACGCGGCCGGTGTCGGTGGGCAGGTCGAAGTCGGGGGCCTTGTCGCCGGGGCTCAGCATCGCACTCTCTCCAAGATCACGGAGGCCAACATCATAGTGATCCCGGAGCCGGCGAGGCCGACCCCGGGAACTCAGCATCTCAGACCGGCTTGACCAGCACGATCTTCTTCTTGCCCTGACCGAGCTTGACCACGCCGTCCACGAGGTCGGCGTTGGTCACCAGGCGGTCGCCGTCCTTCTCCTGGGCGTCGTTCAGGCGCAGGCCGCCGCCCTGGGCCAGGCGACGGGCCTCGCCGCGCGAGGCGGTGAGGCCGATGTCGGTGGCCAGCACCGCCAGCGGCACGCCTTCGGCCAGGATCGCAGCGGCGATCTCGACCGTCGGCAGGTCGGCCGACAGCTGGCCCTGCTCGAAGGCCTTCTCGGCGGCGTCGCGAGCGGCCTTGGCGGCCTCCTCGCCGTGGGCCATGCGGGTGGCCTGGTCGGCCAGCACCTTCTTGGCGTCGTTGATCTGGGCGCCCGGCAGGGCCTCCAGCTCGGCGATCGTCTCCAGCGGCAGGTCGGTGAACAGCTTCAGGAAGCGGCCCACGTCGGCGTCCTCGGTGTTGCGCCAGAACTGCCAGTAGTCGTACGGGCTCAGCTGCTCGGCGTTGAGCCAGACGGCGCCCGACATGGTCTTGCCCATCTTGGCGCCCGAGGCCGTGGCCAGCAGCGGCGTCGTCAGGCCGAAGGCGGCCTTCTGGTCGACGCGACGGGTCAGCTCGACGCCGTTGAGGATGTTGCCCCACTGGTCCGAGCCGCCCATCTGCAGCACGCAGCCGTACTTGCGGTTCAGCTCCAGGAAGTCGGTGGCCTGCATCAGCATGTAGTTGAACTCGAGGAAGGTCATCGGCTGCTCGCGCTCGAGCCGCAGCTTCACCGAGTCGAAGGCCAGCATGCGGTTGACCGTGAAGTGCACGCCGTAGTCGCGCAGGAACTGCACGTAGCCGAACTTGGACAGCCACTCGTCGTTGTCCACCATGATGGCGTCGGTCGGGCCGTCGCCGAAGGTCAGGAACTTGGCGAAGACCTGCTTGATGCCGGCGATGTTGGCCTGGATGTCGGCG
Organism: Caulobacter sp. GW821-FHT10C03; assembly: GCF_059415485.1. Taxonomy (NCBI): domain Bacteria; kingdom Pseudomonadati; phylum Pseudomonadota; class Alphaproteobacteria; order Caulobacterales; family Caulobacteraceae; genus Caulobacter; species Caulobacter sp. GW821-FHT10C03. Next base: position 78,337 of record NZ_JBWKNI010000019.1, on the reverse strand, counting down.
TCGCTCAGCAGCTTGCGGCTTTCGTCCTTGCCCGTCGGATCGCCGACCTTGGTCGTGCCGCCGCCCATCAGGACGATCGGCTTGTGGCCGGCCTGCTGCAGGCGGCGCAGCATCATGATTTGGATCAAGCTGCCGACGTGCAGGCTGGGGGCCGTCGCGTCGAAGCCGATGTAGGCGGTGACCACGCCCGAGGCGGCCGCCGTATCCAGCTCTTCCGGATGGGTGATCTGGTGGATGTAGCCGCGCGCCTGCAGGGTCTTGAGGAAATCGGACTTGAAGCTCTGCGGCGCGGACATGGCTCGACTCTCTGTATCGCTGGTCCGCGCGTCTAGCACGGGCGGGGCGGTCTGTGGCGAGGGTTTCATCGATAGTCTCCTTGAAGGCTGTGCGCCGGAGACGTCGTCGGTAAGGGGAGGGACGCATCGCCGGCCAGGTGGCGGTGCGTCGACATGACCGGTCGTTCGCCCGCTAGATCAGCGGGCGATAATAGGCGCGGGTACGGAGGGCCTTGGCGGTCATGGGGCCTAGCTACCCGACGCGGGCCGTGGCAGTCAACGAACCCATGCGCATTCTGGGATTCATGACCGGCACCTCGCTCGACGCGGTCGACATGGCGGTGCTCGAGACCGACGGCGAGACGATCCAGGCCTTCGGGCCTTCGGGCGAACGCAAGCTGCGCGAGGCGACGCGCGATCTTTTGCTGGTGGCGACCGAGATCGCCCGCGGCTGGCCGCGCGAGCGGCCCGAGCCCGAGATCTTCGCCGAGGCCGCCCAGGTCGTGGCCGACGAGCATTTCCACGCCGCCGAAAGCTTCCTGGCCGAGCACGGCCTTTCCTGGAGCGACTTCGATCTCTTGGGCGTGCATGGCCAGACGGTGCTGCACGAGCGGCCGACGCCCGAGCGGATCGGCCGGACGGTGCAACTGCTCGACGCCGAGCGGCTGGCGCGCCTGACCGGGCGGCCGGTGGCCTTCGACTTCCGCACCGCCGACGTGGCGGCGGGCGGGCAGGGGGCGCCGCTGGCCCCGATCTATCACGACGCCCGCGCCCGCGCCTCGGGCCTGGCCGCGCCGGTGGCGGCCCTGAACATCGGCGGGGTGGCCAACATCACCCTGGTCGACGAGGACGGCACGCTGCTGGCCTTCGACACCGGCCCCGGCAACGGCATGATCGACCTGATGCTGCAGGAGCGGGGCCTGGGCCGGTTCGACGAGAACGGCCGCCTGGCCGCGGCGGGCAGGGTGGACGAGGCGATCCTGGAGCGGTTCCTGGCCAGCGCCTATTTCGCCGGCCCCGCGCCCAAGTCGCTGGACCGCTACGACTTCCCGCTCGACCTGGTGGAGCCGCTGTCGGCCGAGGACGCGGCGGCCACCCTGGTGGCCTTTACCGCCGAGGCCGTGGTCAAGGCCTTCGAACACGGCGCCCGACCCAGCGCCCTGATCGTCTGCGGCGGCGGGCGACATAATCCGCAGATCATGAAGGTGCTGACCGAGCGTTGCCCGGTGCCGGTGAAGACGGCCGAGGACTACGGCTGGCGCGGCGATGCGATCGAGGCGGAGGCGTTTGCGTATCTCGCGGCCCGGACGGCGCGGGGGCTGCCGATCAGCTTCCCGGGGACGACGGGGGTGGCGCGGGCGATGACGGGGGGGCGGATCGTGCGGCCGTAGCCCGCTGCGCGGGCCCCCTCCGGCCCTCCGGGCCACCTCCCCCAGAGGGGGAGGATCTTTGCGGCGATAGATGCTCCCCCTTTGGGGGAGCTGTCGCGGAGCGACTGAGGGGGCCGCCGCAGGCGGTCAGTGCAGCTTGAGCCGCCCCGCCACGCGCTGCTGCAGCAGCCGCGCCAGGGCCAGCAGCGCGGTCTTGGTCACGCCGAGGATGGCCTTGTGGTGGGCCAGGTGGAGCGAGACGTAGAACCACTTGGCGACCAGGCCCTCGATGAAGAAGTTGGGGCCGCCGAGGCCGCCCATCAGGGCGCCGACGCCTTTGTTCTCGCCCAGCGACACCAGCGAGCCGAAGTCCTTGTAGACATAGGGTTCTTCCACCCGCGCCTGGCGCAGACGGGCGAGCAGGACCTTGGCCAGGTAGCTGGCCTGTTGGTGCGCGGCCTGGGCGCGGGCGGGGACGAGCTTGCCGTCCTTCCACGGGCAGGCGGCGCAGTCGCCCAGGGCCCAGATGTCGGGGGCGGAGCTTTCCAGCCGGTCGTTGACCACGAACTGGTTGAGGCGGTTGGTCTCCAGCCCGAGCGCGAGATTGCTCTCGGCGGCCTTCACGCCGGCGGCCCAGACGATCAGGTCGGCGGGAATGTCGCCGTGGCTGGTTTCCAGGCGGTCGGGGTGGACGGCCAGCACCTTGGCGCCGGTGCGCACCCGCACGCCCTTGCGCTCCAGGGCGACGGTGGCCTGGGCCGAGGTCTTGTCGGGCAGGCCGCCGAGGATGCGCGGCGCGGCCTCGACGATGGTGATGTCGAGGCGGAAGCGCTGCTCGGCGCCGAGGGCGTCCAGAAGGGCGCGATGGGCTTCCAGCAGTTCGGCCGACAGTTCGACCCCCGTGGCGCCGCCGCCGACGATGGCCACGCCCATGGTTCGCTCGGGCGCGAACGAGGCCTTCATGAAGGTGGCCAGGAGGCGGGTGTGGAAGGCCTCGGCGTCTTCCGTCCGCTCCAACAGGTGGGCGGTCTCCGCGCCCGGCGTGCCGAACAGGTTGGAGCCGCTGCCGATGGCCAGCACGCCCCAGGTGAAGGTGATCGAGCGCTCGGGCACCAGCACCCCGCCGTCGGGCGCGGCGATCGGCTTCAGGGTCAGGCGCTTGGCGGTCGGGTCGAGCGCGGCCAGGTCGCCCAGCAGGAAGCTGAAATGGTTGGCGCGGCCCAGGATCGAATAGGAGAGCCCTTCCTGGTGCACATCGAGCGTGCCGGCCGCCACTTCGTGCAGGGTCGGCTTCCAGATGTGGAAGCTGGAGCGGTCGATCAGCAGGATCCGCTCCTTGCCGGCCCGGCGGCCCAACTTACGGCCCAGCTGCGCGGCCAGTTCCAGCCCGCCCGCCCCGCCGCCGACGATCACGATGTCATAATGCATGGGCCGACCGTTCTGCGATGGGAGCGATAACGACGGTTTTAGAGGGCGGCGGCGAGTCTGTCTCGCGGTTGCGAGAGATGGCGTGGTCGAGCGCCGGATTTCCTCCGACCTTGCCGCTTACTCTTGCTCCACATCTCCGAGCATCCCCGCGAAGGCGGGGATCCAAACTGACTTCCAGGTTACGGCACGACCCTGACCTATCTGCCGACTCGGCTTGGATCCCCGCCTTCGCGGGGATGCTCGGAGGAAAAAACGGGGCAAACGAAAAACCCGCCCTCGGCGACCGAGGGCGGGCTTCGAATTCCAGAACCTTGAAGCCTCCAACCCCTACGGGATCGGGTTGGCTTCCAGGCGCTTGTCGAGATAGCCGCCGACGGCCTGCTCGACGCTGGGCAGGTGTTCGGCCCAGAAGTGGGTGGCCTTGTCGACGACTTCATAGTCGATGACGATGCCCTTCTGGGTGCGCAGCTTGGAGACCACGCGCTCGACCTCGACAGGCGGCACGACGGTGTCGGCGCCGCCGGTCAGGATCAGGCCCGAGGCCGGGCAGGGGGCCAGGAAGCTGAAGTCGTACATGTTGGTCGGCGGCGACACCGAGATGAAGCCGTCCGTCTCCGGGCGGCGCATCAGCAGCTGCATGCCGATATAGGCGCCGAAGCTGTAGCCGGCGACCCAGGTCTGGGCGGCGGCGGGGTTGTTGGCTTGCAGCCAGTCGAGCGCCGTGGCCGCGTCGGCCAGCTCGCCGATGCCGCTGTCGAATTCGCCCTGGCTGCGGCCGACGCCGCGGAAGTTGAAGCGCAGGGTCGCGAAACCGCGCTTCATGAACAGGTGGTACAGCTGCACCGACACCGGGTGGTTCATGTGACCGCCGGCCTTGGGGTGCGGGTGCAGGATCAGCGCGATGGGCGCATTGTCCGTCTTGCCCGGCGAATAGCGGCCTTCGATACGGCCCGCGGCGCCGGTCAAAATCACGTCAGGCATACAGGTCCCCGTCACGAGTTGGGGCGTCGGGGCCTGTACCATTCGCCGTGAAAGGCGCATGGAATACTTGACCGCCGCGCTTGGTCTTCCTAAATCCGCATCGCGCGCACCGCCCAGCAGGGCGCGGCGCGAAGTCGCGGCTTGTAGCATACGCAAATGCGGTTGCGCGGGGAATCTGCAAGGGAGAGCGCCTGATGCGCCTGAGCACGAAGGGACGTTACGCCGTGATGGCCATGACCGACCTCGCCCGCAAGCAGGACGAGGCGGAGGGCCGCGCGGTGGCCCTGGCCGAGATCGCCGCCCGCCAGCAGATTTCTCTTTCCTATCTCGAACAGCTTTTCGCCCGCCTGCGCCGCAAGGGGCTGGTGGTCAGCGCCCGAGGTCCCGGCGGCGGCTATCGCCTGGCGACCGACGCCCGTTCGACCCGAATCTCCGACATCGTCATGGCCGTGGACGAGCCCCTGCGCGCCACCCGCTGCGGCGTCGGCAAGACCGGCCACAAGGGCTGCATGGCCGGCGGCGCCAAGTGCCTGACTCACGACCTGTGGGAGGAGATGGGCCGCCAGATCCATTCCTACCTGGCCTCGGTGACCATCGCCGACGTTCTGGAAGGCCGCCTGCGGCCGGAGGCGAAGGCCGCGGCGTGACCAGCAAGCCCGCCATCTATCTGGACTACAACGCCACCGCCCCGATCCGCCCCGAGGCGCGGGACGCGGTGCTGCGCGCCTTTGAGCTGGCCGGCAATCCCAGCTCGGTGCACGCGGCCGGCCGCGCCGCTCGCGACGTCGTGGAGACCGCCCGCAAGCAGGTTGGCGAACTGGTCGGCGTGGTCGCCGGCTCGGTCACCTTCGTCAGCGGCGGCACCGAAGCCAACGCCCTGGCCATCGACAGCGCGGTCGCCTCGGGCGTCAAACGCATCGTGGTCAGCGCCATCGAGCACGACGCCGTGGTCGAGACGGCCGCGGCCAGCGGCGTTTCGGTCGCGGTGCTGCCGGTCGACGCCGACGGCGTGGCCGACCTTTCCAAGCTTTCGGACCTGCTGGCCGGCGAGGGCCGCACCCTGGTCTGCCTGATGCTGGCCAACAACGAGACGGGCGTGATCCAGCCCGTCGCCGGGGCCTCGGTGATCGTGCGCGCGGCCGACGGCCTGCTGCATGTCGACGCCGTGCAGGCGGCCGGCAAGATCGCCATCGATTTCTCCGCCCTGGGCGCCGACACCCTGGCGCTGTCGGCCCACAAGATCGGCGGCCCGCAAGGCGTCGGCGCGCTGGTGGCCGGCACGCGGGCCAATGTGGTGCGTCGCCAGCACGGCGGCGGCCAGGAGCGTGGCCGCCGGGCGGGCACCGAGAACGTCGCCGGGATTTCGGGCTTCGGCGCGGCGGCTTCGGCGGCCCTGCGGGACTTGCCCCGGGCGGCCGATCAGGGCATTTGGCGCGACGCCTTGGCCCAGCGGGTCAAGGACGCCGGCGGCGTGGTGCTCGGGGAGGGCGCTGCTCGCCTGCCCCAGACTCTTTGTTTGGCCGCCGAGGGCTTCGCCTCGCAGGTCCAGGTCATGAACCTGGATCTCGCCGGGGTGATGGTCAGCGCCGGCAGCGCCTGCTCGTCGGGCAAGGTCAAGGCCAGTCGCGTGGTCGAGGCCATGGGCCGCTCCGATCTCGCCCCCTATGCGCTGCGTGTCAGCGGCGGTTGGGCGAGCACGGAAGCGGATTGGATTGTGTGCGGCGACGCCTGGCTCGCCGCCTGGAAGCGTATCGGCGCCCGGCGCCGGGAGGTGGCTTGATGGCCGCGGTCAAGGAAACGATCGACACCGTCGCCGCGCTCGAGAAATACGAGCACGGCTTTACGACCGATATCGACCAGGAGTTCGCCCCCAAGGGGCTCTCCGAGGACATCGTGCGCTTCATCTCGGCCAAGAAGGACGAGCCGGCGTGGATGCTGGAATGGCGTCTGGAGGCCTATCGCCGCTGGCTCGAGCTCGAGGAGCCGGACTGGGCCAACGTCAACTATCCGAAGATCGACTACCAGGACACCTACTACTACGCCGCGCCGAAGACCAAGGAAGGGCCGAAAAGCCTGGACGAGGTCGATCCCGAGCTGCTGGCCGTCTACGAAAAGCTGGGCATCCCGCTGAAGGAGCAGGCCGTGCTGGCCGGCGTCGAAGGCGCGCCGCGCTACGCCGTGGACGCGGTGTTCGATAGCGTGTCGGTCGTCACGACCTTCAAGAAGGAGCTGGCCCAGGCCGGCGTCATCTTCTGCTCGATGAGCGAGGCGATCCGCGAGCACCCGGAACTGGTCAAGCAGTATCTGGGCAGCGTCGTGCCGACCTCGGACAACTATTTCGCCTGCCTCAACAGCGCGGTGTTCTCGGACGGCTCGTTCGTCTACGTGCCGCCGGGCGTGCGCTGCCCGATGGAGCTGTCGACCTATTTCCGGATCAACGCCAAGGATTCCGGCCAGTTCGAGCGCACCCTGATCATCGCCGACAAGGGCGCCTACGTCTCGTACCTGGAGGGCTGCACGGCCCCGATGCGCGACGAGAACCAGCTGCACGCAGCCGTGGTCGAGCTCGTCCTGCTGGACGACGCCGAGATCAAGTATTCCACCGTCCAGAACTGGTATCCGGGCGATCCGGAGACCGGCAAGGGCGGCATCTACAACTTCGTGACCAAGCGCGCCGACTGCCGCGGCGACCGCTCCAAGGTGTCGTGGACCCAGGTCGAGACCGGCTCGGCCATCACCTGGAAGTATCCGTCCTGCGTGCTGCGCGGCGAGGGTTCGTCGGGCGAGTTCTACTCGATCGCCGTCACCAACGGCCATCAGCAGGCCGACACCGGCACCAAGATGATCCACCTGGGCGCCAATACGAAGTCGCGGATCGTCGCCAAGGGCATCAGCGCGGGCAAGTCGACCAGCACCTATCGCGGCCTGGTCTCGGCCCACCCCAAGGCCAAGGGCGCGCGCAACTTCACCCAGTGCGACAGCTTGCTGATCGGCAAGACCTGCGCGGCCCACACCGTGCCCTATATCGAGGCCCGCAACGGCCAGTCGGTGTTCGAGCACGAGGCCACGACCACCCGCCTGTCGGACGACCAGCTGTTCTACTGCCAGCAGCGCGGCCTTTCGCAGGAAGAAGCCGTGGCCCTGCTGGTCAACGGCTTCGTCCGCGACGTGCTGCAGCAGCTGCCGATGGAATTCGCGGTGGAGGCTCAGAAGCTGGTGGCGATCTCGCTCGAAGGGAGCGTGGGGTGATCAAGCAAGGCGTCTTCGATCTCGACGTCGAGGCGGCCAGCTGGACGCAGGATGGCGCGTTCCAGGACGCTGACGGCAAGGCCGTGCGCGCCTACGACGACGTCGTGCTGCTGCGCGCCATTGCGCCGGAGAACGATCCCCAGGCCGCCTACGATGTTCCGGTCGGCACGACCGGAACGGTTCTCTTTTTCAGCGAACGTCCCGACGGCGTCGCGCAACTCGAACTCTACTGGAGGCCGGAAGCGGTCGTTCTCGGCTACGAGGACCAACGCTACCTCCGCCTGCACATGACGAACGAAGAAAAGTACCCGCGCTGATGCTCTCTATCCAGAACCTCCACGCCCGCGTCGAAGACAAGCCGATCCTGAAGGGCGTCACGCTCGAGGTGCCGGCCGGCGAGGTGCACGCCATCATGGGTCCGAACGGCGCCGGCAAGTCGACGCTGTCCTACGTGCTGAGCGGCCGCGGCGGCTATGAGGTCACCGAAGGAACGGCCACGCTCAACGGCGAGGACCTGCTGAGCCTGGAGCCCAACGAGCGGGCGGCCAAGGGCGTGTTCCTGTCGTTCCAGTATCCGCTGGAGATCCCCGGCGTGCCGGCCCTGACCTTCATCCGCACCGCCGTCAACGCCCAGCGCCGCGCGCGCGGCGAGGACGAGATCGCCGCCCCGGCCTTCCTGAAGCTGGCCAAGGAAAAGGCCGCCTCGCTGAAGATCGACTTCGAGATGCTCAAGCGCGGCCTGAACGTCGGCTTCTCGGGCGGCGAGAAGAAGCGGATGGAAATCTTCCAGATGGCGATGCTGTCGCCGAAGTTCCTGATCCTCGACGAGACGGACTCGGGCCTCGACATCGACGCCCTGAAGATCGTCTCCGAAGGCGTCAACGCCCTGCGCTCTCCTGAGCGCGGCATGCTGGTGATCACCCACTACCAGCGCCTGCTCGACTACATCAAACCCGACCGCGTGCACGTGCTGGCCGCCGGCCGCATCGTCGCCTCGGGCGGCCCGGAGCTGGCCCTGCAGCTGGAAGCCGAGGGCTACGACAAGTACGTCGGGGCCGCCGCGTGAGCCTTTCGACCGCTCTCAAGACCGGCGACGTCACCGCGTTGCCGTCGCGCCGCGACGAGGACTGGCGCTGGACCGACCTGCGCGGCCTGATCCGCGTGCTGCCGCCGATCTACCAGCACGCAGGAACAGGCGCCGAAGGCCCGTTCCGCGAGGCTGTGGAGTTTTCGGCCAGCCGGACCGTGTCGGTGACCAACGGCTATGTCGACGGCTTGGGCCCCGCGCCGTTCGTGCTGAAGTTCGACGGCCAAGATCCTGTCGTGGCGCTGAACGTGCGCGCTAGCGGCGAGAAGATCGGCCTTGTCACCGCCTTGAAGGTGGTCGTGCCAGCCGGCCTTACGGGCGTGCTTCTCGAAAGCCACGTGGGCGAGGGCGGCTATATCGCCGATTTCGGCCTGGAGATCGTGCTGGAAGAGGGCGCTTCGCTCGAGCGCGTACTGCTGGTCGATGACGACGCCGAAGCCGTCCATGTGATCACGGCGAAGGTCGAGCTCGGCGCCGGCGCGAGCTTCGCCCAGACCGTCCTGACCAGCGGCGCGCGCCGTCAGCGGATCGAGACCCACGTTGCTCATCCCGGCTCCCATGCCCAGGCTCGCCTGGATGGGATCTATCTGCTCAGCGGCCAGCGCCATGCCGACCAGACCACCGTGGTCACCCACGACGGCGTCGACGGCGTGACCAGCCAGCTGACCAAGGGCATGGTCGCCGACCAGGCGCGCGGCGTGTTCCAGGGCCGGATCATCGTCCAGCCCGGCGCCGACCAGACCGACGCGCGGATGGGCCACCACGCCCTGATCCTGTCGGACAAGGCCGAGATCGACGCCAAGCCCGAACTGCTGATCTTCGCCGACGACGTCGCCTGCGCCCACGGCAACACCATCGGCGCCCTGGACGAGGAAGCGGTGTTCTACGCTCGCCAGCGCGGCATTCCCGAGCTGGAAGCCCGGGCGATGCTGACCCAGGCCTTCGTCGGCGAGGTGGTCGAGCGCATCGAGCACGCCGGCGCGCGCGAGATCGCCGCCGCCTGGGTGGCCAAGCAGCTGGGGCGTGAAGAATGACCGCCGCCTTCGACGTCGAGGCGATCCGCGCCCAGTTCCCGATCCTGTCGCGCACGGTGCACGGCAAGCCGCTCGTTTACCTGGACAGCGCCGCCAGCGCCCAGAAGCCCGACGCGGTGCTGGACGCCATGATGGGCCTGGCCCGCACCTCCTACGCCAACGTCCATCGCGGCCTGCACACGCTGGCCAATGAAACGACGGAACTCTATGAAAAGGCGCGGGAAACCATCGCGCGCTTCATCAACGCCGACGTGGGCGAGATCGTCTACACCAAGAGCGCCACCGAAGCGGTGAACCTGGTGGCCGACACCTTCGGGCGCAGCCTGAAGGCCGGCGACGAGATCATCGCCTCGGAGATGGAGCACCACGCCAACATCGTGCCCTGGCACTTCCTGCGCGAGCGCTACGGCGTCGTCCTGAAGTTCATTCCGGTGCTCGACGACGGCCGGCTCGACATGGAGGCCTACAAGGGCCTGCTGTCGGAAAAGACCAGGATGGTCGCCGTCACCCACATGTCGAACGTGCTGGGCACGGTCAACGACGTGGCCGAGATCGTCCGCCTGGCCCATGCGGCCGGCGCGCCGGTGCTGCTCGACGGTTGCCAGGGGATCGTCCACACCAAGGTGGATGTGAAGGCGCTCGACGTCGATTTCTACGTCTTCAGCGGCCACAAGCTCTACGGCCCCACTGGCATCGGCGTGCTCTACGGCAAGGCCGAGCGCCTGGCCGCCCTGCCGCCTTACCAGGGCGGCGGCGAGATGATCGGTTCGGTCAGCCTCGACAAGATCACCTATGCCGACCCGCCGCACCGCTTCGAGGCCGGCACGCCGGCGATCCTCGAGGCCGTCGGCCTGGGCGCGGCCATCGAGTGGCTGAACGGCGTCGACCGCGACGCGGCCCTGGCCCATGAGCACGCGCTCTATGAGAGGGTCGCCCAGCGCCTCGAAGGCGTCAACGGCGTGCGGATCCTCGGCACGGCGCCCGGCAAGGGCGCGGTGATGAGCTTCGTCGTCGAGGGCGCCCACGCCCATGACGTGGCCCAGGTGCTGGACCGCTACGGCGTGGCCGTGCGGGCCGGAACGCACTGCGCCGAGCCGCTGATGAAAAGGTTCGGGCTGACGTCGAGCGCCCGGGCTTCCTTCGCCCTATATAATACGCCTGCCGAAGCCGACGCGTTCGTGGACGCGCTGGACAAGGCCCGCAGCTTCTTCAGTTGAGCCTATGACCGACCAAGCCGAAGTCCCGCAAGCCGCGACGGCTCTTTCCTCGGAAGAGCTGAACCGCCTGACCGACCAGCTGATCGAGAAGCTGAAGACGGTGTTCGACCCGGAAATCCCGGTCGACATCTATGAGCTGGGCCTGATCTACAAGGTCGACGTCAGCGACGACAAGGACGTGGCCATCGACATGACCCTGACCGCGCCGGGCTGCCCGGTGGCCGGCGACATGCCGGGCTGGGTCAAGGATGCGGTCATGGAGATCGACGGCATCCGCTCGTGCAATGTCGACCTGACCTTCGACCCGCCGTGGGACCCGTCGCGGATGAGCGACGAGGCCAAGTTGCAGCTGAACATGTTCTAGAGGCAGGACCCGCCATGGAAGCCGCCGTCACCACCCGTCCGCGCCGCCCGCGCCCCAAGGTCGTCACCCTGACCGAGGCCGCGGCCGCGCGCGTGAAGGAGATCATGGACAGGGCCGACCAGCCCTATGCGGGTTTGCGCGTTGGCGTGAAGAACGGCGGCTGCGCGGGCCAGGAATACGTCTTCGAATACGCCAAGGAGAAGGGGCCGATCGACGAGGTCGTCGAGGACAAGGGCGTCACCATCCTGATCGAACCGAAGGCGGTGCTGTTCCTGATCGGCACTGAAATCGACTACGAGGTCACCAAGCTGTCGTCGAAGTTCGTGTTCCATAACCCGAACGAGACCGACGCCTGCGGCTGCGGCGAGAGCGTGACCATTCAGCCGGCGCCTGAGCCCTCCGAGGCGTGACGCTGTAGACGATCGAAGGGCTTGATCGCTGGATCAAGCGAGGCCGACGGCCATAGCGAGAAAGCGAACAGGCCGTTGGCCAAGACCATAGCGGCAAGCAGTCAGTTCTGGCGCGGGATGGCGGCCGTTTTCGGCGTTATCTGGCTTCTGTTCAGCTTGCCAGCGCTGATCATCGCCATGCTGCTGGTTCCGGGCGTCGATCTGAGTGCGAGCCGGGGCCCGGCCTTCGCCTTGGCTCTGATCTTGACGCCAACCGTGGCGATGGGCGGCGCCATCTGTTGTTTTCTCGGCGTTGCGCGGAGCCGTCGAAAACTGGCGACGGGGGGATATTGCGCGCCTCTGGTCCCCATCATGCTCTTGATCGCAACCTTCGCCCTTCGCTGATCGTCATTGGGACGGGCTGCTGGTCGCGCTGGCCGGGTTTTCGGCGCCGACGAAGCCGGGCGCGGCTCGGCGCGCATAGATCGCCAACGTCACGACTGACAGCGCCGCGCTGGCGGCCAGGGTCCAGAGGCCGGCCGTCTGGGCGCCGAGCGGGGCCAGCAGCAGGCCGACGCCCAGGAAGTTCAGCGCGATCTTCGGGTGCTCCAGCGGCGGGAAGTTGAAGTCGCGTCCAGGCTGGGCCTGCTGCAGGCCCGCGACGAAGAAGTTGCGGGCGATCAGCAGCAGCGGAACCGAGATCCAGGCGCCCGGAAAGGCGCCGGCCGCCATCAGGGCGGCGAGGCTGACCAGGGTCAGCAGCCGGTCGGCCAGCAGGTCGAACATCGCTCCGAACGTCGAGGTCTGGCCGAAGCGCCGGGCGACCCAGCCGTCGAGCACGTCGGTCAGGCCCGCCCCGAGGAACAGGGCCACGGCGATCCAGCCGGCGTCGGCGAGAACGGCCCAGGCCAGGAAGGGCAGGGCGAGCAGGCGAAGCGCGGTCAGCAGGTTGGCCAGCATGTCGGCCTCCTTCTAGCGATAGGCGGCGACCATCGTCCGGTAGGCGGCTTGGCTCTTGGCCAGCGCTTCCGGCGAGCGGGCGCTGAGCACGAAGGTCAGGAAAAAGGTCTGGCCGTCGGCGTCGGTCTCCTGGCCATAGGCGACGAGTTCCCAGTTGGCGCCCTTGCCAGGCGTCTGGCGGTAGAGCGTCAGCGGGTCGCCGACGGCGGTCGCCATGTCCGGCAGGCGCTCGAGTTTCAGGCCCGGATCGTCGGCCAGGAACTTGGCCTGGTCCTGCTCGAGGAACCCCGCCAGGTCGTCGGCGTCGCCGTTCCGCCGAGTGGCGCAGGCATAGATGACCGCCGGAGCGTCCCTGAAGGTCTGGCCCGCCGGCGTGAGAGCCTTGCAGTTGTTCTCGTGCCTGAGGTCGTCAAGCGCGCTCCACCCCGCCGGGGCGGTGATCTCGGGCCACCAATGCGGCTCGAAGCCCGTTTCCGTGGGGATCACGGCCTTGGTGATCTGGGCGGCGGCGGGAATCGGGGCGAGCAGAGGCAGCAAGGCGGCGAAGCGGGCGGCGCGGAAGCTGGCGGCCATAGGGGTCCTGGCTGGATTGAGGGTCATGGAGCGACTCCGCTGACCAGGATGGCCGAGAAGAAGCCGACGACGAGGGTGAAGGGCGTCTGCAGCAGGCCGAACGTGGCCGCCAGCAGGCGGAACTTGCGGGCGTAGACAACCACGACCACCGTCGCCGGCAGGATCGACAGCGGGATCGCGCAGGCGATGTCGATGAGCCAGGTCGGGCGCGGAAAGGTCGAGTCCGGTGTCGCCTTGAACAGGAGGCCCCAGGCCAGGCCGAGCAGCATCGGAGCGGGAAGGATCAGCAGGAGCAGGGATCGCCGCTTCTCCGCCCCCGTCGCCCGTGCGATGGCGATGGCCGCGAAGGTCGCCACGCCCTGGAGCAGCAGGATGGTCGCCAGCCCCAGCATGGCGTCAGGCCGACAGCGGTTCGGCGTCGGCCGCCGGCTTCTTGCGCGGCGGATCGACCAGCACCGAGGCCCTCACGGGCTGGCCGGTGGCCTCAGCGATCAGTTCGTTGGTGCGGCCTTCGACGGTGTTTTCCAGCAGCTTCATGAACTCGACCTTCTGCAGGTCCTGGGGCAGGGCGGGCAGGAACTCCACCGTGGCGCGGCCGGGGGTCTTCTTCTTTTCCTGCTGCTTCCAGAAGCAGCCGAGATTGGTGGCGACGGGCACCACCGGCAGGCCGAAGTCCTGGCTCATGTGATAGACGCCGGTGCGATAGCGGAAGCGCTCGCCCGGCGCGGCCAGGTGGCCCTCAGGATAGATCAGGATGCGGCGGCCCTCGGCGGCCACCTGGGCGGCGCTCTTGGAGAGGGCGGCGCGGGCTTCCGGTCCGCCGCAGCTGTCGACGACGATGGCCCCGAACTTCTTGAGGATCCCGCCCAGCAGCGGGAACTTCTCCAGGTGGTCGCCGGTGACGAAGCTGAGATTGTCGAGATTGGCGAACATCACGAAGCCGTCGCCCCAGCTGTGGTGTTTGGCGGCGATGATGAAGGCGCCCTTCGGCAGGTTTTCCTGGCCCTTCAGCTCGACCTCGACCCCGGCGAAGACCCGCAGGGCCCAAAGCATGCGCTTGCTGTAGAGCCGCAGGGCGAAGGTCACCGGCCGGCGGCCCGGCAGCAGCGCTGAGAGCGCCGCCGACAGGCCGTAGAAGATCGACAGCACCCAGTAGTAGGCGTTGAACAGCGCGCTGCGCATGGTTCGGGTGTCCTAAGGGTTATCGGGCTTTCAGCACGGCGAGGACCGCCGCGGTCATCAAAGGAGCGTGGGCCGAGAGCAGGTCTTCGCCCAGGCGGCCGTAGGCGCGGTTCTGGGCGGTCTGGGTGATGACGCCGATGGCCATGGCGGCGATGACGCGCGGGTCGCCCGGCGGCAGCTCCATCTTCAGCATGGCGTGCTTGATGATCGTCTCGACCAGGGTGACCGGGTCGCGGCCGTCTTCCTGATAGTAGGGCAGGAAGTGGTGCAGCTGCAGCAGGTGGAACGAGAACAGGGTCCAGTCCTCGTCGGCCGCCGTGCAGTAGGCGCGGACGATGGCGCCGGCCTTGGCCTCGACGCCGTGGACGGCGCTCGCCTCGGCCTCGATCAGTTCGGACAGCCGCCGGTGGGCGGCCATGAACAGGCCGATGGCCAGCTCGTCCTTGCTCTTCCAGTGACGGTAGATCGCGCCCTCCGACACCTCGGCGCGGGCGGCGATCAGCTTGGTGGTGGCCGCGTCGACGCCCTGGGCGGCGAAGACCTCGAGGGCGGCGCGTTCGATGCGGGGCTTGGCGCTCATGAGACCGACGTTACATCAGATCGAGCGGATTGCAAGTAAACGCTCACATACGCCCTGAAGATTGACGATCGGGGCGGGCGCGGTCATGCACGGCCATGGTCCAGACGGTTCTGATCTATTCCATGGGCGAGGTGATCGGCGACGGCCTGATCAAGCTGCCCTTCGTGGCCGGCCTGCGCGCGGCCTTTCCCGATGCGCGCGTCACCTGGTGCGCGGCCAAGGGCGAGACGGTCTATGACGGCCCGCTGAAGCGCGTCGTTGCCGGCTATGTCGACGAGATCCTCAAGGACGGCGTCACCGGCGCGGGCGCGCTGGACGTGCTGCCGTGGGTCAGGCCGTTCGGCGGCCGGACCTTCGACCTGGTCATCGACACCCAGGAGAACCTGCGGCGCAGCCTCGTCGCGCGTCGGGCAGCCAAGGGGCGGTTCGTTTCCGCCGCGATGGAAGCCCGCAAGAGCGACTGGCCGGCGGCCGTGGTCGACCGGCTGGCGCGGCTGTTGGCCCTGGCGAGCGACGGGCAGGGCGCCTTGCGGCCGCTTACCCTGACCGAGACCGACGCCCTTTCGGCCGCCAAGGCCCTGCTGCCGGAAGGCCCCGTCTATGTGGGTCTCGCGCCCGGCGCCGGCGGCCAGGAAAAGCGCTGGCCGCTGGAACGCTATCTCGATCTCGCACGCGACCAGCAGGCGGCTGGGCGCACGCCGGTGTTCTTCTTCGGGCCCGACGAGGCGGCCGACGCGGCGATCGCCCGCGCCGAGGTTCCCGGGGCCCTGTTTCCCGAGGCCGATCGCGGCGACGGCTTCACCTCGGTGAAGGGGCCGCTGCTGGCCATCGCCCTGGCTGGGCGGCTGGCGGCGGCGGTCGCCAATGACGCCGGCCCCGGACATATGCTGGCGGCCGGCGGGGCTTCCTTGCTGTCGCTGCAACTGAATCGCCGCAAGGCGGTCAAGTTCCGGCCTGCCGCGCGCCGTCTTGAGGTGCTATGCGCCGAGGACTACGGAGAGGGCATGGCCGCACTTCCGACCGATGTCGTGAAGGCCGCCCTCGACACCCTGATCGCCGGAGTTTCCTGATGTCCATCCTCGCCCCCATTTCCGCCGGCGAGCTCGTCGACAAGATCACCATCCTGCGCGTGAAGGCCGTGCGCATCGGTGATCCGGCCAAGGAGGCCAATGTCCGCAAGGAACTGGCCCTGCTGGAGGGAATCGCCGCCGAAAAGCTGACGCCCAGCGCCGAGCTCGACCGCCTGACGGCGGAACTGACCGAAATCAACGCGGCGCTTTGGGACATCGAAGAGGGCAAGCGGGCCTGCGAACGGACCCAGGATTTCGGTCCCGAGTTCATCCAGCTGGCCCGTCGGGTCTATCTCGACAACGACAAGCGCGCCGCCGTGAAGCGCCAGATCAACAGCCTCAGCGGTTCGGAGATCTTCGAGGAAAAGAGCTACAAGCAGTATTGATAGCGCTTTGAAATCAAATTCTTGCGCCTGAATTTTCGGGCGTCTTTCGAGGGCGGTCCGCGCGAGCGGGCCGCCCTTCGTTGTTCCGCCGCCTAGCGTCTCGATGCGTCGTCGACACCTAACGACGCTCTTTGGCAATTTGACGAAATCCGCGGCCAAAGAGGCCTCGCCGATAATGACACCGGTTACCGCTTCTGGGCGGCGACCGGAGGGCGGCGCGGATCACACGGGCCTCCTCCGAAGGAAACGACAGGGAGGGGGAGGCATCATGCTTCAAACGACATTCCAACGTCGCGCCGCGGCGCGTCTGTGCGCGGCCGCGTCCGTGCTGGCTCTGAGCGCCGGGGCGGCTCACGCTCAAGAGGCGGCTCAGGCCTCGGGCCAGTCCGTCGAGAACACCGCCGTCGAGGAGGTGGTGGTCACCGGCTACCGCGCGGCCCTGCAGAGCGCGATCAGCGTCAAGCGCAACGCCAACGTGATGGTCGACGCCATCAACGCCGAGGACATCGCCGATTTCCCGGACGCCAACCTGGCGGAATCCCTCCAGCGCCTGCCGGGCGTGTCGATCGATCGCGAGAACGGGGAAGGGCGCACCATCACCGTCCGCGGCCTGGGCAGCGACTTTACCCGGGTGCGCTTGAACGGCCTGGAGGCCCTGTCGACGGCGGCGGCCACCGATTCCGGCACCAGCCCCAACCGCTCGCGCGGCTTCGACTTCAACACCTTCGCCTCGGAGCTGTTCAACTCGCTGAAGGTTCAGAAGACCGCCTCGGCCGAGACCGACGAGGGCTCGCTGGGGGCGACGGTCGACCTGCAGACCGGCCGGCCGTTCGACTTCAAGGGCCGGCGCCTGGCCCTGTCGATCCAGGATTCCTACTACGAGAACGGCGGCAATCACGTGCCGCGCATCGCGGGCCTCGTCTCCGACCGCTGGAACGACACCAAGATCGGCGACCTCGGGGCGCTGTTCTCGCTGGCCTACAATTCGCGCAAGCAGACCATCGACAGCTACCAGCGCCAGGCCGGCCAGAGCGACCTGCTGTACCGCAACGCCACCCACACTGGCGCGACGACGACGGCCACGGGCTTCGCGACGGTGGCCGAAGGCTCCAGCGCCAACGCCCTGGCGCAGATGAACGACCTGACGGTGATCCCGGCGCTTGCGACCCTGAACCACGCCGAACTGCAACAGGAGCGGATCGGGGCGACGGCGGCCTTCCAGTGGCGGCCGACGCCGAAGACCACGGTGACCACCGATCTGGTCTATTCGCGCCTGTGGCAGGACCAGACGAACTACCAGTTGCAGACCGTGGGCCTGAACCGCAACAACACCAAGACGGTGACCTCGGGCGGCAAGACCTATTCGACCTACAACGCCTCGACCGCGCCGGCGAGCGTGCAGCGCCAGATCCTGCCGTACTGCACCAGCCAGACGGGCACGGCCTATCGCGACGCCATCGACTGCGGCACGGACCTCTACGGCTCCTCGCTCGTGTCGGGCACGAGCTACAGCTACAATCCCAACAACCTCGAGCCCTACGACTACTATTACAAGTACGGCTACAACGGGCAGACGGGGACGGCGGGCGTGCTGGGCGCGATCCAGGCCCTGGTCGGCCGGCCGGCCACCCAGGTGCTGGAAGCCCACGTCAACGACGCCAACCAGGCCGACTATCTGGTGATGGACAATGTCGACGTCCGCTCGGCCGCCGACGAGAGCTACTACACCACCACCTTCCAGCAGGCCTCGTTCAACGTCGCCCACGAGTTCAGCGACCGCTTCACCCTGAACGCCACATACGGCCTGTCGCGCTCGCGCACCCAGAACACCGGCCTGCTGGTCGAGTTCAACCACATGGACGCCGACGGGGTGGTCTATGACGAGCGGGGCGGCGGCTCGATGCCGATCCTCAACTTCGGCTTCAACGTGGCCGACCCGACCCAGTGGGACACGGTCAAGGGCTTCTCGGCCCTGCGCCACTACGAGCGCTATGTCGACAACCGCTACGAGACCGCCAAGGTCGATCTCAAGTACGACATCGACGACGACCTGACCTGGAGCGGCGGCGTCGCCCGGCGCGTCTATCAGTTCACGACGGCTCAGTACCAACGCCTGTCGACCGAGACCCTGAACCCGACGCTGCTGGAAGCCGGCACGACGACGGCGGCGATGAGCAAGCTGGTGAACTGGGGCGCGGGCCTGGACGTCTCTTCCGGCACGCCGACCAGCTTCATCGTGCCCGACATCGACAAGTTCCGCAGCCTGTTCGGCTTCGACTGCAACTGCGTGAACAAGTGGGGCGACTGGCGACTGTCGTCGAAGTCCAACCCCGGCAACGCCTATTCGGTGACCGAGACCGACACCAGCTTCTACAACCAGTTCGACTTCCGCAGCGGCCTCTTCGACCGCACCCTGCGCGGCAATGTCGGGGTGCGCTACGCCCTGACCGAGCTGGAATCGAACGGCTACTCGACCTCGGCCAGAGCTCTGACGGCGACCAACAAGTACCACGACCTCTTGCCGTCGCTGAACCTGGCCTACGAGCTGAAGGACAACATGCTGCTGCGCTTCGGGGCGGCCAAGGTGATGGCGCGGCCGCAACTGGCCAACCTGTCGCCGGGCATCTCGTCGCTCAGCACCTCGCTGCCGTCGAGCTCGCTGCCGTCGATCACCCTGGGCAATCCTGAACTCAAGCCGTTCCGGGCCACCAACTACGACCTGTCGTTCGAATGGTACTTCGCGCCGGGGGCGCTGTTCTCGGCGGCGATCTTCACCAAGGAGATCAGCAGCTTCCCGCAGAACGTGACGCGTTCGGGGCCGCTGAGCCAACTGCTCGACAGCGACAGTCTGGCCTCGGTGAAGGACGCCCTGACCAATACGGCGCTGCTGGCCTATATCGCCGCCGACGGCGACTGGACCATCCGCCAGTACGTCGATGCGCCCGGCGGGCGGATCTCGGGCGTCGAGTTCAGCTACCAGCAGAACCTGACCTTCCTGCCCGCGCCGTTCGACAAGCTGGGCGTCCAGGCCAACTACACCCACCTGGAATCCAAGCTGGGCTACATCCTCAACCCCGACAAGGCCGACGGCATCGTCGAAGGACCCTGGCTAGGCGCCTCGCCCGACGCGGTGAACTTCACGGTCTATTACGACGCCGACAAGTGGTCGGCCCGCCTGTCGAGCGCCTATCGCGCGGCCTACTACACGACCTATCCGCTGGCCTCGGGCACCTGCGCGCCGGGCGATTGCTCCTCGCCCTACGTCAACGACTTCGGCGGCTCCAACGCCACCTTCAACCTCGACGGCTCGGCCACCTACACGGTCAACAAGTTCATCACCCTGAACATCGAGGCGCTGAACCTGACCAACCAGAAGACCGAGCGCTGGGCCTACGACGCCAACCACCTGGTCACCAACTACGGCTCGACCGGGCGCAGCATGTCGGTGGGGTTCAGGCTGAAGTACTGATTGCTAGGCGACTGGGGCGCGGGCGGTTTCGACCATCCGCGCCCTCCATTTCGGCCTCACCGCCCCTTGAAGGTCGCCGGGCGCTTTTGCAGGAAGGCCGAGACGCCTTCGATGAAGTCCTCGGTCTTGCCGGCGGCGCGCTGGGCCTGGCGTTCGGCGTGCAGCTGGCCGATCCAGTCGCTCTCCAGGCTGTCCCAGACCAGCCGCCGGATCGCGCCCAGCGAGGCCGGGCCTTCGGCCAGGGCGCGGGCCAGCTCCAGGGCGGTCGGCATCAGCTCGGCGTCGGGGACGCAGCGGTTGACCAGGCCCCAGTCCAGGGCCTTGGCGGCGGGGATCTTGTCGCCCAGCAGCATCATCTCCATCGCCCGGGCCTTGCCCACCAGGCGCGGCAGCAGCCAGGTCGAGCCGCCGTCGGGCACCAGGCCGATGCGGCGGAAGGCTTGCAGGAAATAGGCGCTTTCGGCGGCCACCACGATGTCGCCGAGCAGGGCCAGGGAGCAGCCGATGCCGGCGGCCGGGCCGTTGACGGCGGTGACGATCGGCAGCGGGAAGTCGCGCAGCAGCGTCACCAGCGGATTGTAGACGCTTTCCAGCGCCGCGCCGGCGTCGGGCTTGCCGTCGGCGTCCATCGGCCGGCCGGCGGTGGCGCCCGCCGAAAGGTTGGCGCCCGAGCAGAAGCCGCGGCCTTCGCCTGTGAGGACGACCGCGCGCGCCTCGAGTTGGCCGGCGGCGATCGCGCCGAAGGCGTGGGCCAGTTCGCGGGCGACCTCGGGGCTGGCGGCGTTGAGCGTGGCGGGATCGGAAAGGGTGACGACGGCCACGCCGCCTTCGGTTTCCAGCCGGATCTTCTCGTAGGCCATCACATCCTCCGGGCGTCTTTTCGCGCCTGGAGGCAAGCTAGGCGCGGATGCCCCGGGGGAACGCAAGAGGGCTTGCGCCAAAAGAAAGAGCCCGCCGATCCGGTGGGATCGACGGGCTCCGGGACGCGGTTCTCTGGAGAAGAACGCGTGTTCTGTTCTTAAGCCGCGTTGGCCGATTCCTGCTGGGTCTCGGCGGCGGTGACGCGGTTGCGGCCGCTGCGCTTGGAGGCGTAGAGCGCGGTGTCGGCGCGTTCCATGACCGAGTGGGCGGTCTCGCCCTTGCGCCGCTCGGCGAAGCCGGACGACAGGGTGATGGCCCCCAGGTCCTCGTTGGTCGAGCGACGCTTGAGCATGCGCGAGGAGACCTCGACGCGGATCTCTTCCAGCGTGGCGTTGACCACGGTGGCGGCTTCGCCCGGGAAGATCATCGCGAATTCCTCGCCGCCGTAGCGGGCCGCGAAGCGGGGCAGGGCGGCGACGCGGCCGATGACGCTGGCGACGTAGCGGATGACCTGGTCGCCGGTCTGGTGGCCCCAGGTGTCGTTGAAGCCCTTGAAGTGGTCGATGTCGAGCACGGCCAGGCAGATGGCCGAACCGGCCTCGTCGGCCTCGGCGCAGGCGCGCTCCAGCTCTTCGTCGAAGGCCTTGCGGTTGGCCAGGTTGGTCAGGCCGTCGGTGGTGGCGTCGCGGCGCACCTGCTCCAGGTGCTCGCGCAGGCGGTCGACCTCGGCGGTGGACTCGGCCAGGCGGTTTTCCAGCGCCTTGTTTTCCTTGGCGACCTGCCGGGTGGCGGCGGCCAGGCTGGTGACCACGGCCTTGATGCCTTCGACGGCGGTCGGGCCGTCGAGGTCCTTGGAGACCCCGGCCAGGGTCTTGCCGAAGGCGGCGTTGGTCTTCTGGGCGTTCTGGATGGCCTTCGAGACCGATTCCAGCTCCTTGGAGAGCAGGTCGCCGGCGTCGCGGATCTGTTCGTTGAGGCGGGCCTTGGGAAGATAGGCGGCGGCCAGCTCTTCGCTCAGCATCTCGGTGATGGGCTCGCCCATCGAGATCAGGCGGGTGATCTCGCGCGCCAGGGCGCCGTCCGGATCGGCCACATAGTGGGTCCAGAGCTCGAAGTTCAGCGCGGTCGGCCAGATCTGATGACGCTCCATCAGGTCCAGGGCCCGACGGGCGATCTTGTAGGCTTCAGGGCCGCGCAGCGTGGTCTCGACGTCCGACATCTTTCATTCCCCCGTTCGGTCCCGGTTTCTCCGAGGCCGATCGCTTGCGCGCCAAACATAAGCGCAAGAGTTCAAACGAGCGGTTAAGGCCGGACGGGCGCGCTTGCGCCGGTCACAACTTCAACGCATCCTGAACGCTGATAAGATGAGCCGAGAGGCCGTTTTCGGGAGAGACGCCGCATGAACGCCCCCGCCAACCTTGGTCCGGAGGCCGTCCGGGCCGGCCTGGAGACGGTGCTGCAGAAGCAGAAGGCCGCCCACCTGCGCGACGGCGCGCCGTCGGCCGGACGGCGTATCGACTGGCTGAACCGCTGCATCGGCCTTCTGGTCGATCACCAGGACGACATCGCCAAGGCGGTGAGCGACGATTTCGGCGTGCGCTCCAAGGACGCCACGGCCCTGACCGACGTCGCCGGCTCGATCGGACCGCTGAAGTTCGCCCGCGACCATCTGCGCCAGTGGATGAAGACCGAGAAGCGACGCACCACGCCGGCGCTGCTGGGCGTGTTCGGGGCCAAGGCCGAGGTGCGCTGGCAGCCCAAGGGCGTGGTCGGCGTGATCAGTCCCTGGAACTTCCCGATCAACCTGACCTTCGCGCCGCTGGCCGGGGTGCTGTCGGCCGGCAACCGGGCGATGATCAAGCCGTCGGAGTTCACGCCGGCGACGTCGGAGCTGATGAAGGCGATGTTCGCCAAGGCCTTCGACGAGGAGGAGATCGCGGTCGTCACCGGCGGCCCTGAGGTGGGGCAGGCGTTTTCGGGCCTGGCCTTCGACCACCTGCTGTTCACCGGCGCGACCTCGGTGGCGCGCCACGTGATGCGGGCGGCAGCCGAGAACCTGGTGCCGGTGACGCTGGAACTGGGCGGCAAGAGCCCGGTGATCCTGTCGCGCGGGGCGGATCTGGAGACCGCCGCGGCGCGGGTGATGGCCGGCAAGACGCTGAACGCCGGCCAGATCTGCCTGGCCCCCGACTATGTGCTGGCCCCGGCCGAGGACGTCGAGCGCTTCGTCGAGGCGGCCAAAGCGGCGGTCGCCAAGAGCTTCCCGACCCTGAAGGACAATCCCGACTACACGGCCCTGGTCGCCCAGCGGCACTATGACCGGGTGAAGGGCTATGTCGATGACGCGCGGGCCAAGGGCGCCAGAGTGGTCGAACTCAATCCGGCCGGCGAGGACTTCGCCCAGCAGGAGCACCGCAAGATGCCGCCGACCCTGATCCTGGATCCCACCGACGACATGACGGTGATGCAGGACGAGATCTTCGGTCCGCTGCTGCCGGTGAAGGCCTATGACCGCGTCGAGGACGCCATCGGCTACGTCAACGCCCACGCCCGGCCGCTGGCTCTCTATTGGTTCGGGACCGACGATGCTGAGCGCGAGAAGGTGCTGGACGGCACGACCAGCGGCGGGGCCACGGTCAATGACGTGATCTTTCACGTCGCCCAGGAGGATCTGCCGTTCGGCGGCGTCGGCCCGGCCGGTACGGGCGCCTATCACGGCCACGACGGCTTCCGCGAGTTCAGCCACCGCAAGGCGGTGTTCCACCAGCTGAAGAAGGACATCGGTCCGATGCTGGCCCTGCGCCCGCCTTATGGCGCGGCGATCCGGAAGTATCTGGCGGGGCAGATCAAGCGGTGACGAGTATCCTTCTCCCCTTGCGGGAGAAGGTGGCGGCGATAGCCGACGGATGAGGGGTCTCTCAGAACTGAAAGACCTCATCCGGCCTGACCGCTGCTTGCGGCGTAGAGGTCTTTCGACCCCTCACCCGACCCGCTTCGCGGGCCACCCTCTCCCGCAAGGGGAGAGGGAATTTCCTCACCGTCCCTCGGTCCACAGGTCCAGCGGCTGCTTGGCCTCGTGGCGGATGACCGCGAAATAGCCGGCCACGGCCAGCACGACGCCCGTGATCAGTCCGCCGAAGAAGCCCGCCGGCGTGGCGAACCACAGGGTCAGGGTGGTGATGGCGACCGCCAGGGCGACGACGCACCAGCGGATCAGCACGCTGAAGGCGTGGTAGGTGCGTTCGTGGGTCAGCAGGTCGGCGTCTGATTGGGACGGCGTGAAATTGGCCATGGCGGTTCCTCCGGGCTTTTTGCTCGTTCTTGGCAAACGCGCGGAACCGTCGAGGAAACAAAGAAAAAGCCGGCGGCTCCGTGGAGCACGCCGGCCACTCTACGCCCGAATGGGCGGTTCGTCAGTCCTCGACCTTGGCCAGGCGAGGCGGAGCCCGCAGCAGGAAGGCGGGGATGTCGTTGCCGAAGCCGACCACGCGGCGATCGTCGTCGTCGTCGCGGGCGCGAACCGGCTGGACGCCGCGCACCGGCATCGGCGGACGCTCGCGCGACGGGCGGGCCGCGGGAGCGGCTTCCTCGACGGGAGCGGCTTCGACCACGGCGGCGGGGGCGCGCTCACGGTCGCGGGTGCGTTCGCGGCGCGGCTTGCGCTCGCGTTCCGGACGCTCCGAACGTTCGGGGCGCTCGGCGACGGGCGCTTCCGGAGCGGCCTCGACAGCGACGGCGACGGTTTCGACGACTTCGCCCTCGGCCGGAGCGGCCTCGGCGCGTTCGCGACGGCCGCGGCCGCTGCGTTCACCGCGCTCGCTCCGCTCGCCGCGTTCACGGCCCGGACGCTCGCTGCGGCCGCGACGGCGGTCGCCTTCGCGCGGCACGGTGACGGCGTCGCTGTAGTCGACGTCGATGACTTCTTCGGTGGGTGTCGAGCCGATCAGCTTGACGACCTTGTCGAAGCCCTTGTCGTCGGCCGGGGTGACCAGCATGTAGGCGACGCCCGAGCGGCCGGCGCGACCGGTGCGGCCGATGCGGTGCACATAGTCGTCGGCGTGGTGCGGGACGTCGTAGTTGAAGACGTGGCTGACGGCCGGGATGTCGAGGCCGCGGGCGGCGACGTCGGAGGCCACCAGGATCTTCAGCGAGCCGTCGCGGAAGGCCGCCAGGGTCTTCATGCGCTGGCTCTGGTCGAGGTCGCCGTGGATGGCGGCGGCGTCGAAGCCGTGCACCTTCAGCGACTTGGCGACGATGTCGACTTCGGTCTTGCGGTTGCAGAAGACGATGCCGGTTTCCGGCGCGGCCTTCTCGACGATGGTGCGCAGGGCCAGGCGCTTGGCCTTGGGGTCCGAGGACGGCACCTTGATCAGCAGCTGGGTGATGTTGGCGTTGGTCGTGGCCGGCTTGGCGACCTCGATCCGCACCGGATCCTTCAGGAACTGCTTGGTGAGGCGGGTGATTTCCGGCGGCATCGTCGCCGAGAAGAACAGGGTCTGCTTCTTCGGCGGCGTCATCTTGAAGATGCGCTCGATGTCCGGAATGAAGCCCATGTCGAGCATGCGGTCGGCTTCGTCGACGACGAGGAACTGCACGCCGGTCATCAGCAGCTTGCCGCGCTCGAAGTGGTCGAGCAGGCGGCCCGGGGTGGCGATCAGCACGTCGACGCCGCGATCGAGCTTCTTTTCCTGGTCGCCGAACGAGACGCCGCCGATCAGCAGCGCCCACGAGAGCTTGGTGCCCTTGGCGTACTTCTCGAAGCTGGAGGCGACCTGGTCGGCCAACTCGCGGGTCGGAGCGATGACCAGGGCGCGCGGCATGCGGGCCTTGGCGCGGCCCGACTGCAGCTTGTCGATCAGCGGCAGGGTGAAGGCGGCGGTCTTGCCGGTGCCGGTCTGGGCGATGCCCAGGACGTCCTGGCCGGCGAGGGCGACCGGGATCGCCTGGGCCTGGATCGGAGTGGCGGTCGTGTAGCCGGTGTCGGCGACCGCTTGAAGGGTCGTGGGCGAGAGCCCGAGATCGGAGAATTCTGTCATTTCACGCTGGTCTGAACTCGGAGCCGCCCGTGCTTGGGCGAGCGGGCGGCGCGGATTCGCCAGACCTGCTCCGAAGGTGGGGATAAATAGGCGCAATCGCCGCAAAGTCAATCTTCGCGGGGCCTGTGCGGCCTCGGGCGGGCCGCCGTGCGTCAAAGCGCAAGGAAGGGGTGGAAGAGCGAGTCCAAGAGTGAGCGCCGCCCCAGTCCTTCCCCCGAAGGACGGGACCAGGACACGGGAGCCGTCCGTGAAGTCCTGGCGGGGCGGCGCTCCGCTCGGCGCCGCCAAAGGGGAGGAAGACGGCGCTGAGAAATCACTACTGGATTAGTATGGATTCGAGCGCGTCAGTTTTTCTAAGAGAGCTTTCAGCCGCGCGGCTCATCGATGCGCGTGCTGCTCGGCGTTTCGCTTGCGGGTGGCCGCAGCTTTCCTGGCGGAAGCCGAACGATCGGCGGCGCTGTCGCCGGCCGAGGCCTCGCCGCCTTCCTTGCCGCCCTTGTGGGCCGCCGGATGGCTCGCCTCCTGGTCGCCGGGGAAAACCCGCGGCTCTGAAGACGGTTCGAACTTCAGCAGGAGGAAACGGGCCATGTCGGACTCCTGGGGCGACGGGTCTTTGGGCGACGACGGATTATGAACGCTCGACCACGGTCTTGAGATTGAACAGACCCGTCTCGAAATCGCGGCCGATCATCTTGTCCATGTTGAACACCAGGCCCATCAGCCGCGAGACGAACGGCGCGGGGCCCGACATCGACCAGGTCACGCGGGTGACGTCGCCTTCGGGAACAGCGGTGAAGAGGGCGGTGTTACTGGCCTTGAAGGGCTTTTCGAAGTCGAGCGCGATGCGCACCTGGTGGCTGGTGGCCTCATCGATGCGCATGCGCCCGGTCCCGGCCTTCCTGCCGGCCCAGGCATAGGTCGCGCCGACGCCGCGATCTGAACCGGCGTAAGTGCGCGAAAGGTCGGCGTCGAGGGTCTCGTAGGGCGACCAGCCGCGCCAGGCCTTGAAGTCGGAGACCTGGGCCAGCACGGCCTCGGGCGGGGCGCTGACCAGGATCGAGCGCTCGACGCGGAAGGTCGGCGGACGCAGGGCGGCGGCGATCAGCAAGGCGGCCAGGCCCAGCACGACGACGGCGGCGATGATCTTCAGCATCGGAAACTCCCTTGAAGGCGAGGCCCTTGCCGGGCCGTTCGCGACGAGGACGTTCGAACCGTCAGGCTTCCGACACTCGCCCGCGATTTTTCTCGGGGCCGGTCTGAAGGAGATCGAGCTGCTGGCGGATGTAGACGGCCTCGGCCGCGCCGCCGGCCAGGGCGATGGCGCGTCCGAAGGCTTCGCGGGCGTCGTCGTCGCGGCCCAGCTGCTGATTCAGCGCGCCGCGCAGGCCGTGGAAGTGGAAATAGCCCGCAAGCCGCTCCTCCAGCGGCGCGATCATCGCCAGGGCGGCCTCCGGTCCGGCGACCTTGGAGACGGCGACCGCGCGGTTGAGGGTGACGACGGGCGAGGGGGTCATGCGCTCCAGCACCGCGTACAGCAGGTCTATCTGGGCCCAGTCGGTATCCTCGGGGCGCTCGGCGCGGGCGTGCAGGGCGGCGATGGCGGCCTGCGCCTGGTAGGGGCCGGGATCCCGGCGCAGCATGGCCTGGTCGAGCAGGGCCAGGCCCTCGTCGATCATCGCCCGGTTCCACAGCGAACGGTCCTGGTTCTCGAGCAGCACCACGAGGCCGTCGGCGTCGAGCCGGGCGGGCGAGCGGGCGTGCTGCAGCAGCATCAGCGCCGTCAGGCCCATGACCTCGGCCTCGCCTGGAAACAGGACCAGCAGCAGGCGCGACAGGCGGATCGCCTCGTCGCACAGCGGCCTCCGGGCGTCGGCCTCGGCCCCGCCGGCCGAATAGCCCTCGTTGAACACCAGATAGACCATGGCCATGACCACCAGCAGCCGCTCGGCGCGCTCGGTCAGGCTGGGGGCTTCGAACGGGACGTCGCCCTTGGCGATCCGGGCCTTGGCGCGGGTGATCCGCTGCTCCATGGCGGCTTCGCCGACCAGGAAGGCGCGGGCGATCTGGCGCACCGACAGGCCCGAGACGATACGCAAGGCCAGGGCGATCTGCTGGGTGGCCGGCAGGTCGGGATGGCAGCAGACGAACAGCAGCCGCAGGATGTCGTCGCGCCAGTCGGCGCCGTCGATCCGCTCGGCCGCGGCGGCCTCGGCGTCGTCGAGCCCGGCCTGGAGGTCGGTCAGCACTTCGTCGGAGGGCAGGGCGGTCTGACGGCCCCGGCGGCGGGCGGCGTCGACGCCGCTGTTGCGCCCGACCAGGATCAGCCAGGCGGTCGGATCGCGCGGCGGGCCTTTCTGCGGCCAGGACTTCAGGGCGCGAAGACAGGCGTCCTGATAGGCTTCTTCCGCCGTGTCGAGGTCGCGGAAATAGCGCAGCAGGGCGGCCATGGCCCGGGGACGGGCCGAGACGAGGGCGGCGTCGATCCAGTCGGGATCGGTCATCGGTCGGCTCCACAACGCCGGTCGGGCCGGCGACCCTCTGCTCCCAAAACAGATGCGCAGCCAGATGCGCCAGCGTCGTCCCGCATCTGATAGCAGAGAATGGCGTCGGACATCCCGCTGTCTCCCGCGGCCGCGGGGCCGCTGGCCAAGGACGCCGGCCGCCTCGCCTTGCCGACATCGCCGACACGAAAAAAGCCGCCGGGGCGAACCCGGCGGCTTCTTCGACTGGATCATGCGGGAGGCGTCATCCGCCTCCCAGTAATCAGAACGCGTACTTCAGGGCGACCGTGTAGTTGCGCGGCGCGCCGTAGCGGTACTGGCTGAAATAGCTGATCTGGCTGTAGTAGGTCTCGTCGAACAGGTTATCGACGTTGGCCTGCACCGACAGGTTCTCGTTGATCTCGTAGCGGGCCATCAGGTTCACCAGAGCGAAGGCCTCCTGCTCGATCCGGGCCGAGCCGGTGACCGAGTAGATGGTGTCGCGCCAGTTGACGCCGCCGCCGACGGTCAGGCCGTCAAGCGCGCCGTTGAACTCGTAGGTCGTGAACAGCGAGAAGCTCTTGCGCGGCTGGTCTGTGTTGACCTTGGCGCCGCTCGAGTCCTCGACCTCGAACTGGGCGTAGTTGGCGCTGACCTTCCAGTTGGGGGTGACCCGGCCCAGCAGTTCCAGCTCGAAGCCGGTGCTCTCGGCGCCGTCGGCCGGCGCATAGGCCTGCTCGGTCGGATTGCCGATCACGAACTGGCCGGTCGCCTGGCCCACGCCGTCCTGCTGAATCTTGAAGACCGCGATGGTCGATTGCAGCACGTCGCCGAAGAACGCGCTCTTGAGGCCCAGCTCATAGGCCTTGCCGGTGACCGGATCGAGCACCGTGCCGTTGACGTCGCGCAGGTTCTGCGGCTGGAAGATTTCCGTGTAGCTGCCGTAGAGGCGGTGCGTCGGGGTCAGGTCGTAGAGCACGCCGACATAGGGAATGACGACGTTGTCCGACGAGTAGTTCTCTTGCGTGCCGCCGTTCAGGCCGCTGCGCTTCCAGGCCGAGATCCGCGCCCCGCCGACCACCTTCAGGGCGTCGGTGACGTTGAGGCGGGTGGCGGCGAAGAAGCCGCTCTGCTCGGTCTCGTTGTCGGTGTACTGGGTCGGCGTCGTGGCGAAGGTCGGCTGCGGGAAGTTACCGTCCCAGCTGTAGATGCTGGTCGCCGGCAGGAAGGCGTTGGCGCCGCCGGCCTGGTAGTAGACCACGTCCGACTTCTGGACGCTGCGCAGGGCGCCGACGGTGAAGTCGTGCTCGCGGCCGAACAGCGAGTAGTCGCCGTGCAGCTGGATGTCGAAGCTGTCCTGGGTGGTCTCGCCCTTGCTCTTGTAGGGCCAGGTGGCCAGGCCGACGCCCGTGGTGCGGTCGATGGTGCCGTAGAGATAGAGCAGCTGGGAATCCTGCTCGTTGATCATGCGGTTGTAGTTGAACGAGACCTTCCAGCCGTTCGCGAAGCTGTGCGTCAGGTTGGCGAAGTAGTTGGTGTTGGTCGTGTCCCAGTACGACCAGTTGGCGGCCGTGTTGGTCGAGATCGGCAGGTTCGTGCGCGTGCCGTCGGTGTAGAAGCTCGGCAGCGAGCCCCAGAACGCCGCGTTCGGCGTGGTGACCTGCTGGCTGGCGCCGACGCGCAGCAGGGTGGTGTCGGTCAGGTCGGCCTCGACGACGCCGTAGAGCACGTGCTTCTCGGTGGTCTGGCGGTCGAAATAGGTGTCGCCCTGCTCGTACTTGGCCACGAAGCGGCCGCGGATCGCGCCGTCCTTAATCGCGCCCGACAGGTCGGTCTCGAGACGGCGGCGGTCCCAGCTGCTGAGCGAGCCGGTGACCGAACCCTTGAACTCGCGGGAGTCGGCGTGCTTGCGCACCAGGTTGATAGAGGCCGACGGGTCGCCGGCGCCGGTCAGCAGGCCGGTGGCGCCGCGCACGATCTCGATGCGCTCGTAGATCGACACGTCGGCGACGGTCTCGCCGCTATCGCCGGCCAGGCTCCACGACAGCGGCACGCCGTCGATCTGGTAGTTCTTGATCTCGAAGCCGCGGGCGTTGAACACGTTGCGCACGTCGTCGACCTCGACCATCGAGACGCCGGCGGTGTTGCGTACGACGTCGGCGATCGTCGACAGGTTCTGGTCCTGGATGCGCTGGGCGGTGATCACCGTGACCGACTGCGGCGTCTCGCGCAGGGTCAGGCCCAGGCCCGTCGCCGTGTCGATGCGGCTGTTGACGGTGTAGGCGCCGGTGACGACCACGCCCTCGACGTCGGTGTCGTCGGTCGTCGTCTGCGCGAGAGCGGGCCCGGCGAGCGCCAGGAAAGCGCCGCTCGCCAGCAGCGTGGTCTTCAGGAACATGGGCCACCCCTTGGTTGCGCCGCTTGCGATCACGCAAAGGGAGAGCGGCGCCAGATAATCCGGACGCCGACGGTGTCGGCGTCCGGCAGGCTATAGCGAGGGGAGGATGGGATTGCAAATCACTCGCAATTGTATTTCGAAATATCTCAGGGGTAGCTGATCGGGCTGCCGGTGACGCCGGTCGAGAAGCCGGCTCAAGGCCTCAGAGCAGCGCGCCAGCCTCGCGGCAGAGCTCCAGCAGCCAGCCGTTAGGCGAGTCCGGGGCGTCGCTGGCCCGCATCACCGCGCCGAACGGCGTGGGCGGCGGCGCGTTGGGTGGCTCGATCATCACCACCTTGCCGCGCTCGGCGGCGGTCTGGGCTAGGCGGCGGGGCAGGATGCAGATCATGTCGGATCGGCTGACCATGTTCAGGGCGCTGAACGAGTCCTGCACCGAGAACGACGGGTCGGGGCTTTCGCCCAGGCCGTAGCGCTCGCCCCAGGAGGTCACCCGGCGCAGGCCAAGGTGGCCGGCCGAGGTGCGATCGGGATCGTCGTTACCGCCTGTCACGCCCAGGCGCGGCAGGCGGGCGAGGGCGGCGTGGTCCAGTCCCTGGACGACCGCCGGATGGCCGATCCGCGCCACCCAGACGCCGCTCTCGTCGAACAGCCGGGTGTGGGTGAAGCGGCCGGGCACGGCCTCGAAACAGCCGATGACCATGTCGAGCCGGCCGGTGTCGAGGTCCTCGGTCATGCCGGCGTAGAGATTGCGGAAGTGGACCTGGACGTTGGGCGCCACCGCCATCACCCGCTCGGCGATCAGCGGACCCAGCACGTAGGTGATGTAGGTGCCGGCCGCGACGTTGAAGGCGTGCTGGTCGACGGCCGGGTCGAAGCGCGGGGCCAGGACCGCCGTCTCCAGCAGCTTCAGCGCCGTGCGGGCGGTTTCGGCGATCTCCAGCGCGCGGGGCGTGGGGCGCAGGCCGGTCTGGCCGCGCACGAAGAGGTCGTCGCCGACCATCTCGCGCAGGCGGCGCAGGGCGTGGCTCACGGCCGACTGCGAAAGCCCCAGGCGCTCACCGGCGCGCGTGGCGTTGTTCTCCTCCAGCAGGGTCACGAAAACCCGGAAGAGATTGAGGTCGGCGGTTCTGAAATTCGAGGCGTTCATGGCTGACGTGAAGAGATATCATTTCACTCATGATGGGTGGAGTCCTATCTGCCCGCTCAAGGTTCGCGATCGAACGGACCTAGCGATTCCCGACAACTCGAAGAGACGTGGAGCAGCGCGTGAGCGACGCTGAAGGTTATGACGCCATCGCCGAAGCCGAGGCCGATGCGGCCCGCAAGCGGCCAGGCAAGGTGCAAGGCAAGACGCTGGGCCAGCGGCTGCGCCTGCCGCTGATGATCGGCGTTCCGCTGGTCGTGCTGGCCGGCGTGGGCGTCGTGGTGCTGACCGGCGGCAAGTCCGAGACCACCGACAACGCCTATATCCAGTCCAGCCGCACGGCCATCAGCGCCAGCGTCGACGGCCGCGTGGTCGGCATCGAGGTCGGCGAGAACCAGACTGTCAAGAAGGGCCAGGTGCTGTTCCGCCTGGATCCGGCCGACTATCAGGTCGCCGTGTCGGAGGCCGAGGCGGCCCTGGCCCAGGCCCGCTACGACGTCCAGGCCCGCCGCGCCGTCTACGGCCAGCGCCTGGCCGACATGGCCGCCGCCGAAGAGACCGCCGCCTACGCCAAGCGCGAGGCCGCCCGCCAGCGCGACCTGGCGGCCGCCGGCGTCGCCACCCAGGCCCAGGCCGACGAGGCCCGCCACGCCGCCGACCAGGCCCAGCGCCAGATCGGCGTCGTCCGCCAGCAGATCGCCACCGCTCTGGCCGACTTGGGCGGCTCGCCCGACGCCCCGACCGAGCGCCAGCCCAAGGTGCTGGAAGCCCAGGCCCGCCTCGAGCGCGCCAGGCTCGATCGCTCCTACGCGGCCGTGGTCGCCCCGGCGGACGGCGTCGTGGCCAAGGTCGAGCAGCTGCAGGTCGGCGCCCGTGTCACCGCCTCGCAGCCGGTGTTCTGGCTGATCTCGGGCAAGCCCTGGGTCGAGGCCAACTTCAAGGAAGACCAGCTGGCCCACATGCGCGTCGGCCAGCCGGCCAGCATCAAGGTCGACGCCTACGACCATCCGCTGAAGGCCCACGTGGCCAGCTTCAGCCCCGGCACCGGCTCCAGCTTCGCCCTGCTGCCGGCCGAGAACGCCAGCGGCAACTGGGTCAAGGTGGTGCAGCGCGTGCCCGTGCGCCTGATCCTCGACGAGGCCGTCCCGGGCAATCTGGGCGCGGGCCTCAGCGCCAAGGCGACGGTGGACGTCCGCTCGGGCCGCCAGGGATGAACGCCGCGCGGGCCCTTTCCGGCCACGATCGCGACGTCGCCAACCGCGGGCCCATCACCGTCTCGGTGATGCTGGCGACGATCATGATCTCGCTGGACACGACGATCGCCAACGTCGCCCTGCCGCACATCCAGGGCAGCGTCTCGGCCTCGGCCGACCAGATCACCTGGGTGCTGACCTCCTACATCGTGGCCGCCACGATCATGACGCCGCTGACCGGCTTCATGACCGAGCGCCTGGGCCGCAAGATGGTGCTGAACGTCTGCATCGTCGGCTTCACCATCGCCTCGATGCTGTGCGGCGTGGCCAACAGCCTGGTCGAGATCGTGCTGTTCCGGCTGCTGCAAGGCCTGTTCGGTGCGGCGCTGATCCCGCTGTCGCAGGCGGTGCTGCTCGACATCAACCCGCCCGAGCGCCACGGCCAGGCCATGGCCGTCTGGGGCGCCGGCGCGGTGCTGGGGCCGATCCTCGGCCCGGCCCTGGGCGGCTGGCTGACCGACAATCTCGACTGGCGCTGGGTGTTCTTCATCAACCTGCCGGTCGGGGTGCTGGCCTTCTGCGGGGTGTTCTTCTTCCTGTCCGAGAAGAAGGGAACCGAGAAGAAGCGCTTCGACATCCTGGGCTTCGCCAGCCTGGCCATCGCCATCGGCGCCTTCCAGCTGATGCTCGACCGCGGACCGGGCCAGGACTGGCTCGGCTCGGCCGAGATCTGGACCTACCTGATCGTCTGCGGGATCTCGCTGTGGGTGTTCGCCGTGCAGCTGGCGACGGCGCAGAAGCCGTTCGTCTCGCGCGCCCTGCTGGCCGACGCCAACTTCATGACCTGCTGCTTCTTCGGCTTCTTCATCGGCATACTGCTCTACAGCACCCTGGCCCTGCTGCCGCCGATGATGCAGACCCTGCTGGGCTATCCGGTGGCCTTCACGGGCCTCGTCTCGATGCCCCGGGGCCTGGGCTCGTTCATCGCCATGTTCGCCGTCGGCCAGCTCGTCGGGCGGATGAACATCAAGCTGATCCTGGCGATCGGCATGGCCGTCAGCATCGTGTCGCTGTGGCAGATGAGCCATTTCAGCCTGGGCATGGACACCCACTTGATCATCATCTCCGGCTTCCTGTCGGGGGCGGGGACGGGCCTGATCTTCGTGCCGCTCAGCACCATCGCCTTCGCCACGGTGAAGCCGGAGCTGCGGGCCGAGGGCGCGGGCCTGTTCACCCTGGTGCGCAACATCGGCTCGGCGGCCGGCATCTCGATCATGCAGGCCCTGTTCGTCAGCGGCATCGAGAAGCACCACGCCGTGCTGGTCGAGCACGCCCGGCCCGACAACCCCCTCTACCAGGCCTACGCCAAGAGCGTGTTCCTGACCCACAGCGCCATGGCGGCCTTCAATGGCGTCATCAACCGCCAGGCCTCGATGCTGGCCTATCTCGACGACTTCCGCCTGATGCTGGTCATCACCGTGGCCTGCTCACCGCTCATCCTGCTCATGCGAACCCCGAAAGCCAAAGGGGGCGAGACCGTTCATGTCGCCGACCACTAAGACCTCCCGCCTGGCCGCCCTCGCCGGCGCGATCAGCCTCGCCGCGCTCGCCTCGGCCTGCACCACCGTCGGTCCGGACTTCCAGGCGCCAGAAGCTCCGAAGACGGCCGGCTACCTGGCCAAGGACGAGGCCACTCCGGCCGCCGCCGCCACGCTGGACCAGGCCGGCGTCGGCCCGTGGTGGACGGCGCTGGGCTCGCCCGAACTCGACGCGGTGATCCGCCAGGCCCTGGCCGACAACCCCTCGCTGGTCGAGGCCGACGCCACCCTGGCGCAGGCCCGTTCGGCGCTAGCCGCCGCGCGCGGCCAGGCCGGGCCGCAGGTCAGCGCCAATGCCGGGATCGACCGCGAGCGCGCCAATCTCCAGGCCTTCGGCTTCACCAGCTTCGGCGACATCACGCTAAGCAACCCGACCTTCAGCCTCTATTCGGTTGGAGCGGGCGTCGGCTACGACCTCGACCTCTGGGGCGGCCAGAAGCGCCGGATCGAGGGCGCGACGGCCCGCGCCGAGGCGGAAGGGCGGCGCGCCGAGGCGGCCTATCTCAGCCTGACGGCCAATATAGCCCTGCAGGCGGCGACCATCGCCACGCTCCAGGCCCAGATCGCCAGCGTCGAACAGATGATCGCCGACGATGAGGCCAACATCGCCCTGGTGCGCCGCGCCGACGCCCTGGGCGGGGCGACCCGCCTGGCCGGCGTCTCGGCCCAGGCCCAGCTCGAGCAGGACCGCGCGCAGCTGCCGCCGCTGCAAGGCGAACTGGCGGCCGCCCGTCACGCCCTGGCCCTGCTGGTCGGCAAGGCCCCGGCCGACTGGACGGCGCCGGCCTTCACGCTCGACACCCTGAAGCTGTCGGCCCCCGTGCCCGTCGTCCTGCCGTCCGCCCTGGTGCGTAAGCGTCCGGACATCCTGGCGGCCGAGGCTGAGCTGCATGCGGCCACCGCCGATATCGGCGTGGCGACGGCCGACCTCTATCCGAACCTCAAGCTCAGCGCCTCGCTGACCCAGGGCGCGCTGAAGCCGAAGGACATCTTCAGCTACGACGCCAGCGGCTGGGACGTGGGCGCGGGCCTGACGGCGCCGCTGTTTGACGGCGGAACGCTGAAGGCGCGGCGCGAGCAGGCGAGGGCGGCCGCCCGCGTCGCCTCGGCCCGCTACCAGCAGACGGTGCTGAGCGCCTTCGGTCAGGTGGCCGATGCGCTGGCGGCCCTATCGGCCGACGAGGCCAGCCTGGCGGCGCAGGACCGCGTCGAGGCCCAGGCGAGCGAACGCCTGCGCCTGGCGCGCCTGGCCGTGGATCGCGGCGGCGGCACGATGCTGGAGGTGATCGACGCCCAGCGGGCGCTGAGCGGCGCGCGGTCGACCCGCGCCCGCGCCGAAGGACGCCGGCTGGCCGATGCGATCCGGCTGTTCGCCGCGACCGGCGCCGACTGGCGGCTCAGCCAGCCGACTTGAGGATGTCGGCGATCCGCGCGGCGTCCGCCGCGTCGAGGTCCATGTAGAACGGCAGGCCCAGGGTCGAGCGCGCCAGGCGCTCGGTGTTGGGCAGGTCGGTGCGCGGGCACTCGGCGAAGGCGGGCGAGGCGTGGCAGCCGTCGCCCCACCACTGGCGGGTGTCGATGTCGGCGGCCTTGAGGGCGGCGGCCAGCCGCGGCGCGGCGCCGTCCGGCGTGCCGACCACGCAGACGCTGGTCGTCCAGTCGTGGCCCCAGCCCGGCTGGAAGCTCAGGTCGGAGGCGAACAGGGCCTGACGCAGCGTCTGGGCGGCGGTGAACCAGCGCAGCCGGTCGCCCGGCCAGGCGTCGAGAGCGGCCAGGCCCACGGCCGCGGCGTACTCGCTGATCTTGGCGTTGGTGGCGGCGTGCTGCGACAGGCGCGAGCCTTCGAAGCCGAAACCCGTCAGGCGACGCAGGCGGCTGGCCAGGGCCGGGTCGTCGGTGACGACATAGCCGCCTTCGCCCATGCCCAGGACCTTGGTGGCGTGCAGGCTGACGACCGTCGGCAGGCGCGCGTCGCTGGCGGCGTCGAAGGCGGCCGCCGCGTCGAGGATCACCTTCACGCCGGTGCGGTCCTGGAAATCGAGCCAGGCGGCGACGTCGGGCATGCGCCCGAACGGGGCGACGATGATCACGGCGCTGACCGGCCCGGGCGCGCGGGGCAGGGCCGCTTCCAGCGTCTGCGGCGTCAGCATCCAGCTGTCGTGGTCGGCGTCGAGGAACCAGGGCATCAGCCCGGCCTGCACGGCCGCGTGCGCCGTGGCCACGAAGGTCCAGGACGGCATGGCGCACAGCGTTCCCGGCGTCGCGCCGAGGGCCTTGAGGGTCAGGGTCAGGCCCTGGGTGGCGTTGCTGCAGGTGACGGCAAGGGCGGAGGGGCCGAATCGATGGGCCAGGCGCTCTTCCAGCTCCTGCACCAGCGGGCCGAAGTTCGAATACCAGCGGGCGGTGTCGATGCGGCGAAGATAGGGAAGAATGGCGTCGGCCAGGGGCAGGCGAGGTTTCGCGACCGCGATTGGCGAAATGATGTCGGCGCGCGGATTGCGGGCGGTCTTGGCCATTGAGAATCCCCGAATGCGGTACGTAGCCTGCGCGTCACATGGTTAACGGACGCTAACCGTCGCCGTGTACGGGTTGCGACGGATTGCCTCGTCGCCTTGAAGCGGTATTCATCTCATCCGTCGCCGTCGTGTTCGGCGGTCATGGAGAAGCTTTCGATGTCGGCTACGTCGCCCGGCCCGGTGCGGGATCTGATCGAGCGCGGCTATCACGTGCTTCCTGGCGGCCTGGACGCCGACGCGGCGGGCCGACTGCTCGCCCGCATCCGTGATCTGCGCAGTTTCGGCGAGGAGCTGTTCCTCAGCGAGGAAGAGTTCGACGCCAACCCGCAGTATGTCGGCGTCAATCCGGCCCCCGGCCGCAACCTGCTGGAGCGCTTCGACGAGGAGCTGGCCTTCGTCGAGAAGGACACGGGCCTGACCGGCGCGGTGGCCGGCCTGCTGGGCGACGACTACGAGATCCTGCTCAAGAAGCTGATCTGCGGCGTGCCGGCCTCGGCCGTGCCCCAGTGGCTGAAGACGCGGATCCACGGCAACCCGGTCAACAACCTGGGCCCCTATGTGAGGCCGCAGTACCGGGACGTGACCTATTTCTACGGCATCGACTTCCACCAGGACCTGATCGACTACAAGGACCGGGAAGCCGACTTCATCACCCTCTATGTCTACCTGCACGACGTGGGCGAGCGGGACGCGCCGCTGTTCCTGCTGGAGAACAGCCAGACCCTGGGCGGCACGCTGTTCCCGCACGACCTGACCAAGGACGAGAGCGGCTGGACCTACAGCGATCGCAAGGGCGGGCAGGTGCACTGCCCGCAGCACCTGCTGGTCGGCCCGGCCGGCTATGCCGCCATGTGGCACGCCTGCACCCTGCACGGCACCCAGCCCGACGCGGCCGACCACGAACGCCTGTCGCTGCGCTACCTGATCGCTCGCAAAGCCTCGCGCAAGGACACCGGCATCGACGCGGTTAACGCCACGCTGAAGGGCCCGCTGAGCCTGACGGCGACGCGCAACGATCTGGACGAGGCCGGGGCGGCCAAGGTGAAGGCCAACAGCGTCAACGAGGCTTAGGGGGCGTTTCCTCGAAGTCTCCCCTTATCCGAGCGTCCCCGCGAAGGCGGGGACACAAGCTGTCGTTCAGGATGGGGCGCGGCCGTTGATCACCTGCAGACTCGGCTTGGATCCCCGCCTTCGCGGGGATGCTCGGGTGAGAGAGTGAGACCTTATTGGGTCTTAGCGGCCATCTGCGCGAACGCCGCCTCCATCCGCCGCGTGAACCCCGCTTCGTCGCGATAGGGCGAGGCGTCCAGCGCCGGCCGGATCCTGGCGCGCAAAGCGGCCAGGGCCTGGTGGTCGTGGTCCAGGCGCGCGGCGAAGGCGGCCATGGCGGCCCAGTCGTCGAACAGCAGCTCTTCCAGGCCCATGGCGCTAAGGGCCTCGACGGCGACGCGGCTGTAGTAGTCGCGGCCTCGGATCGCCAGCACCGGCACGCCGCGCGAGACGGCCTCCATGGTCGTGGTGCCGCCACCGACGGGGCTGGGGTCCAGCGCGAAGTCGATCTGCGTGAAGGCCTGCTCGTATTCCTCGCCGGTCGTCTTGCCCTCGAACTGGATGCGCTGGGGCGCGATCCCGTGAGCGAGGAACCGGCATTGGACCGTGGTCTGCAGCACCGGATCAACGAAGTAGCTGTACTTGAACAGCAGCTCAGCCGTCGGGCAGGCGGCCAGCAAACCTGCCCAGCCGGCGACGGTCTCGTCGCTGATCTTGGCCGGATGGTTGAAGCTGCCGAAGGTCAGACGGCCGGTCTCGATCGCCGGGGAAGGCGAGGGGGCCGCCGTCGGCGTCGGCCGGAAGGCGGCCAGGATCGGGCCGATGTCGTGCAGCGTCTCGACGAACAGCGGCGGGGCGTCGGCGGTCAGCATGTGCGAGCCGAGCATGGAGTAGTCCATGGCCTCGAGACCCGTGGTCTGGATCCAGTTCAGCCAGGCGACCTGCACCGGCGCGGGCCGGCGGGCGAACACCGCCAGGCGGTTGCCGGAGGCGTGGCCCCAGACGTCGACCAGCACGTCGATCGCATCGGCCCGGATCAGGTCGGCGTGGGCGTCGTAGGTCAGGGTCTTGCAGGACCGCACCGTGACGTGGCCGGGCAGGCGTTCACTCGTGGCATGATCCACATAGGCGAAGACCTCGAAGCGCTCTGTGTCGTGGTTCTCGAACACCAGGTCGACGAAGTGGCGCAGCTGGTTGGCGAAGCTGGGCGCCACATAGCCGACGCGCAGCTTGCGCGCGCCGTCCCAGGCGGGCGGGAAGGTCGGGGCGGCGGGCCTGACCTTGCGCATCACCTCGCCCCAGCGGCGGGCGGTGTCGGCCTGGCGCTGCAGGCCGTCCTTGGCGAACATCAGCGAATAGAGCACGAAGCCCGAGAGATAGGACGCCCCGGTCAGCCCGACCGCCTTGTCGAAGGCCGCCAGCGCCGCCTCGATGCGGCCGGCGTGGTGCAGCGACTGGCCGTAGACGAAGAGGCCCTCGTTGGCCGCCACCGTGGGATCGTTCAGCGCGCAGCCGCAGGCCGCGGCGGCGACCCCGACATAGTCCTCGGCGTAGAACAGCCGGCCGACGTCGAGGGCGAAGGCGGCGTCCCGGGCGACCCGGTCCAGCGCGATGTCGTTCTCGCCCATCACCGTGAAGGCGTGGTTCATCCACGCGGTCTCGAAGGCCGCTCGGGCGCGGGCCTCCTCGCCCATCGCGCTCAGGGCGGCGGCGTGGAAGTAGTGGACCTGCACGTCGTCGCCGTTCCGGGCGGCCAGCGGACCCAGCAGCGCCTCGGCGCCGACGGCGTCGCCGGCCAGGAGCAGCTCCATCGCCCGAGGGAACACGTCTTGCGCCGACATTGAAGGTTTCCCGCAAATCAAACGGCTGGCCCTTGGGCCAACGACGCGCTTAGATTGCGCTCGACATTGTTCTGCAATGATTCATTCCGCGGCCGCGAGGCGTATATGTTGACCGCCAGGATCAAGGCGATCGCAGGTCACCTGCCTGAAGGCCGCCTGACCAACGACGCCTTGGCCGCACGCTTCCCCGACTGGAGCGCCGACAAGATCCTCGAAAAGACGGGCATAGCCGAGCGCCGCATCGCGGCCGACGGCGAGACCGCGCTCGACCTCGCCGAGGGCGCCGCGCGGGCCCTGCTGGCGAAGGAAGGCCTCGATCCGGGCGAGATCGACTTCCTGCTGCTGTGCACCCAGACGCCCGACTACGTGCTGCCGACCAGCGCCTGCCTGTTGCAGGCCCGCCTTGGACTGCCGACCAGCGCCGGGGCCCTGGACTTCAACCTCGGCTGCTCGGGCTTCGTCTACGGCCTCAGCCTCGCCAAGGCCCTGATCGAGAGCGGCCAGGCCCGGCGCGTGCTGCTGGTCACCGCCGACACCTATTCCAAGCTGCTGGATCCCGACGACCAGAGCGTGCGCACCCTGTTTGGCGACGGCGCCGCCGCCACCCTGGTCGAGGCGGTCGAGGCCGACGCGCCTCTGATCGATCCCGTGGTGTTCGGCACCGACGGCAAGGGCGGCGAGCACCTGATGGTTCGACGCGGCGGCTTCCGCGAGCCCTCGGCCGGCGACGACATGGTGCTCCGGATGGACGGCCCGGCGGTGATGGCCTTCACCCTCGGCCACGTGCCCAAGGCCGTGGACGGCCTGCTGCAACGCACGGGGCGGACGATGGAGGAGCACGACCTCTTCGTCTTCCACCAGGCCAACGGCTTCATCCTGGAGCGCCTGCGCAAGAAGCTCGCCATCGAACCCGAGCGCTTCGTCATCGACATGCGCGAGGTGGGCAACACCGTGTCGTCAACCATTCCGCTGGCCCTCGCCCCATTGTTGCAGGGCGCGGGCGCCCCTAGAGGAGCCCCCAGACGAGCGATGCTGGTGGGCTTCGGCGTGGGCCTGTCGTGGGCCGCCGCCAGCGTCGTCATTTGAGGAGACAAGAATGAGCGCCCTTTACGCCGGACTGGCCGAGATCTTCGAGGTCGACGAGTCCGAGATCTCGCCGGCGGCCGAGCTGGCCGCCTTCAACTGGGACTCGCTGGCGATCATCTCGACCCTGGCCCT
This sequence comes from Caulobacter sp. GW821-FHT10C03, assembly GCF_059415485.1. Taxonomy (NCBI): domain Bacteria; kingdom Pseudomonadati; phylum Pseudomonadota; class Alphaproteobacteria; order Caulobacterales; family Caulobacteraceae; genus Caulobacter; species Caulobacter sp. GW821-FHT10C03. Next base: position 37,388 of record NZ_JBWKNI010000019.1, on the reverse strand, counting down.
GGTCGACGAAATCCATGGCGTGCTGGTCGATGGTCAGGCCCTGGCCAAGTGCGAGACCGTGGCCGACATCGAGGCGCTGGTCGCCAAGGAAACCGCCTGATGCAGCCCGCGCCCGGCGGCTATCGGGTCGAAGGCGTCCGCCTGGCGGGCGTGGTCTCGACCGTGCCCGCCAGGCGGCTGGAGAACCAGGCGTTCGAGGAACGGTTGGGCGAGGCGGCCGTCGCCGACGTCGCCAAGATGACCGGCGTCCAGACCCGCTACTGGGTGGAGCCGGGCCAGACCACGGCCGACCTCTGCCAGGCCGCCGCCGAACGGCTGATCGAGCGCCTGGCCTGGGACCGCGCCTCGATCGACGGGGTGATCTTCGTCTCCCAGACCCCCGACCACGCCCTGCCGGCCAGCGCCTGCCTGCTGCATGGCAAGCTTGGTCTTTCGCCGCACGCCCAGGCCTTCGACGTCGGCATGGGCTGCTCGGGATACGTCTACGGCCTGTGGCTGGCGTCGTGCCTGCTGCAAGCCGGTTTGAAGCGCGTGCTGCTCTTGGCCGGCGACACGATCAGCCCGCTGCTCGACCCCGACGACCGCGCCACCGCCGTGCTGTTCGGCGACGCCGGCTCGGCCACGGCCCTGGAGCGCGATACTGCCTCCACGCCGCTGCATTTCCGCCTCGGCACCGACGGGACCGGCGCGACCGACCTGATCGTACGGGACGGCGGCTTCCGCTCGCCCTGCGGTCCCGCCGGCGCCATCGCCCCAACCCTGAAGATGGACGGCAACGCCGTCTTCGCCTTCACCCTGCGCGCGGTGCCGGCCCTGATCGAGGCGGTGCGCGCCGACGCCGGCCTGACGGCCGAGGACGTCGACTTCCACCTGCTGCACCAGGCCAACCAGTTCATGCTGCGCCACATCGGCAAGAAGGCGAAGGCCCCGCCCGAGCGCCTGCCGATCAACATCGGCAAGTTCGGCAACACCAGCTCGGCCACCCTGCCGCTGCTGCTGACCGACGCCGTGGCCGAGCGCTTGAGCGGTGAAGCCGCGACCCTGGTCCTGGCCGGGTTCGGCGTCGGCTATTCCTGGGGCGCGGTCGCCGGCCGCTTCGGCCCCCTCGACTGCGCGGAGACGCTGTACCTGTGAGCCTGCATCCCGAAGCCCTGGCGGATAAGACCATTCTCGTCACCGGCGCCTCGTCGGGCCTTGGGCGGGCGACGGCCCAGGCCGTGGCCGCCGTCGGCGCGCGGGTGATCGCCGCCGGCCGCGACGCCGGGCGCCTGGACCAGACCCTGGCCAGCCTGGCCGGCGAGGGCCACGTCTCCCTGATCCAGGACCTCTCCGAAGGCGACGCCGCCACCGACGCGGTGGCCAAGGCCGCCATCGAGGCCGGCGGGCTGGACGGGATCTTCCACGCCGCCGGGATCGAGATGGTCCTGCCCATCCGCATGACCAAGGACGCCAAGCTCGACGAGGTGATGGGCGCGTCCTTCGGCAGCGCCTTCGCCGTCGCTCGCGCCGCCGCCAAGGCCAAGGTGATGAAGGACGAGGGCTCGATCGTCGTGGTCAGCTCGGTCGCCGCCGAGCGCGGTCGCGCGGGCATGACCGCCTACGCCGCCTCCAAGGCCGCCGTGGAAGGCCTCGTGCGGTCGCTGGCCTGCGAGCTCGCGCCGCGCCGCATCCGCGTCAACGGCCTGGCGGCCGGCGCGGTCGAGACCGAGATGCACGAGCGGATCACCCGCGGCCTGACGGGCGACGGGATCGAGGCCTATCGCGCGCGCCACCTGCTGGGCTTTGGCCGGCCGCAGGATGTCGCCGCCGTGGCGGCCTTCCTGCTGACCCCGGCCGCGGCTTGGGTCACCGGCGCGATCTGGGACGTGGACGGCGGCTACAAGGCCGCGTGAGCGGCTCACGGAGGAGACGCGAGATGGACTACGTGATGGTCGGGGGCGGCGCGCTCGCCCGGGAAATTCTCGACTGGTTCGGCCCGCAGTTCGCCAAAAGCGGCGACCGCTTCATCGGCTATCTCGACGACGGCGACGCGCCGATGGCCGCCTTCGGCCGCGACCTGCCGTACCTCGGCAAGATCGCCGGCCATGTTCCGGCCGCCGGCGTCCAGCTGGTGATGGGCATCGGCACGCCGGCCGGTAAGGCGGCGGTCGGCAAGGCCCTGCGCGCGGCCGGCGGCAGGTTCGCCACGCTCGTTCACGACCGGGCCTTCGTCACCGCCTCGGCCAGGCTGGGCGAGGGCGTGCTGGTGGGGCCGTTCGCCAATGTCTCGTCCGACAGCAAGGTCGAGGACCTCGTCACCATCAACGGCCATTCCGGCGTCGGTCACGACGTGGTGCTGGGCGCCGGTTCGACCCTCAGCTGCCACGTCGACCTGACGGGCCGGGTGAAGGTGGGCGAGGGGGTGTTCTTCGGCTCCGGCGCGCGCGTGCTGCCCGGCGTCAGCATCGGGGCGGGCGGAACGATCGGGGCCGGCGCCGTGATCGTCCGCGACACCGCCGCGGGCGGCACCTACTACGCCGCGCCCGCCAGAAAGCTGTAAGCCCGAAAGCTCTGATGACGCCTCAGGTCGACGCGCTCTACCGCCGCTACTGGCACCTGGTCGCCCACCGCTCGGAAGTGGCCGAGCCGGGCGCCTGGCTGCGCCTGGACTGGGCGTTCGGCGACCTGCTGGTGTTCAACGACGACGGCGAGATCGGGGCCTTCGACAACGTCTGCCCGCATCGCGGCGCGCGCTTCTTCGTCGGCGACCATGGCGTCGGGCCGATGCTGTGCCCCTATCACGGCTGGCGCTACGGCGGCGGCGCCCTGAAGCCGGCCCTGGCCAAGAGCTTCGATCCCGAGGTGCTGGCCGCCCAGGCGATCGGCCGCTATCGCACAGCCTGGTGCGGCGACTTCCTGTTCGTCGGCGTCGAACCCGAGCAGGACCTCGCCGAGCAACTGGGCGGCGCGGCGGCGCAGCTGGAGACGGTGTCGAAGCTGATCACCGCGCGCCGCGACTTCCACGCCCTGCCGTTCGAATGCGACTGGCGGGTGGCGGTCGAGAACGCGCTGGAGACCTACCACGTCAACCTGATACACGGCGAAACCCTGGCCAGCCTGGCCATGGTCGAGAAGAACCTCGTCGTCGACGGCCCCAACCTGACCTGGGAGGGCGAGGTCACCGACAAGCGCACCCTGCGCGGTCTCTCCACCTTGGGGCGTTACTTCGACGCCGCCGAGGCCTATCAGGGCTACTGGACGATCCACGTCTTTCCGTTCGCGATGATCTCGTCGACCTTCGGCTATTCCTACGCCGTGCAGACCTATTTCCCGGCCCGCGAGGGTCGGCGGACCCACTTCTGCACCCGCCTGCTCGACGGCCGCGTGCGCCCCGGCGCCGAACGGGCGGTCGAGGCCTTCCTCGACTCCAGCGCCGAGATGAACCGCCGGATCTTCGACGAGGATCGCCAGATCTGCGAACGCGTCAGCCCCGCCTACGACCTGGAAAAGCCCCAGCGGGCCTTCGCGCGATCCGAGGAGCGCCTGCGGCTCCTGCATGAGCGGCTGGCGGGGATGAAAACCCCTCTCTCTTAGAGAGAGGGAGGGGCCCGCCGCGAAGCGGTGGGAGGGTGAGAGGTTTCACCGCTGGCAGGCAAATCCTGATGCGTGATCATGTGTCGTTAAGTGGATGATAAATAAGCGGATAAATATCCATATCTCGCGTGATGTCGCGCCTCGTTCGGAGAGTTTGTTACCTCTCACCCTCCCACGCCTTCGGCGCGGGCCCCTCCCTCTCTCAAAGAGAGAGGGATCCTGTCGGGCGGCTAGACCTGATCCGGCCACTTCGCCCCGAACATCCCGAGATAGGCCTCCTCGAGCGTCCGGGTGACCAGCGCCTCGTCGCGGAACGAGGCCTTGGCGAAGCCTGCCCAGGTGCGGTCGCGCAGGGCCTGCAGGCTGGCCGGGTCGGCGGCCGCAGCCGCGGCCTTGGCGACGTAGTCGTCCCAGCTGTCGGCCACCAGGTCGGGCAGGCCCGCGCCCTCGACGAGTTGAACGCCGATGCGGCTGTAGAAGGTCGGCCCGCGCAGGGTGATCACCGGCACGCCGCGGGCCAGGGCTTCCAGGGTGGTGGTGCCGCCGGGGCAGGGGGAGGGGTCGAGCGACAGGTCGATCCTGGCGAAGGCCTGCTCGTACTCGTCGCCCTGCGCGTGGCCCTCGTAGACCAGCCGATCGGGGTCCACGCCATGGGCGGCGAAGCGCGCCGTCGTGGCGCGGGCCAGCACCGGATCCTCGAAATAGCGGTACTTGAGCAGCAGCCGCGAGCCCGCGACGGCGAGCAGCAGCCGCGACCAGCCGGCGACCGCCTCGTCGCTGAGCTTCGACGGATTGATGAAGCTACCGAAGGTGACGGTTCCGCTGGCCAGGCTTGGGGCGGGGGAGGGCGTCGCCGGATCGGCGCGGAAGGGGGCCGAGATCGGCTCCACCGGCCAGACGGTCTCGGTGAACAGCGTCTCCATGCCGGGCGTCAGGATCGACCGCGAGTGGAGGGCGAAGTCCATCGCGCGCAGGCCCGTGGTCTGCTGATAGTTCAGCCAGGTGGCCTGCACGGGCGCCGCCCGGCGGGCGAAGATCCCCAGCCGCGAGCCGGAGGTGTGGCCCCAGGCGTCGATCAGTACGTCGATCTGGTCCTCGCGGATCAGGGCGACGGCCTCGTCGTCCTTAAGCGCGCCGATCGGGCGCACGGTCGGTCTGGCGGCCCAGTCCGTCATGTCGGCCTCATTCGGATAGAGGAAGATCTCGAACCGCTCGGTGTCGTGATGGTGGAGCAGCGGAGCCATGAACTGGCGGATCTGGCCGCTGGAGAACACCGGCGCCACATAGCCGACGCGCAGCCGGCGGCCGGCCAGCGGGGCCGGGGGCTGGGCGGACGTCAGCACAGGTGTCTCGAAGCGCTCGGCCCAGGCTCTGGCGGCCTGGGCGTGCCGCGCCACGCCGTCGGCGACCATGAACAGGCTGTAGAGCTCGAACTGCTGGGCCGGCGCGCTGTTTGGCATGGCTTCCGAAAGCGCGCGGAAGATGTTGTTGGCCTCTTCGGCGCGGCCCTGGTGCAGGAAGGCCAGCCCCAGCGACACCAGCGCCTGCGGCTCCTCCCGACCGGCGATGACCGCCAGGCCGAAGGCGACGGAGGCGCAGGCCGGATAGTTGGCGTTGTAGAGGCGATGGCCGATCTGCAGCGCGTACTCGCCGTCGGTCGTCAGTCGCTTGGCGTCGCCGCCGATGGCGCGGATGACCGCCAGGCCGTGGGTCAGGCGCGCGTCGTTCAGGGTCTGGGCGGCGGCGGGATCGCGGTTGGCCGCCTGGGCCGAGGCCAGCCAGTAGAGCGGTTCGGCCGTGCCCGGCGCCTTGGCGACGGCGGCCTTGGCCGTGTGCAGGGCCACGGCGGGCTTGCCCGTCAGCAGCGCGTTGCGGGTGCGAAGAAGATCCTGCTCGGGCGCGGCCATGGATTGCGACGGTCTCGAGGTGAGGCCCGCGCCCCCCATGGACGAAAACGAGTCACCTAACCGCCGATTGTAGCCGATCGGCCGGATCGCCAGAAAGGCGGTTCGGGCGGCTCGCGGCGTCTCAATGTGTCATCCGCGCGCCGCCCCAGACGACCGCCGGCGGCGCGGCGGCGTCGCTGGAGACGGCCACCAGCTCGACCACCTTCACGCCCTTGATCGACGCGCTCAGCGCCACCGGTGCGTCGCCGGCCCGCAGCGGCTTGCTGCGCGCCAGGAGGCGACCGTCGCCGTAGACGGCCAGCCGCACGCTCGCGCCCGAGGCCTTCGAGGCGTCATCGACGCCGACGCTGGCGGAAAAGCGCTGGAATTCGCCGGCGGCCAGCACCTCCAGGCGCGAATTGGCCAGCACGCCGATCCCGTGGGCGAAGCGGCGGCCGTTCACCGCCAGCGGCGTGCGGTAGGGCGAGAAGTCGGCCTGGGCGCCGCCGGTGTGGCCGGCCGGCCCGACCGGTCCGTCGAAGCCGTCGGCCGGCGGCGGCCATGAAGGCTCCTGGGCCACGTGGATGCGGGCGGGGATTTCCGACAGCAGCACGCCGTCGGCGACTAGGGGCGCGCCCCTGACCTCGAACACCTTGGTCTCGCGCGGCGCCAGATCGAAGGCGGCCCGGCCGGTGAAGCTCGGCGCGTCCTTGCCGGTCCAGAGGTCCCGCAGGGCCACGGGCGTGTCGGCGGACAACTTCAGCTGTTCGTTCGTCAGCGTGATCTTCGCCGGCTGGTCGCCGCGGTTGAACAGAGCCACGGCCTTGCGCCCGCCGCTCAGCGTCTTGAGCAGAATCTGCGCCTCGCCCTCGTGGTGGACCAGCACGGCCTGGTCGCCCAGCGGGTCCTGGTTCACGGCGACGAGATCGGCGGCGCCCCAGATGTCGAGCAGCGCCTTGGGCGCCTGGCGCAGGTCGTAGCCGATCAGCAGCGGGGCGGCGGTCATGGCCCACAACGCAAAGTGGCTGCGGGCCTCGGTCAGGTGGTTTTCGTCGAAGTCGCCCGCCCCGATGTAGAGCATGTCCGGGTCGTTCCAGGCCCCTGGGCGGGCGTAGAGCGAGCGCGTCGCCACGCTGTCGAACGAGCGCAGCATCGCGCTCCAGCGCGGGCTGATGTCGGGGCTGGTGCGCCACAGGGCGCCGACCTCGCCGCCCCAGGCGCGCACGTCGCCGCGGCCCCAGGTGCAGATCGACAGCACGTGCTCGCCGTCGGCGCCGTGGCGGGCCATGGCGGCGGCGACCTGGCGATACATCGCCTCGATCTGGGCCGAGGCGTCCTTGGCCGGTTCGCGGCGGACGATCAGCGGCTCGCGCGGCCGATAGCCGTTGCGGCTCAAGACCGGCGCGCCGGGCGCGTAGTCGGCCAGGCCGCAGGCGTCGACCTTCACATAGTCGAAGCCCCAGGTTCCGAAGAAGAGATCGATGTCCTGATCGACATGGCCCTCAAGCCCGACCTCGCGCTCGGCCGTCGAGCCGACCGGCAGGTTGGGCGACTTCAGGTCCCAGGCCTGCGAGCAGGCGTTACGGCCGATGTCGGTATAGATGCCGGCCTTCAGGCCCATGCCGTGCAGGCGATCGACGAACGGCTTGAAGCTGGAGTCGCCGCCGGGAACCTCGGCGCTGGGAAAGATCGCCGTGCGGATCTCCAGCCGGCCGTCGCTCTGCCGACGCCTCAGCCACCAGCCGTCGTCGAGATTGACCTGCACATAGCCCAGCCTGGCCAGGCCGGTGTCGACCAGGGCCTGGGCCGAGCCCATGACCTTGGCCTCATCGACCTCGGTGCGGAAGGCGTTCCAGGCGTTCCAGCCCATAGGCGGTTTGGCCGCCGCGCCCGGCTTCCGGGCTGTCCAGCGGCCCGTCGGCTTCAGGTCGCCGTCCTGGGCGAGGGCGACGACCGGCGCGGCCAGCAGGGCCAGCGCCGCCGTCGCCGTCAGGAGTTTGCGCAGGCGGCGACGGGGCAGGGGACGCATGGCGGTCCTCAGGCCCCCAGCATGTTGCCGTAGCCGATCACCACCGTGGCGCCGACCAGCAGGGCGACGCCGGCCCATACCATGTTGCGCACGGCGGGACGGGCGTCCTTCCATTCCTTGAAGGCGAAGCCCCACAGCGTGCCGAAGATGATGATGCTGGCCATGTGCAGGGTCCAGCTGGAGAAGCCGAACTTGCCCATCTGGCTTTCGCCCATGGTGTAGAAGAAGAACTGGAAGTACCAGGCCGTGCCGGCCAGGGCGCTGAGCAGGTAGTTGGCCAGCAGCGGCGGCCGGTCCGCCGCTTCCTTGGCGTCGGGCGCGCGGCCGATCCACTGGCTGGCGCTGCGGTTCCTGACGATCAGGAAGGCGCACCAGACGCCGTTGGTGATCAGGCCGCCGAACATCACCAGGCACAGCACCGGCAGGCCGGTCCACAGCGGGCCGGTGCCGGCCGCCGCCGAGATCGCCTTGATCGGCTCGCCGGCCGCCAGGCCGAAGGCGAAGCAGGCGCTCATCACGCCCGAGAACACCGCCACGGCGATGCCCTTGCGGAAATCGAACTCGGCCACGGCCGCGCGCTTTTCCTCGGGCGACAGGTCGCCGTCCTTCTTGGCGCCGGCCCAGGCCACCACGACAATGCCGGCCAGGGTCATCAGCAGGCCCAGCAGGATGATCCGGCCAGAGGTCGTGGCCAGCAGGGCGTCGGCGAAGGTGCCTCGCACCAGCGGCGGGATCAGGGTGCCGAACACGGTGCACAGGCCCAGCACCACGGCCATGCCCAGCGACAGGCCCAGATACCGCATGGTCAGCCCGTAGGTCAGGCCGCCGAAGCCCCACAGCACGCCGAACAGCACGCAGAGGCCGACCACGCTCGACGGAACCTGGGCCATGACGCCGAGCAGATCGTGCGTTTGCAAGGAAGCGAAGAACCAGGGCGCCAGCAGCCAGGAGAACACGCCGCCGGTCAGCCAGTAGATTTCCCAGGACCAGCGCCGAACGCCGCGATAGGGCACGTAGAAACTGGCCGAGGCCAAACCGCCCAGCCAATGGAAAAGGACGCCCAACAGCGGATTCAACGCCAACTCCCGTAATTTGGAACTTTGTTCTAATTAATGAGATGGTCGGTGCGCCGAGCGGATCTGTCAATGCGTCGCCGTGTTTGCCGGAGGCAATCGCGTCCTGGACTTGTAGCGGCGAGGTTTGCGACTATTGCGTGCTTGGAACTGGAGAGGGATCGATGCCGCTGGTGATCATGAACACTCCGCAAGGACCGGTGGCGGTCAATTCCACCGACGTGTTCTGCATCGTGCCGGAGCCGCAGACACCGGCGGCTGACTGCGAAATCCGTTACGACGCGCCCAGGAGCGTGTTGGCGCTGCATACCGCCGACGAGGCCGCGGCGCGGCTCGACGCCGATCTGCGACGGCTGGCGGCGGCGTCGCTGGACTTCGACCATGTCTGGATCAATCCGGCGCGGGTCACCAGCGTCGTGCCGCATCCGCAGGTCGCCAACGTCTGTTTCGTCGTCAGCGCCGCACGCAAGATCGCGGTGAAGGGCGAACTGGAGGCCGTGGTGGCGGCGTTGGGCTGAGCTGTCACGGGTCACAATTAATGTCCCGCAAAGCGCTAGTTGATGTCCGTTTTGTTGGGAAAACGCCCCGCCCCATCTAGTCCAATAATTGTGACGACTATAGTCTGTGTCCATCGCGTGTGGCGGCGTGTGGACGCCAAAAACGTCAAAGTTTCTGTCCTAGGGCGGCAGACATAGATTTGACGGGCTTCGCATCTAGCCAATCGATCACAAGCGGCATTTGGTTATTGGCGATCGGAGGCGTCGATTGCCAAAGCTTGCAGCCGCAGATCGTGAGAGCAAATTGCGCACCCGCTTTAGGGTCGCGCTGGCGTTTGCGCAGGGCGATCTGAGTGGCTGGGATTATGAGGAAGCTGCAAAGGCGCTCGGAGTTTCAACGAAGACAGTACGGCGCGATGTTCAAAGGCTGTTGGCGGCGCCTACGTTTGACGAGTGGTGCCCCGCGCCCCCGGGGCCCAAGAGGGGACAGCGGCGTATCGCGCGTGCGGTTCATGCGATCATTGAAGCGAAGGTCTATGCTGAAGCATCTAGGAAGTTGAACGTAGCCAGACTTGGGCGCGACCTCGATCATCTCCTGCACAACCAAGGCTACAACACGGTCGATATTCCATCTCAGTCCACGCTGGAGCGCCTGGTAAGGGACATTGAGGCTGCTGACCCTTCGCGCTTCGCCGCTATGGGCGAAAGGGGCGACGTGACTACAGTCTCCAAGTCGGCTCATTAGAGACGACGCGGCCCTTGGAGATCGTTTGCATCGATCATACACCGCTAGATCACCGCACATTTGCTCTTGGCGATGAAGAGGTCATTATCAGGCCCACCGCCACTGCCGCGCTCGATGTTCATACCTCCGTATGTCTAGCAGCGTTCGTCTCGCTTTTTCCGCCAAGCGCGACAACCGTCGCGCTCGCCATGGCGCTGAGCGCGATCCCGAAAACCGATATTCTGTTGGCCTATGGCCTTCCGGGCGAATGGGAGGCGGGGGGTCTTGGGGAGACGCTTTATGTCGATGGCGCCGCCGAACTGACCTCTGAAGCGGTAGAATGGGGGTGCAAGCGCCATAACATCGAACTGCGCGTGGGGTGGCCAGGACATCCCGAGCGGCGCGGGCGGATGGAGAGATTTTGGGGGACCCTCACCAGTGATATCCACAACTGGGAAGGCACAACTCTATCAAACACCGAAGAGTTGAAGCGGCATGGAGGCCAACAGCCTCCGGCTTGGGACCTTGAAGAGGTGCAGCGAAGGTTTCTAATCGCTGCAACGACGTACAATAATGAGACTTACGGCGGGTCAAAGATTCCCCCCCCGTCATGCAATGGCGCGAGTTGGCGTCACTCGCAGCGGTGAACCGGCGCGTTCCCAGAGATCCGACCGAAGTATTTATCGACTTCCTGCCTTCCGAAACCCGTAAAATCACCTTCGAGGGTATCAGGTTTGCGGGCTGCTTTTATCGATCGGGAGATGTGGAGAAGATGCGCTATGATGGCCTCAAGAACACTACAATCCGATACGATCCACGCGACATAAGCAGGATCTGGGTAGAGGATAAGCGTGACTACATAGCCGTCCGCCGCGCTTATCCTACACAAGCGCCCAATGATCTGTTCGCGCTACGTCGCTTGGGCAAGCGACAATCACAGATCGCCCAGGAGAAAAGGGATTCCGAGCTGCTGCGAAAGTTGGCGGCCGCCAAGGAAAGTAAGTGGGGTGCATATTTCGATTTGGACTCGATGATCGGTGACGAGCCCATTCCATTTGGAGGTGGCCCACCGGGGCGCGATCACGACCCGTCTGCGCCACCAACGCTCTCGTTCCTGGCGCCGGAAACTCCTCAAACACCCCAGGCACCTGGCAAACCTCTCAGCGACACGCCGGGATCCGATCTGCCACCGAACTTTTCGATTCCGAACTTCAAGCCCCGTCTCAAGTAGCGGAGGTCGTCATGCGCGCGAACATCATCCCCCAGGCTGCGCGCATTCTCGAGGCTTCGAACGCAACGCGCTTCTCGTTCATTGAGCGGGACAAGGTCATCGAGACGCCCATCTTCAATCTCATCCAAGCGCGGCTCGGTGAACTGGTCGCGCACCATCGGGTCATCCGTCCGCCGAATCTCGCGATTGTGGGCGTGTCCGGCATCGGCAAAACCCACGCGATCACCGATTTCGTCGAGCACCGGAAGCCTCGGCGTTCGCCTGACGGACGATTGAAGGTCCCAGTGCTGCATGCGCAGTACCCGCCTCTCACGGACAGCCGCTGGCTCGCCAGGGCGCTTGTCAAGAAGCTAGGCTATCAATTGGCCCTGCCCCGCGGTGACATGGCCATATTCGAGCTTTTGGTCGATCTGCTGGAAGAGGCCGGCACCCGGCTCATCATCATCGAAGAGCTCAACCAACTCGTCGACTGGCCGCGCGCGCATGTGCGGGAATTCTACGGCGTAGCTCGCTGGCTATCCAACGAGTCTCAAATTCCAATTGTTCTGTCTGGCACGGACGAGGTGCTCGATCTCATTGACGGCGATGTCCAACTGACCCGCCGATTTGAACGCCTTCAGTTGCTGCCGTGGAAGCTGGACGAGGCCTTCGCCGGCTTCGTGAGTGCATATCTCCAGACCATACCCCTGCGTAACGAAACGCTCATCGACCGCAGCTTCATCGAGCAAGTCCACGAAGCAGGGCAGGGCATCACCGACACGACGGTGAAGATCCTCCAACGTGCCGCCAAGCGGGCCATTCTCGACGGCGCCGAGTTGATCGAGTCGCGTCACATCGTCAGCGACGCGACCCTGCCTCCACCTACGGCTGGGAAGCGCTTGGTGGCGCGGCGCGTCAAGCGTCGGCGCGTCGCGTGAGAGGGGCGTTCGCTTATGCGCCACCGCCGGCGCCAGACGAGTTGCTGGGGTCCTGGATCCACCGCACGGCTCTTGGCCATGGCGTTAGCGGAAGCGCTTTTCTGCAGACTGATGCCGGCGATGTCGACTGGTCGATTGACGACGAATTGCTGCGCTGGTTGTCCCGCGGCTCTGAGATATCGATTTCAACCCTTCGGTCGATGACCATTCCTCAACGGGCGCCCGAGGCAGCCCGCACGGATTTCGCTATGGCCGCAGGACCAGTGTTCCCGGGATGCCATGCCTTTTGCCCGAGATGCGGCGTGCAAGATCGCCTGGCGCACGGCGAAGTCATTCTCGCTCAAGCAAACGCAGGTCGATGGCGAATGTCGTGCGAAATACACGGTTTGTTGCTGGATGGGGCCGACGATGAAGATGAACTGACGCCGGCATCCAGCCGCCGGTGGAGGAAGCTGTTAAACGGTCGGCTGCCTACCGGCCGCGAACTCGAGGCGCCTGCTTTTGTTCTCGCTTTTGAGCGAGCCACGCGAGGAGCAGAGCTGGGGCGCTCGCCCAACGATCTATGGTGCGTGACGACGCCAGGCGCTTTTCTCAAGATCGCCCGCCTGGTTTCGAGTTTCGCGCTGCTGCGTCAGAACTACGGCTCGTATGATTGCTCTGCCGCTGGCGCCGTCCTGGGAGGGCGTCTGTCGTATCGGATCGGCAGCAATTCATTTGCCCCGGACATTATTGATCGGGCGTCTACGCGTTCGCGTGTCAGGGCGCTAATTGCGACGGCCATGCTCCTGCTGAGCCCCAAGGGCGCAGAAACCCTGCGCCTGCTGGAGTGGTCCATGATCAAAGATCAGATAACGTGGCGACGCCCCTCGATCACAGCGTGGCAAGCGGCCTCGACCCTATGGCATTGGGCAACATTGGATATGATCGCGAGCTACGTTTCCGATTGGCCCTCTGAACTGCGCAGGTCCGTTCAGGAGATGACGGCCGAACGGATTATTTCGACGCCGTAGGCACTAGAAGCGGCTGCACGAAGATCGGCGAAGGCTGTCGTAATTTCGCTTGATCAGGAAGGGGCGTGGGATTCAGAGTCTTCTCCATGCAACAGCAAGCTAGACGAGCATCGTTCGCTGATGAGGGGCGTATCGCCTTGTCGGTTCGCTTGCCTCGCACTCTCCATCGACGCATGCGGGAAATCGCCCTGCGACGAGATGTGAGAGTGAACGATCTCTACCAAGAGACGCTGACCAACTACATGGATAGCGGTCGGGTTCGCCCGGTGCTGCTTTTCTCGCCTCCCGCTAGCGCTCAGCCTGTGACCCTTTGGTTTGCTCCCGAGTTCATGGCTAAGTTTCGCGGCGCGATCGAGCAACACGATTGGCTGCCCGGTAGTTTGGTGCTTACGGCGGTTGTCGAACAGTTTGGCGCCGATCAGTTGCTAGAGGCCGGCTAGCCTCAGCGCTACTGCACCTGTGCGGGACGCTTATAGCGTTTGCGCGTGGCCAGCGGCGACTTACCCAAAGACCGATATAGCGTCGATCGAGCGACACCAAGCGTGCTCGCTACTTCAGCCCCTGTCGTCTCTGGGTCTGCGAGTAGTCGCTTGGCGTGACCGAGTTGCTGAGGAGACAGCTTGGCCGGGCGTCCACCTAGTCGGCCGCGCGCTTTCGCTGCGGTCAGGCCGGCAAGAGTTCTCTCGCGTATGAGGTCGCGCTCCATTTCGGCCATCGCAGCCATGACGTGGAAAAAGAAGCGACCGGCAGACGAGCCGGTGTTGATGCCGTCCGTCAGACTCGCGAACTGAATACCGCGCTTCTCGAGCTGCGCCGTGAATTCCACCAACTGGCGGACTGAGCGACCCAGGCGATCCAGTTTCCAGACCATGAGCGTGTCGCCGGCGCGCAGGTGCGACAGCGCTTCAGTCATCCCAACACGATCGCCTCGGCCACCGCTAGCGTGGTCGCTGAAGATCCGTTCGCAGCCGGCGTTGGTGAGTGCGTCGACCTGGAGATCGAGCCGCTGATCCGCCGTAGAGACGCGTGCGTAGCCTATAAGCATGCTCGATTGTCTCAAATCTCGTGCCGGCCGCCAAATGCCGGCGTTTGATTTCGCGACACTGTTTTAGGACCCCTCACGTTGAGGTGAAGATAGGGGAGGGGGTCTCTTATCGGCTGGGTCCTGATAGCCAGCGTTTTTCGGACGCTGCGGTGCAGCGCCCGTGCCGAACTCTCCGGGGGCTCTGCTTGGTCCCCATGGCGCTGTGGATGGGCTATGATCTGCCCATGGACGCTCAGCAGGATCCGGAAACCCACGAGAGCATCAGCCTGACGCGTGGCGAACGACTGGCTGGCGAGAGGCTGGCTCGGGTCATTGAGCAGATCGCTACGCAATCGACCGACATACTCGGCTCAGAAGAACGAGCTCGGGAATGGCTACGATCTCATCCGATACCTGCGCTCGACGTTAAAACAGCCGAGCGAATTATCGCGCAGGGGTGGGGCAATGCTGTCCTCGGCTATCTAGATGAGATCCGCTACGGCAGCCGTGGATAGCCCGCACCTGACTCATTACTTCCGTTCGGAAGGTCTGCTCGCTGGTGGCCAGCGCGGCTAGAGCGGTGAGGTAGGGCGGCTTTGACGGGTTGGGCCTCGCAGCCGCCCTACCAGCGACAGCCCCTAAGTGGCACCCCGCCGGGGTCAGGCGACCCGCAGTCTGGCGATCTTTCATCAACTGTCATCGATCCCTATCCCTTGACCCTGGCGGGGCAGCTAACGGCTCAGTAGGGGGCGGTCGCGCGCGCGTCTTCGCGGCCTTCCGATGTCTCCAACTCTTTGCCGCGCGCCTCGATGATCGGCTCCAGAACCGTCCGAAAAACGGCGGGCAAGGCGTCGAGAACCGGGTTGAGGTCGAGCGCGCCGCCGGTCTCGCTAAGAAGGCCTGGATCGACCAGATCGATCAGCGACAGCAAACGCGTCCATTGCGACATGGGCGCATCGTCGAGGATGTCCGTCAGCAGGCCCCTGCCGGCCCCCTCATGGGCGTGGCGCTCAAGCGCCTTCAGGGCCGCCTTGGACACCACCTCGTCCGGCTCGTCGGCGAGTTCGGCCAGTAAGGGCTCGTAGGTCGCATCCGGCTGCCAGCCGCCGAGCGATGCGGCCGCCGCGCGGGCGGTCGCATCGCTGGCCTGCGCCATCCCCGCCACGTGAGCCAGGAGCGCGTCGCGATCAGCGCACCTCCGCAGGCCCCGGCCAATCATGCCCAACACAGAGGCGCGCACCTCTCGCTGGGCGCTCTCCAGGAGGCTGCGCATTCCCCGCTCGCCGCCGACCAGAACGAGGAAGCGGATGGTGGGCCAGGTGGGCTGCTCGGCGAACCGTCGCTCGGCGATCACGATCGCCTCTTCAGGCTGGCTCAGCGCCACCGCCGTCAAGACCTCGGCGATGACCTCGTCGTGCAGGCGGTGCTGTTGAATCGTCTCGGTGGCCTCGGAAACCGACACCCGGCCCAGACGCAGCAAGCCGCCAAGGGCGCGGACGGCGTCGGCTCGGTTAAGCAGACCCTGGCGCGCCTGGGCGAGGACCGCGACGACCCTGTCGCCCGCGCCGGGATGATCCACAAGATCCAGGGCCGCCTCGAGCGCCAGGTGCGGTTGGCTGGACGCGAGGCTGGCCAGGGCGTCGGCGGCGACGTCCTTGGCGGCCGCGTCGCCGCAGCGGGCCAGCAAGCACACCGTCATCGCCTGGAGGCGGCCAGGCGCGCTGAACGGCGTCAGGGTGATCAGCGCGTCAGGCTCATAGACGTCATGTTCGCTCAGGATCCCCAGGATGAACTCCGCCTCCTGGCTGTCTTGAGCGGTTCGGGCGAGCGCCTGGACGAGCAGGCCCCCGATCTGCGTCCCGGGGCCGTTGGCCAGGCCGGCGATCGCCCCCAGCCTGAGGTTCTCGTCGGGGCTTGAAAGGGCCGTGGCCAGTCGCGTCATCACAGGCTCGGGCAGGGGGCCAGCGGCGGCCCGCACGGTCGCCGCCCCGCGGAACCAGCTTTGCGTGTCGTGGGCCAGGGCGAGGAGCGCGTCGTCGAGCCGATGGGCCGCCAGGGCCACGGCCAGATCCGGAGCCTCTTGAGACGTACGATCGAGCGCCGACACGCGGTTGGCCAGGGCGCTGGCCAGAGCCACGGAGGGGGGCAGCCGCAACGCCAGACGATAGCCGTCGATGCGTTGAAAAGGCGTTGAGCCTGCAAGGGCACGCAGGGCGATGGTCTCCAGTCCCGTTCCACCGATCGCTAGCAGCAGACGGGGGTAGAGACCTTCATCGACGCCTCGCGACAGGCTTTGCCGCTCCGGCTGGCGGCGGATCCGCGAGACCATCAGGCGCTCCAGGGGCCGTCCTGCCTGATCGGCGAGCGTTTGCAACTGGTCGCGCTTCGCCGCCCGGGTCAGGAAGCGGATGAGGTGGTTCTCGCCACAGGGTTTCCAGGCGTCGTCCTGATCGACGTCGGCCAGGCGCTGCGTCAGGCCTGTCAGGATCGCGTCGAAGACCGCTCCGTCGACAAGGTCTGGTTCGTCTCGGAACGCCAGGGCCAGGCCCCGAAGCGCTTCCCAGTCGGCCTTGTCGTATTTCTCCAACAGGGCCGCGGTCGCCGCCTGAGGCGAGGCGCGGTAGAGACGCCGCAGCCAGATCCCGGACGCGCCGCCCAAATCCTCGTCCAGCAGGGCTTTGAACTGGAGGATGCCCCGCTCCGGCGCCAGCTGCAGCAAGCTGACCAAGCGCAGCACCGGCTCCAGGCCGTCGGCGTCGGCCGTGCGGCGTTCCAGGCGGTCGAGCTCATCGCGATCCTGGAAGCGCCCGATGGCTTGGGCGACCGCGTGAGTGCCGGGTCGAATGGCGTTCAGGACGGCCGTCTTGGTCGCGCGCCAGATCGGCGCGCCTTGTTCCCGGTCCAGCTTCAACAGGGCGTAAAGCAGCTGCTCCAGGGCATGATTGCCTTGCGGGCGCGCCAACTGCGCAGCGAGCCAGTCGGGCCGCTCCCTCGCCCCCCGGGTGAATGCGGCGAAGGTGACGCCCGTCAGGTTCGACAGCCGACGAGTCCGGGGATCGCCCCACCCAATCTTGAGCGCGGCTTGAAAGTCGGTTTCGTGGCGCATGTGGATAGCCCAGAGGTCGTCGAGCAGGGACGCCGCAGGGGTGCGTGCGCAGGCTTCCAGGCCAGCGCGCTCGGTCACGGGCTTGGCGAGCAGCCGGCTGATCGTTGGCGCGGCGAGGGCTGGGTCGATCCTGGCCGCCTCGCCGATCGCGCGGCCCAGACTGATCTTGCGCCAAGCTTGCAGGTTCTGTTGGCCGGCGCGCTCGACGAGCTGTTCGAGGGCCGGCAGGGCACCCAGGCCCAAGCCGCCAAGCTCTTCCAGGAACCGACTTGTCTCGGTCTGGCTTCGCCAGGCCGGCAGTACCGCCTCGATAACATCGGCCATCACCGCGGGTGCCTGGTCTTGGGCCAGCATCCACAGCACGTCCATCAGCACGTAGCCCAGGCGGCGGCGCATGACGAAGGCGAGCGGATCATCGCCTTGGCCCAGAAACCAGTTGAGCGCGGCAATGATGTCGGCGGTCGGCCCGCCCAGGCGGCGGCGCTCGACCAGCGCTTCGGCGACCAGCCAGTTGAGGATCCGGTCGTGGATCATATGGCTGCCGTCGGCCGCCCTCTGCATGACCCCGCAGCTGGTCAGCCGCTGACGGACCGTATCGGTGACGCCGTGGTTCCTGGCCATCGCCGCCGGCCACGGATAGAGCGCCTGAGGCTCCAGCAGGGACAAGGCCAAGGCGCGCAAATCCACTAGGTCGTCCTCGTGGTGGACCATGGCGCCGGCCGTGGTCTTGTCGCGCCAGAACCGATCGACCAGGGCGTACTCGTTGGCCGGCAGCCAGTCGCGCGCCTTCAGTTCGAGATAGAGCTTGGCGAAGATCGGCGTGCGCAGGAGTTCGAAAACGTCCGCCGGCAGCTCTGGCCCGCGAAGCCTGTTGCGCGACAGCAGCGTGTCCAGGTCCCCTCCGCTGAACCTTCGCAGGGTCAGCAGCGCCGCGTCCGGGCGGGCGCGAACGAGGCTTCCCGCGATCTCGGCGGGGACCGACATCACAAGGCGAACCGCGCTCCCGGCCCAGTCCTCCGCCATCAATTGGCCGGCCAGCGTGTAATCTTGGACGTCGTCGATGAACAGCGTAAGCCAGTCGCCTCGCGCGTCACCGAACGCCGGGCCCAGCCGACGCGCCAAGGCGGGCAGGGGCAGGCGCTGCTCGAAGGAGGTCAGCCAGACCCGCTCGGCGATCAGGCGATGGACCTGTTCGACGCTGGCGATGTGGCTGGCGATCACCGCCAGTCGACCCGCCTCAAGTTCGCGCTGGGCCAGGGCGCCCATAGACCAGCTCTTGCCAAAGCCGCTTTCGCCGGTGAGCACCGTCAAGGTCTTGGCCGGGTCGAGGCATGGTGGCGGGCGCACATCGATTTGGGCGTCGTATCCGAGCGTAGCGCCATGGCGCTGGAGCTGGCCTACCAGGCTCGGGACCAGTCGGCTGACGTGGCGCAGGCGGCTGAGGTGGACGTTCGCCGTCGCCAGGAACGCCTGCACATCGAACGGTTTACCCGCGACGGCCTCATTGGCCATCCGGCTAATCAGTTCGTGCCGCTTGGCCTCGGCGCCCTCTTGATAGTCGAGCACCGCCGCGAGAATGCCGTCGATCCGTGCGATCAGCTGCTCCTCTGTGACCCTGTCACGGATCGAAAGGGCGGCCAGGACCCGGCCCAGGCTGGCGGGCGAGGTTGCTCCGGAGCGCTCGACCAGCCGTTGGAAGAACGCCCGGGCGGTCAGCAGGCCCCCATAGATAAAGGCCTTGTCGGTGTCGTCGAGACTGTCTGGCAAGGCGTCGAACTGTCCAAGGTCGGCCACCACCTTGCCCAGCGCCAGCAGCGGCGCGCCGTTGACCGCTTCGTTGGTCGTGAACTGGAAGCGGGTCTCCACGCCTTCGGCTTGGCTGCCGACCGCCCGCATCAGGTCGGGCAGGACGTCGGCGGCCAGGTCGCTGGTCGTCCAGGCCTTGCCCGTCGTGCGGATCTTCAATTGCTCGACCGTTCGAACCAAGCCTTCTTGGGTTTGATTGTCGCCGCCGTCGAGCGGCTCGAGGATCATCTGGACCGAGGTGACTTTGCCGTCGTGCTGCTGAAGCTGCCCGACCACGGCCTGCAGGCCGACCTCGAACGACGAGAGCAACTGATAGAGGAAGCCGCGGATCGCGATGCGCCCGCCTATGGCGTCGTTGAGCAACTGAGCGTCGGTGCGCTCACGCTTCTGCGCCTGGTGTTTGTTGGTGGCCTTGGCCATGCGGCCCTTGATCCTCTTCAAGGCCCGCCAGATTAGCGCGGTGGTTGCGATTCGGGGGGCTGAGGTTGAAGGCGCGCCGGCGTTCGGATTGCAGGACTTCGGGCGCGGGAGGAGCAGCCCGCTGCGCGCCCGGGCGCTCGTGAGCGTGTCCGCCGGCGCCTAGAGCTCGTCGTCGCTCTCCGCGGCGAGCTTGGCTTTGCGCTCGGCGACCATGGCCAGCGACCTTGTCAGATAATCTTCCGCCGAGCCGTAGGGGGAAGTCTGCGCAGGCGCCAGCTTCAGGGTCGCTCGCAGCCCGTGCGCGACACCCAAGGCTTGAAGTCCAAGCTCGAGAGTCGTCTGGGCGATCAGCGCCGAATGGTCCCATGCGTCGGCGAATTCCGCGTCGGCTGAGATCATTGCCCCGGCATTGGCCCTGGCAACGCGAAAGTGTAGGACCTTGGTGGCCAGCTTCGTCTCGAGCGCCTGCCAGGCGATGTCGTCTGGATACTCCATCAGCCTTGGCAGACCCGTCGCCATCTCGCCGGCGCCGCCTTTCGATGCGCGATGGGTGTCGTGATCGCCATAGACCTGCGAGCAGTCGCCCGCGAACTCTTCGAGCAACAGCGCCAGGCGCAACGCCGAGAAAGCCGCAGCCTTGTCGCTGGCGATCTTTTCGCGCCACCAAGGCGCGCCTTGCGCGATCAGGCCGCTGATCACACCGCCGATGACCGATGAGCCCAGAACCAAACCAACGATCGTCTTCGTGTCCATGTCGCCACCCTAGCCAGGCTGTTGACCGACGTTCAATGGACAAGGGCCAACAGCATTTTCAGCGCCGCCAGGACGAGCGCGGTCATTCCAAGGCGGGTGGCCCAGGCCACGCCCGTGCCCGTTCCCTCGATCTTGATGAGGCCAAGGATGCTGACAGTGATGCGGTCGCGCACCGACGGAGCCGGTGCGGTCGAGGCGTTGGATTTTCGAAGGCAGGTCATGACGGATTCCTCAGCAAAATAAATTGCGGAAATCCCTTCGGGTATGGGCGCCAAATCGGCTGATGCGGTCAAGGGGCTCTTGTTGTGAAAGCGGAGTCTACACAACGGGGCCATAGCGGGCCGACGACCCGTTTGTGGCGCCTGGGAAATTCTAAGTCCCTATTTTCAAGATCTATTCCCTAGACGAATTTGCTTGTGGATAGGCGCTCTCGGGCCTCGGAATTGTGGCTTCGATCGCTATCGACCCCTGGCCTGGAAGGGCGCCGGACGTGGATGCTGCTCAACCGGCGGGCTTGAAATAGCGGATATTGTCAGCCCAGGCGTCGCAGGACGGCGTAGCGCTCGCTAAGGCGTTGGGCCAAAGGCTCGATTTTTCGTGCGCGTCGCCGGATCGCGCTGGCAGAGGTCGGCTGTCACCGCCACCACCAGGTCTAGGTCGGGATTGGCCAGCCGGCGCTGATGATCGATGAGACGTCGCAGGTATCGCGTATCGGCGTCGGCCGGATAGTTGGCGATTGCCTGATCAATCTCGCACGAGAGCTCGGCCATCCGACCGGCTAGGCCGGCTGCCTGCGCGGCGTGAAGAAATGTGTCGTGATCAGACATCGAACCCATCTCTATCGACGGACTCTTAGGGCCAAGTTCGCTTGGGATGGGGCGACTGTCAGGATGGGCGCGACTCGGCTCAACTTGTCGTGGAGCGAACGAGGGGAATGGGGGGCTGGGTGCGACGGGGGCGACCAACCATCGACATGGAAGCGTTCTGGGCCGCGCGCAGCGCCCCGGCGACGCCAAGAGAAGCGCTGGCCAAGCTTCCAAGGCTAGGGAGCCGCCTGAAAAATCGGGACTTCGCCGCGAGCGCGGCGCGCGTCGCGGGCTTGGCGACCGACCGCCTGTTTCATGCCCATCAAGTTCGCCTGGACTGGGCGATACGAATGCTCGCGGCCTTTGCCAAGGGGAGCCGGAGCGCCCATCGATCCGCCTTGGATCGGCTCCTCAACCAGGATTTCGCTCAGCTAGGGCTCGACGTCCAAGAAGACCCTCTGGAGCAGCCGTTCATCGGCAAGGTGGTCACGCGAAGTGGTGAGTTCCGCTTCGTGGCAGGCGGTTACGATCAGTCCGCCGCATTCACGGATTTGATTGTCTCCAGTGTCGAAGCGCTCAATCAACCCTCCTTGGTCGGAGCCTTCCGTCGGTGCTTGACGCTGCTGTCCCTTAGCGACGCGCTCGTCGCGCGCGCCCAAGAAGAGGACTGGACCCTAGGGCCAGATACGCCCGCCGAACCTATCCGTCTGCCGACGGACGCGACACTTCAGAAGTTGGCGCGTCGCGTGGTCTTCACCGCCGCCGAACTTGCAAGCCTGGGTATCGATACGGAGGACCTGGAGCCGTTTCGCTTCACGCAGGAGGATCGAGATCGCTTGGCGACGGCGTCAGTTGGCCTGTCGCCGCTGGAGGTCAGGCCGCTCTGGCGCACCGGGGGCGACTGGCTCGTTCTCTCCCCCGGCGCGATCTCGACGGCCGTCAGGTCGCACCTGATCGAGGCGGTGATGGCACGGCAGCTTCAGCCGCAGATGCTCAAGAGCATGCTGTCGCTGCAGCACGATCGGCTCACCGAATGCGGCTTCCTCCAGGACGGCGAGCTTCGTGTCGTCGACCATGCGGGCCAACCGGCCTTTGATTATCTCACCGAAATGTCCCCTGGGCGTGTCTGCCACGTGTTGCAGACCGTGGACGATTTCGAGGGGTGGCCGACGCGAGGGTTTGGGAGCCAAGAGTCCGTTTCGCACGGCGGCCAGGCCGCCTTCGCGCGCTCGGTCGCTGGGGCGCGGGCAGCGGCTCGAGACAGACCAGGTTTTCGCCAGGGCTTCACACTTTGGGTGGCTGGAAGTTGGGGCGCTGCGCGCAGCCTCCCGCTTGACCTGATCGACCGATTTCCCGACTGGCCGGTGGTCCTGGTGGAAGCTGGCGATGCGTGCATGCTGGCGCTAGGGGAGGCGGGAAAGCCTCACGATCTTCTCCGGCTGGAATTGCTGCGACGCCGGCTCTCCGCTGACGGCTACGAACTGCACCACCCCGGCGCCCTGCTGAACCTGCACGCCTATTGGCGGGCGAACGACTATGATCTCCTGCCCAAAGGTCCCCAACTCCAAGCCCCGACCAACATCCAGTTCGGGCTTCTTGATCAGGCCAAAATCCGGGCGGAAGCCTTCGTGGCGTGGGACCGCCGGGCCTTGCCACACCCGCGCTTCGGATGGGCCCCGATGTCTCGGATGGAGCGTGCGCCCTTTTCCGGCGAGCATGAACCGATCTATGCCTCGGTCGTGGCGGTTCGCCGCCAGCGTCTGATCGGCGCGACCGTCGATCCAATGGGGATCGCCTGGGTCGAGGCCATCGGTGACGCTGATCGCGAGACCACCTATCAGACCTGGAACACCACGCTGCACTGGTGGAGGCCGGTGCTGCAGGCCTGGGCTCGGCGGTCAGGTTCGGTCTTTTCGGTGATCGACATCGTCCTATCCCTGGACCCGCAGCCCAACGCCGTAGAACCGGCTTCGGACCAGCAAATCGACGCCGCCGTGCGCGTTTGGCCAGAAGAGAACGGCGTGGTGCGTCTGCACCTGGGTCACGATTGGCATCTTGGCGCCCTTAGAGCCGAGAACCGGTCCGAGGTCGCCTTGGCCGCTGGCCTGATGCAGGCGGCAAGCCTTGGCGCGGGACTGGACCTCTCGCGCGCGGCCGCCTTGGCGCTGGTTTGCGACCTCGCACCGCCATCCGTCCGCCATGGGCATGCCAACACGGTGGAGCGCGTGATCGACGCCCTCGGCGCCGCGGGCGTCGTTCAGCCGCTGATGCGGATGTCGCTGACGGCGATGTCAGTCGAAAAGTACGGCGCGGTATGGCGGGTCAGGTCGCGTGAGGCTCCGCGCGAGATCACGGGCGTGGAGGATTGTGTTTCTCTGGTGCGCGCCTGCCTCACGCAGGAGATCGCCGATCTTCGGGCGATGGTCGGCCGGTTCGATCGCGGCAGCCTCGTCAGTGCCGCGCTTCAGGCGCAGCAGGCGGCCCTGATGGAGATGCGCATCTGGGAAACCACGGCGCGGGCCATGCGCGCCATCCACGGCGTGGAGGAGGACCTCCGATACAGCCTGGAGCAACGTAAGCAGATCAATACTGTGATCCGCTGCAGCGCCATCATAGCCGAATTCGCCCAAGCCGACGCCGCGGCGTTGGACGGCGCTCCTGTCGGTTTCCTGGACATGGAGGAACTGCAGGCTAAGGCGGCGGCGCTGTTCTATAGCGCCGACATGCTGCCGGCTCTGTTGTCTGAGCATCAGGACCCGCGGCTTAGGATCAGCCCGTCTGGCGACCTGCAATCGGATCATCGTTTTTCCGACGCGACGCTGAGGGCGACGGTTGTCGCGCTTCATGCCGTCGATCGGATGGAGGCCGACAAGAACTACGAGCGGTCCCCGGCGCACCAAGGCGCGGCCGATACTGATGGCGAGGCGCTCAGTGCAGCCCTCGAAGCGGAGTATGGCGTCCCTCATTCGGTGCTGCGAGAGTTCGCCATGGGGGTCGTCCAACTCACGCTTGAGGAGGGGACCGATGTCGTCATTCGTTCGCGAAGCGCCCTCCTTGAAGCGCTTGGCCAAGACGAGGGCCTGGTAGGAGCAAAGCTGGAACCGCTGATCGATCGGCTGACCTTGCCGGCGCGAAACGGCTGGTCGGACCTTCCACCCGGCGCGGCCGCCGGTGACTACGATGTCTCCAAATTCGATCGGCCACAGTCGCTCATCGGTCGCCCCATCGTGGCGCTGTCGTCCGATGACGACCCCTTGCTGGTCCTGGCGCCGGGCGTGATCGAACGGGCCTTGGTTCACAACGTTGGCGGCGCCATGGGAGGTGATCTGCAAAACCGGTTCTGGTCGAGCCGAGCGATGCAGCAGTTCTCCAGCCGGATGGGCGCAAGGACCGGTGTGGACTTCAACGACGCGGTCGCCCACGCCGTCGCCCGCCACGGCCTGCAGACCTGGTCCGGCATGGGCATGGGCTGGTGTCTGCAAAAGCAGCAGACCCCGGAGTTCGACCGTCTGGGCGATGTCGATGTGCTGGCGTTCAGCCGTGAGGACAATCTGTTTTGGGTGATCGAAGCTAAGGATCTCAAGCTTTGCCGAACGTTGGGAGAGGTGGCTCGCCGCCTGTCCAGCTACCGAGGGCAAACCGACGCCAAAGGGCGGCCGGACTCGCTGCTGAGGCATCTGCGTCGGGTGAGCTTTTTGCGCGAGAATGCACAGCTTCTCGGCCAGCGCTTTGGGACCTCCAAGACGCCCAGGGTCTGCGGCCTGGTGATCGTCAAGGCGCCGCAGCCGATGTCTCAGCTGGGCGCCACGTTCTACGACGACGCCCGGGTGGCGCTCTTGGACCGGCTCTCGGAAATCCCCTGGCGGTCTGGGTGGTGAGCCCGTAATGGACGGGTCGCGTCCACAACGGTCGAGCAGTGGCGATGCCTCGACCGAATCCCTTAGGATGCCAGCGTGTCGGACACGCGCGCTCGCATCGCCGCCTTGAAAGATCCAGGTGAGTTCGAAAACCTGGCGAGCGCGGTGCTGCGTTTGGCCGATCCGGCCTATCGCGCGCTCGTCCAGCCTGGCGTCAACGACGCGGGACGCACGGTCGCAGCGCCGGTCGACAGCATCGCGATCACGGGCGCGCGTCCGGTGGTGCATGTGGCTCACACCACGTCGGCTCTGAAGGATCTGTCCTCCAAGTGGCTCGATCCGGAGGACGGCGACATCGCCAAGGCCGCCCGGGAACGTGGCCCGCGATCCGCCCAGGCTCCGTTCGACCGCCTGGCTATCACCACAACCCGTGAACCTGGCGCACGGCTCCTGGCCAAGCTGAACGCTGCCTGTCTGGACGCCGGCTATGAATTGGACCTCTGGGCTCAATCACGGCTGGCTGAATTTCTGGATCAGGATCCGGAAGGCCAGTGGGTCCGCTTTCGGTTCTTCGGCGCGGCGCAAACGCGACTTTCGCCTTCGCTCCTTCGAAGCCTGTCCGGCAGGATCCCCAACGAACTGATGGGGTTCGATGAGCCGGCAAGCTTGGCGGCGCGCGCCTTCGACGCCGATCTGTGCGCCGGTCTTGGCGAAGCCGATGGCGGCCTCCTCCTCGTCGCGCCCTCGGGGAGCGGCAAGTCGACGATCTGCCGTGATGTCTGGCGCCGGCACGTGGCGGCGGGCGGCGCCTGCCTGCACCTTTCCCATGCCGACGTGGATCGGACCGAGACCTTGCAGGAAGGGCTCGCCCTGGCGCTGGGCCGGCTTCAGCCCAGCCTGGCGGAAGGTTCGGCGGCCGACCTCATGGGCCGGGAATTCGGGTTCACGACCCTCGTGCTGATCGAAGACATCAATCGATCGGTTCAGCCGTTGGAGGCCTTGAGGAAGATCGTTGCCTGGATCCAGCAGGCCAGGGGATTGGGCAACCGGCTGGCTCTGCTCTGTCCGATCTGGCCCCAGTTGGTGTTCGGGCTTGAGGAGGGGCCCAGAAAGTTCCTCGACACTCACCGCCTTGATCTGCCGCTCGTCAATCGAGCCGAGGCCAAGTCCATGGCGGCGGGGCATGCCAGCGCCCAAGGCGTAGTGCTGACCGACCATGAGCTCGGCTTGGTCGTTGACCGGGTCGGTCGCGACCCGTTGCTTCTAGGGCTCAATGACTACCGGGACTTCGTGGCGGCCGGACTTGGCGGGTTCGTCGCCGATCAACTCAGGCGCATCGCCCAAGCCAGCGGCGTCGCGATCTCCGATCTTTCCGATGGTCTGGACGCCCTGGCCCGCGAGATGTTGTTGCGCCGGCGGATGGAGCCGACCTGGCGTGACGTGCGCCAATGGCTGCCCACGCATGTCGGTGATCTTGGCTTGATACTGAAGGACGGGCGTTTGGCGCGCCGGGCTGAAGACGGTCGGGAGGAGCGGATCGTGTTTCGCCACGACCGAGTTCGCGACGAAATCCTTATCCAGGCCCTGGTCGGAATGGTCGCGGGCGAGGGCGCAAAGGCCGCTTCCGCTGGAGGCGCGCTGAACGACATCCTCAGCGAGCCTTTCTACGCTGAATTAGTCGGCGGCCTGTTGGCGCGCCAACAGGCCGGGGCGGCGATCATTGAGCCCCTGGTCAGGCTAAATCCGTTGGCCCTTTTTATGGCCTTGCGCGCGGGTGTCGCCGACGATGAACTGCGCTGCGCGATATGCTCAGAAATCATGGCGTGGCTTGGCCAGCCCCAAGCCAAGGGGGCGGCCGCACGCCGGTTGCGTTGGGCGGCCCAGTGGGCGCTTGCGGAGGCTCCGGTCGAGGGCGCGCTTGAGATTCTGGACGGGTTCGCCGAACTGACCGTTTGGGGGATCGAGGCCCAGCTGCTGAACGGCGACTTACGCGCTGCGCTGCGTGTCGCCGCCAGTATCACCGCGAGCATGACAAGCCTGCGGTCCGACGAGCAGTTCAACCATCTGCGCGCTCGTTTTGGAGAAGAAGCCTTCGGGTATGTCGAGCGGCTGATCGAGGATCCGACCACGTCGGCGGGCCGCTTGACGGCGGCGCTGCAATTGGCCGGGCGCCTTGGCGACGCTCGCCTTGAGCCTGCTCTGCGCGCGAGTTGGACGCGTAGGCCGCGCACCCCTCAGGTGATCGGTGAGATGATGTGGGCGGCAGGGCGATGCGCTCCTGAACTCTTCGGCGAGGTCGTGGACGCTTGGCTGGCGCTAAGTGGGGAGAATGGCGACGGCAAATCGCGATCCGAGCGCCAAGAGGCTGGGGCGGATAGCCTGAGGTTCGCCCTGTGCCGGCGCGGCGACAGGGCGGCCCTGCAGCAGATCCTCATGCGCGCTCGGGGCGCTGGGCCAGAGATCGCCGGGCCCGTGGCCTACTACATTGAGCTATGGGACGATCCTGACGCCCAGGAGTTCGTGACACGCTCCATCGCAGCCGCCCTTAAGCGCATGCGGGAGACGAACGGGTTCTGGCCGTTCGTCTCCATGGCCGGCGATGGCTGGAGCGAGCGCCGCTCTCGCGGCGGGTCCAGGATGAGTCTACCCAGTCTTCAGCGCTTGGCGGATCTCTGGTCCGATGATGAGGAAGATGAGGACGTTCGTCGCGCCGCGTTGCGCATTTGGACGAAGGCTGCCCGTAGATCGGATCTGCCGCGTGTCCAAAGCTTGGACCCCGCCGGTCCACTTGGTGATTTAGCTATCGCCGCCAGGCTGCGCTGGCGCGACCGCACGGTGGCGCAACACCTCGCCGTCAGGCTCTACGAAAAAGATTCCGCTTCCTGGTACTGGCAGCACTGCCGCGAGCGGTGGCAGGACGATCTGACGCCCGTCCTGTGGGACTATCTTCACAATTGGCGCGCGCGTCGGATCAATAAAGATGGCGAGGAGGTTTCCTACGCCGGCCATATGCTCGCCGACGCGATGATGAGTATCGACGACCGCACCGTTGAACCGATCCTTGTCGAGCACTGGGATCATCTCGGTTCGATCGCTCGCTATGTCCAGCTCGCGCTGTATATCGCGACGCCAGCCACCAAGGCTTTAGCGGCCGCGACGATAGAAGCCGCGCAGGACCCCACGGCATTGTTCAGCCACATCTCCAGCCATTTCGGCATAAAGGTGGAGGGACAGGGCAAGCTAACGGAGTTTCGCCGCCTACAATCCCTTGAGCCGTACCTAGACCATATCGAGCATTGGGACCTCAGCCAGCTGGCCGAGCATTGCTGCGAAATGGGGTGGATCGAGTGGCGGCGGAAGGTTCTGGACCCGCGCCTGGTCGGCTATCAGCATGCCGTCCACGATGACGACGCTAAGCGCATGGAGAGTCTTGATGGGGTGCTGGAGCGCCCTCATCATCGTCGGATCGTGAATTTCGTCGCCAAGGACATCGTCAAGCAAGACGGTGGACCGGGGCCACTTCTCGATCTCGTCGATCGCTGGGTGCGTGTCGCGCCAAGCCCCGCGATTCTAGAGGTGGGCGGAGACATCTTCGCGCTCTATGGATCGCGCACACATCTATCAGTGCTGGAGGGGTGGCGGGGCCTCGCCGGGGAAGAGGGCGATGGGAAGGTTACGGACGCAGCGTTTGGCCTTCGACGCCGAACCCTTGATTAAGACTTACGACGCGATACCTGTTCACGGTCCTTCCAGTTCGAATTTTCGTGCAGGGCTAAGCGCGAAGGTGCCGTTAACGGGGTATCGATAGGCGAGGGGCGTGATCCGCGATGTCAGGATCGGAACGGCACCTTGGAGACGGACACCTCGACCTCGCCATAGCCGCCTGCGCCGGTCGTCAGTCGAACGTCGACTTCTTGGAGCTACGCCAACGGCAGCAATTGGCGCTGCCTCGTCGCTAGCTAGACCACGCCGCTGGCTACGAACCTGTCGCATTGGTCTTGGGGCATTGTCATGGGGCCCCGATGCTACGGCGACTTTCGTGCGGTTGCGACCGGGGAGCAGGCCGATGACGTGGGGCTCCGCAAAACACACGGAGCCCCAAAGCGGGCCATCACGCCCTCGGACCGTTGATGCCGATCTGATCTAGTCCTCCGACAGGGGGCGAACCCCGCCATCGGCGCCCGGTGTGACCACAAAGCGCTTCAGCATCCGGACCGAATAGTCGGTCGAGGCGATGGTCGAAACCGCCATCAACTCACCGACCGCGCGGTCCTTTTCTAGGGTCAGCAGCACGTAGCCCTTGGCCGCGGCGTCGTGGAACCGCACCTCCTTGTTGCGGGCGACGAAGGCCTCGCTGAGGGGCGCGCCCTTCAGATAGTCGCCATAGCCGGGCGAAGTGATCCCGGTCGTCCCGAACTCGGCGGCCACCAAGGCGCCCGAGGCGTCGCGCAGCTCGTTGGCCCAGAACATGTGGCTGTCGCCCGCCAGCACGATGGGATGGGCCTTAGCCGCCTTGAAGATAGCGTAGACCCGCTCGCGGTCGGCCGGATAACCGTCCCAGGAATCGAGGTTGTAGGGCAAGCCAAGCGGCGACAAAGCCGTGGCCTCCATTACCGGCCCGCGCAGCGCCTCGGGCAGGTGCGCCAGCATCTGGCCGAAGGCAGCTGCGCCCATGACCCCCTTCAGGTCGGGACCGGCGACGCGGGCCATCACCACCTGGTTGCCCAGCACCTGCCAGGCCGTGCCGGCGGCCGTCGAGGTGGCCACGGCCTTGGCCAGCCAGCGCTCCTGGTCCTCGCCCATCATCCGTCGGGCCGGATCGCTCCACTTGGTCTTGAAGCCCGCGATGTCGGGCTTGCCGTTGGCGCCCAGGAGGTCGTGGCGGTAGTCCAGCTGTTCGGTGCGGGCCGTCAGCCGGGTCTCGGTCATGAACAGGGTGGCGACGTCGCCGAACTGGAACGCCCGCCAGTCCTGCTCCAGCATGCCGCCGGTCGCCGGTTCGCGGATCGGCATCCACTCGTAATAGGCCTTCAGCGCGGCGGCCTTGCGCGCCGCCCAGTCGCCTTCCTCGGCGGGACGATGGTTCTGGGCGCCCTCGCGCCAGCTGTCGTTGGCCACCTCGTGGTCGTCCCAGACGACGATCCAGGGCGCGCGGGCGTGAGCCGCCTGCAGGGCTAGGTCGGTCTTGTACTGGGCGTGACGGCGGCGGTAGTCGGCTAGGCTGACCAGATCGTGGGCCGGATCCGGCGCGCGTTCCACCGCCGTGGGCGCGTCCATGCCGTAGCTGTGCGGCGCGGCGCCGTATTCGTAGATGTAGTCGCCCAGGTGCAGCACCGCGTCGACCCGCGGCAGCCTGGCGATGGCATCATAGGCGTTGAAGTAGCCGTTAGGGTAAAGCGAGCACGAGGTCACCGCCAGCACCACGTCGCGCACCGAACTGGTCGGCAGGGTGCGGGTGCGCCCGACGACGACCGGGCCGGCCGGCTTGCCGCCCTTCAGCACCTCGAAGCGGTAGACGTAGTCTGTGTTCGGCGTCAGGCCCGTCGCCTCGACCTTCACCGTCCAGTCGCGGTCGGGGCCGGCGCTGGCCTGGCCCTGGCTGACGACCTTGGCGAAGGTCTCGTCGGTCGCCACCTGCCAGCGCACCGGCACGCGGGCGGCTCCGGCCGAGGCGGGGGTGACGCGGGTCCATAGGATCACCCGGTCGGCGAGGGGATCGCCCGAGGCGGCGCCGTGCAGGAAGGCCGCTTTGGCCTCGGCCTGGTTGTCCTTTCGCGCGGCCATGGCGGGACCGGCGGCGCCGGCCCCTAGCAGGGTGAAGGCCTTGCGACGGTTGATAAGCATAACTGGGTCCTGATCTGGCTTAGTGCTTGATGGAGATCGACACGCCCATGAACCGCGGTTCGCCGGCGATGAAGGTCGCGATGCCCAGGGAGTCGCCGGTGTTGCCGGCGTCTTTGATGTAGTCCTGGCCCAGGGCGTTGGTGACGAAGGCACCCAGGGTCACGGGGCTGTCTTTGGCCTGGTAGGTCAGGCGCAGGTTCAGCAGGCCGTAGGCCTTCTGGAACTCGTCCTGGACGGTGTCCTTGACGACCCCGACCGTGTTCTGCAGCGCGGGTATGTCGTTGTTGTTGTCGAAGAATTCCTTCGACTGCCAAATGTAAGTCGGCACGAAGGTGACCCGGCCGAATCCCAGGTCGCGGGCCAGGCTGGCGCCGAACGACACGGAGTGGTCGGGCGAGAGCCGGAAACGGTTGCCCTCGAACAGGCCGTTGCCGAACCGGGCGTGACTGTAGGCGTAGGTGGCGAAGACGCTAACGTCCGGGGTCGCCTGCAGCGTCGACTGCGCCTCGAAGCCGGTGGCCTTGGCTTGGCCGGCGTTGGCCGACAGGATCTGGCCTGAACTGTTGCGCACGCTCGTCTGGAAGTTCTCGTAGTCGTAGTGATAGAGCGCGCCTTCCAGGGTCAGGCGACGGTCGAGGAACGCGCCCTTGGCCCCGGCTTCGTACGAGGTGACGGTCTCGGCCGGGACCTCGGAGAAGGTCGCCGCCGCGCCCGGCGTGCCGTTGGAGCCGCTGAGCACCTTGGGCCGCCGTCCGGTCGAAACCGAGGCGTAGAGGTTGACCGTATCGGTGGTGGCGTAGCGCGCCACGGCGCGATAGGTGGCACCGGAATCGTTGAAGCTGGCGTACTGCGCCACGCCGCCCTTGGTCGGCTGGAAGTAGAGGCCCCGCGCGACGCCGGCTGTGCTGCCGCCGATCACCGAGCCGCTGCTGATCCGGGCCCCGTAGCCGCTGGTCTTGTCGTCGTAGGTGTAGCGCAGGCCCCCGGCCAGCTCGAGCCGGTCGGTGACGCGCCAGGTGACGTCGCCATAGAGGTCGTACGACCTGGTCTTGCCGGAGTCAGTGTATTCCTCGGTGCGGCTGGAGGGCAGGGCAGCCAGCGACGACAGCGCGTTGATCGTGGTCATCGACAGGGCGTTGGGGGCGGTCAGCCTGCCGGTCAGGAAGAGATAGGCGATCTTCTCGTTGACCCCCAGCACTCCGCGCTGCGAGCCGTCCTCCCAGAAGAAGCTGCCGCCGGCGAAGGCGGTGATCTTGCCGCCGCCGTCGTAGTTGAAGCGCAGTTCCTGGCTGGCCGACTTGCCTTGGGCGTCCTCGGCCGAAACCAGCATCGGCAGCGAGAAGCCGTCCGGATCCAGCACCTCCTCGGCGGTGAAGTAGCGATAGGCCGAGGTCGAGCTCAAGGTCAGGCTGTCGCTCAGCCTGTAGCTGGCCAGCCCCGTCAGGCTCCACAGGCGACGGGCCACGCCCAGCTTCTGGTCGTTCTCGAAGCCCGGGATGGTCGACAGGGCCGCGCCCGAATTGCGCCCGAGACCGCCGATCACCGCACCGGTCGTCGGGTCGGTAGGCGCATAGGTCAGCGACTTGAACGAAGTGCCCGACGGGTGGTCCTGCTCGTAGCTGTAGAGCACGTCGAACTTGAAGCGGTCACCAGGCGTCCAGGCCAAGGCCAGGCGCGCGGCGGCGGTGTCGGTGGAGTTGAAGTCTTCGCCGCCCAGCAGGTTCTTCACATAGCCGTCGCGGACTTTGACGCGCCCGGAGAGGCGAACGGCAAGAGTGTCGGTGAGCGGCGCGTTGATCATCCCTTCGACGAGGCCATAGTTGTAGGTCCCGACCTCCATCTTGGCGCTAGCGTCGAAAGCGGGCCTGGCCTTGGCCTGGATGACGTTGACCGCCCCGATGAGCGCGCCGCGGCCGTACAGGGTGGACTGCGGCCCCTTGGCCACCTCGACCCGCTCCAGGTCGAACAGCTCGACATAGGCGCCGCGCGACTTCGAGATCGACACCCCGTCCTGGTAGACCGAGACCCGCGGCTCGAACGTCGCCTCGCCGGCGCCCGAGGTGATGCCGCGGATGACGAAGCCCGGATTGTTCGGCGACTGGTTCTGCACGTCGAAGCCCGGCACGAACTGGCCCAACTCCTCGAATTCCTGGATGCCCAGCTTGTCGAGCGTGGCGCCGGAATAGGCCGTCAAGGCGATCGGCACGTCCATGGCGCTCTGCTCGCGCTTCTGGGCGGTGACCACGATGGTCTCGACCTGGCTGGTTTCCGGGCTGGCCTCCGCGAGCGGCGCCGGCTCCGACGGTTCGGCGGCTGCGGGCGAGGCGAGGGCGGTCTTCTGCAGGATGGCGCGCGGCTGGCGCTGGATCACCACCGTGCCGCCCGATCTCACCCCGACCAGGCCCGTGCCCGCGAGCATGCCGTGGATCGCCGCGTCGAAACTGGCGGCGTTCTGCACCGCCGAGGAACGCGCGCCCTGCACCAGCTCCGGCGTGAACAGGATGTTGCGGCCGGACAGATGGGCCAGCCTGGTCAGCGCCGCGCCCAGGTCCTGCGACGGGATGCTGAAGCCGGTCGCGCGGATCTGCGTCGCCTGGGCGGCCGCCGGGTTGGCGGCGGCCAGCCAGGCGCAGCTCGATAGAAGAAGCGCGCCCTTGATGTTGCGTGAATTCATCTTGTCGTCCCCGAAAGCGAAGTGCGGAGGCGAGAGCGCTCCGGCGGTCGCAGGGGTTGACGACGGCGAACGCTGTTATCCGCGCTGTCGCGAAAATTTCACGAAAGGCGAGGGCGGGATCAGGGGCGGTGAGCGTCGAGCGCCCGGATCTCGAAGCGCCCGGGGCCGGTCTCGCGCCAGCTGATCGGGTGAAGCAGGGCGACGGCGTTGAGGAAGCCGACGGGGTCGTTGACGCGGTAGACGCCGCTGACCGTCCTGCCGCCGAT
Source organism: Caulobacter sp. GW821-FHT10C03 (assembly GCF_059415485.1). Classification (NCBI taxonomy): domain Bacteria; kingdom Pseudomonadati; phylum Pseudomonadota; class Alphaproteobacteria; order Caulobacterales; family Caulobacteraceae; genus Caulobacter; species Caulobacter sp. GW821-FHT10C03. The sequence goes on along the minus strand of NZ_JBWKNI010000019.1, from coordinate 3,892 downwards.
CGCGGGATCGACGTCGAAGCTAGTCTGGGTCCTGGCGCTGAACTCGGCCAGGGCCGAGGCCAGCGAGGTTCCCTTCAGCACCAGCTCGCCGCGCTGCCAGGCGAGGGCGGAGGCCAGGTCGACCTGCGACACGGTCACCCGGGCGTCGGGCGTGACCGCGGCGGCCTGGCCGGGGCGCAGGCGGGCGCGTACGGCGCCGGCGGCGGGATCGCGAAGCTCGACGCCGCCCTGCACCAGCACCACGCGAAGGTCGTCGTCTCGCCGGCGGATGGTGAAGCGCGTGCCTTGGTCCCAGACCTCCATCGGCCCCGCGCTCACCCGGAACGGCCGCCAGGCGCGCGCGCTCCAGTGGTCGTGGCCGACGTCGAACGCCGCTTCGCCGCTCACCAGCCTTACTTCACGGGCGAGGGGGCCGTAGCGCACCTCCAGGCGGGTCGCCGCGTCTAGCCGTACGCGGGTGCCGTCCGGCAGCACGGCGTTCAGCTGTTCGCCGCGCGGGGTGACGTAGGTTTGCCGGCTGGTGGTCATGACCACGGCCGTGACTGCGAGCGTCGCCAGGGACGCACCGGCGAGCGCCGTCGCGCGCGCCCAGGCCCTGAACCGCGCTCGCGGGCGGGCGGCCCGGCTGTCGCGCAGCCGCCGCGCCCGCAGCAGGGCCGGCCCCAGGGCTTCGGAGCGCCCGGCCTTTTCCGACGCCGTCCAGGATCGGGAGACCAGGTCCATCGCGGCTGCGTGTTGGGGGGCGACTTGCAGCCAGGCCAGCAGTTCCGCGCGCTCGGTGTCCGACAGGGCTTCTGACCGGGTGCGAACGAACCAGCGCGTCGCCTCCTCGAGGATGCGTTCTTCAGTGGAGGTCAGGGTGTCGGCGGGGGCGGCGGTCACGGCTGGAAGCTCTCCGCGAGCCGGCGCGAAATCAAGAGCAGCACGCGCTCGACGTGGCGCGAGGCGACCTTAGGCTCAAGGCCCAGCCGCTCGGCGGCCTCCTTGTGGGTCAGGCCGTCCACGCGGACCAGCAGGAAGACGCTCCGCGCGACCGGCGAGGCCTGCTGCAGGGTGGCGATGACGCTCGACAGCCGTTCGCGGGCGATCACCGAATCCTCGGCCGACGGACGGTCGTCGCCAAGGTCCCAGCCGTCGTCCAGGCTGACCTGAGCCTTGCTCCCCTGCCGGCGGGCGTTGCGCGCGCCATCGATGATCAGGTTGGAGGCGATGCGGCGAAGCATGCCTTGCCAGGATCGCACCGGCTCGGCCGGCGGGGTGGCCAGGACGCGGGCGTAGACCTCCTGGACATAGTCGTCCACGTCGTCCGCGCCCCGCAGGCGCCGGCGCAGATAGGCCCGTAGCAGGGGCTCCTCGTCATGGACGAGGCGCTCGACGTTGGATTTGGGTTCGGGCGGCACGGCGGCGCTGATACCGAGCAATCATAACGGTTCTGCGACAGCGCCTTTTCAAGGACTCTGTCCAAAGCAGCCATTCCCTCAGACTCATTCCCTCAGATTAGTGAGGCCAGGCTCCATTTCGACACGGCGCTAGCGACATCCACGCCGAGCGCGATCATCTGGGAAGTGCGCTTGGCGACCGCTCAGCCCTGGCCTTCATAGTGGTCAATGCTGCCCCGTCGAGCCCGTGGCCAACGGGGCGTGGACCTTCACCCCGCGTCGGCATCCTTATCGTTGAGGCCGCCAGCAGAACGGCGGCGCAAAGGCGGCCCTTCAGTCTATGCCGCTGACATATCTTCCCCAGTGCGCCGACGGTGACCGCGATCGAAAGCGTGACGACCGCGACCGGAGGCGAATAGCTCACGCGACGCTGCGGTTGCATTCTTATCCGTGATCCAGACCGCGCCGATGAGGCGCCGGTCAAGGGTGGAAAAGCCATGCCGGCGGCGTTGGCGCAGTGTTTGAGCGTCCAGTTCTTGGAGGTGAGCTAAGTTCTTCTTATGGCGCAGCGTAGACCAGTTACTACGCCCCTCTGGAATCATGATCAGCCGGGCGTGTTTTCATGGCGTTGCATTCTTAGCACGAAGCTAGGTCTTCCCGATCAAAGGAGCGCCAAGAAGACGGCGACGACAAAGGCGCTGCCGGCTAGGATCGCCGCCAGCCTTGGCCACCACGACAGCAGAAGCACCAGCAGCGACGCGGCCACGCACATCTGGCCGACCCAGGTGGTGACGCCGAGCGGCGCGCCCAACCGAGCCACGGCGGTCGTGGCCGCCAACGCTAGCAGCACCCAACCCAGGATCCGCAGCACGCGCTGCGAGGGCAGGGACTTCCAGGCCAGACTGCTTCCATGCTTCTTCATGGCTAGGGCCATGCAGGTGAACGCCGCGAAGCTGATCAGGCCGCTTTCAAAGGGCATCGACGCCCTCCTTGACCGGCGCTGGCGCAGGACCGGCCGTCGCGGGCGCGCGGATGGACGCCTTACGCTTGGGTGGCTGCGGTTTGCGCGAGGCCTTGAAGGAGGCCAGCCCGCACAGCGCGGCGATGGCCAGCATGGCCAGATCGAAGCCGGCGAACAGCCAGTCGCCGGTGCGCAGGCTGGCGACCAGTCCGCGATCGGTGGTCACGGCGTTGACCACCGGCAGGGCGGCGAAAGCCAGCGTCGCCAGGCTCAGGGTCTCGATCCAGGCGCGGCGGGCTGGACGCAGCAGCGAGACCACGGCCAGGCCGAACCAAGTCCAGAACATCGCCTTGACCTCCAGTTCCGCGCGGCCGGGCAGATCTGCGGGGATCAGGCGATTGGCCAGCAGATAGGCGGCCATGCCGCTGGGCAGGCAGGCGATGGCGCCGATGTTCAGCCGTTCCACCAGCCTTAGCCCGAAGAACGGGGCGGCGTTCGGCTTGCGGCGCTTGACCACCCAGAGGACGAGGCCCGTCCCGACCATGGCCGCGCCGGTCAGTCCGAGCACGAAATACACCCAGCGCAGGGCGGGGCCGGCGAAATGGCCCAGGTGCAGGCCCAGCATGACGCCGGCCGTGGCGATCGCCGGGCCGGGCGATGGCGAACGTGACAGCTCCTGACCCGTGGCGCCGGAGAAGGTGATCGAGTCCGGCCGCGCATTCAGCCGGCCCTCGGTGGCGCGCAGCAGGGTGACGGTTGAAGCCGCGTCGCCCGGATTGCGGATGACCACGGTGCGGGGAGCGTCGCCGCTCCAGGCCCGTCCGGCCGCCTGGATCATCGGACCGACCGGCAGCAGCGGCGCCGGCGTTCCCGAAGCCTTGGCCTCGGCCGGCGCGCCATAGGCGGCGGCCGTGAAGGCGTCGGGCTTGTCGAAATTGGCCTTCACCGGCCAGGGCATGTACATCGCCACCAGCGTGATCAGGCCGGTGTAGGTGATCATGGCGTGGAACGGCAGGGCCAGCACCGCAGAGGCGTTGTGCGCATCCAGCCAGCTGCGCTGGCCCTTGCGCCAGCGCAGGGTGAAGAAGTCCACGAAGATGCGCTTGTGGGTGATCACGCCCGAGATGATCGCCGTCAGCATGAACATCGCGCAGATCCCGGCCAGCCAGCGTCCCCAGGGATGCGGCAGCTGGAGCTGGAAGTGGAAGCGATAGAAGTGCTCGCCGCCGCGCGTGTCGCGCGCCTCCAGCGCCTGGCCGGTGGCCGGGTCCAGCTTCAGTTCGGGGCGGCGGGCCGGCGGCTTTTCGGGATTGGGCTTGGCGCGGGCGAACACCCGGGTCACGGCCGTGCGGTCGTCGGGCAGGTAGATGAACCACTGCTGGTCGTCGGGTGTGGTCGCCTGCATGTGGGCGATCGCCGCCTGGGCGGCCTGCTCGGCAAGCACAGAGGCCGAGCGCAGTTCCGGCTGCATCCATTGGGTGATCTCGGGGCGGAAGTAGCTGGCCGTGCCGGTCAGGAACATGGCGAACAGGATCCAGCCGGCCAGCAGGCC